>NZ_DASRXZ010000051.1:0-61478 GCF_035687345.1 Microbacterium sp.
TCCACCGCCGGCAGGTACGCACTCAGCCATGCCATCCCGTCATCCGTGTGCTCCACCACTACCCGCCGCCGCACCACCGCGGCCTCATGCCGCTCCGCGAGGGTCACCGACCGGTGCATCTCGATCAGCCGCCTGAGCGCGCGCCGGAACGAGCCCACCGGGAGCTCCTCGGCGA
Source organism: Microbacterium sp. (assembly GCF_035687345.1). Classification (GTDB taxonomy): domain Bacteria; phylum Actinomycetota; class Actinomycetes; order Actinomycetales; family Microbacteriaceae; genus Microbacterium. Next base: position 176 of record NZ_DASRXZ010000051.1, read on the forward strand.
GCGCGACCGCGTCACCGACCAACGCGTCACGGACGTCGGGTTCGCACTCGTCCAGCCGGTCCACCAGGTACTCCGCGTGCGCGACCGTCATCCTCGCCCTGCTCAACGACTCCAGCGCGTCCGGGTACCGGTGCACCAGCGCCTCCGCACGCCGGATCAACTCCCCGGCGGCGTGCTCGGTGATCCGCATCCCCGCCGCGATCTCGAGACGGATGCCCCGCTCCACCACCTCGGTCAGCTCACGCCCGTACCTGGCCGCATCCTCCAGCGCCTCGCGGCGGGCACGGTCCACGGTAATGAAGTACTCCGCCGCGAACATCGTCACCACATCACCCGTCTCGCGCACACGGTCCATCGCATCCGACACCGGAGTACCGGAAACGCCTTCGGCTGCGATCGACATACCCCGACTTTAGAACATAGGTACGACATTCAGGCCAGCACGAACAGCAAATGTGGAGAGCGACCGAATGGCATCGATGTGGAGGAGGCAAGAGGGAACACCCATGCACGGCCCTTCCGGATCTGCATCCGCGAGCTCTGATGCCGACCGTGTGCCCGCCTTGGCCCCGACGCGGCGCTTCACACCCGCCGATGCACCAGCGTGCGCGCGGACGGCAACGCCGCCACGGGCGCGAAACCCTCCTCCTGGAACATCGACACCGTGCCGGTCGAGAATCCGGGCGGCAGCTTTCCGCCGCGCAGCGCGGTGTCGATCGGATACCCCTCGAGCGCGGTCGCACCGTGCGCAATCGCGTGAGCAACACCGGCGCTGAGCAGCGTCGCTCCGACCCCCTGCCGCCGGCGCCGCGGTGGCACGAGGATGCAGTAGATCGACCACACGAGCGGATCATCGAGCGGCTCGGGGCTGTTCGCCACGACGAGCTTCGTCGCGAGCACGTGATGCAAGCGCACACGCGGCTCGACGCCGCACCAGCCGACGGGCTCGCCGCCGTCGAGGGCGATCAGTCCGCGTGGCGGATCGAGAGTCTCGACCTGCTCGCGCAGCAGCTCGCGACGCGACTCTCGTGTTGTCGTACGCTGCTCGGAGTTGGCGAGCACGTGGAACTGGCACCAGCAGTTGCGCGCGCCCGCCTCGCTCTGGAACACCGCTTCGACGGCCGGCCACCCGGCCTCAGCCGCCGGCACCACCGTGATCGCCATGTCCGAAAGGTAGCGATCCCCACTGACATCGGGCACGCGCCCGCGCGCACCGAGCCGGCCCCGGCGAGCGCACACCCCGCGGCATCCGTCAATTGCTCTTGCGCATCGCCCGCACGCCGACCCACAGTCCGAGAACCGCGAGCACGACGGCGGCGACCCAGCCCCACAGGATCTCGACCGCGCCGAGATCGCCCGCGAACAGCGCGCGCTCGGCCTGCACGACCCAGTTCACGGGGTTGACGGTCGCGACCGCCTGCATCCACGCCGGGCCGTCATCGAGCGGCAGGAGCATGCCCGACAGGATGAGCAACGGGAAGATCAGCGTCTGCTGCACACCCCAGAACAGCCACTCGCGATCCTTGGTCTTGAGCGCGAGCGTGTACGACAGCGCACCGAGGCCGACACCGAACACCGCGAGCAGCGCGAGTCCGGCGACGAGTCCCGCCCAATTGATCGTGAAGCCGAACGGCCACGCGATCAGCACGATGATGAGCGCCTGCACGACGATCGGGGCGATCTCTTTGAGAGCGCGCCCGATGAGCAGCGACGACCGCGAAAGCGGAGCGACGAGCGTGCGCTCGTGCGAGCCCGTCATCATCTCGTATTGCAGGTTCGAGCCGGTCGCGCCCGTCCCGAACAGCACGATCATCACGAGCACGCCCGGCACGAACCACTGCAGCGTCTCGCCCACCGGGGCTCCGGACTGGCCGATCAGCAACGGCCCGAACAGGCCGAGGAACACGAGCGGCTGCACAAGGCTGAAGATGAGCGAGAACGGATCCCGCACGACGGGCTTGAGCTCGCGCGTCAGCACGTTCCACGTGTCGCGGGCGGGGTTGGCGCGCACGACTGTGTCCGGGCGCGGATTGGTCTGCATGGTGGTCATCGGTTCGCTCCCGTCGCGGTCTTCGCTTCGTCGGTGCTTCGTCTCGTCGCTGGCGCTCCTCGCTCAGCATCCGGGGTCTCGCCCTCGTCGTCTTCGGCCGGCTCGCCCTCGCCCGCCTCGCGCAGCGTGCGGCCGGTGAGCGCGAGGAACACGTCGTCGAGCGTCGGCGGAACGCCGGTCGCCGTCCGCACCGAGAGGCCGGCGGCATCGAGAGCCCGCACTGCGGTGGGCAAGAGGGCATCGCCGTCGGGAGCGGTGAGAGTCACGGAAGCGCCGTCCCGCCGCACCTCGCGATCGGTGAGCCCCTGGATCACGGCGACGGCGGATGCGGCATCCGTCTCGTCTGCGAACCCGAACGTGAGCAGGTCGCCCGCGAGGTTCGCCTTGAGCTGCGCCGCGGTGTCGTCGGCGATGACGCGGCCTTTGTCCATGACCATGACGCGCTCGGCGTAGCGGTCGGCCTCCTCGAGGTAGTGGGTCGTGAGGAAGACCGTGGTGCCGTAGGTCGCGCGCAGGTCGAGAATGTGCTGCCACAGGTTCGCGCGGCTCTGCGGGTCGAGGCCCGTCGACGGCTCATCGAGGAACAGCAGCGGGGGCGCGTGCATGAGGCCGAGGGCGATGTCGAGGCGGCGCTTCTGTCCGCCGCTGAGCTGCTGCACCGTGCGCGTCGCGAACGGTGCGAGGTCGAGCGACTCGATGAGCTCGTCGGCGCGGCGTGCCGATTCGGCGCGCGAGAGTCCGTAGAAGGCGCCCTGGCTGAGGAGCTCGTCGCGCGTGCGCTGGGCGAAGCTGCCGCTCGTGAGCTGCCCGACGTAGCCGATGCGCGCCCGCACGTCGGCGGGGTCGCGCAGGATGTCGAAGCCCACGACGCGCGCGGTGCCCGAGGTCGGTGGGATGAGGGTCGTGAGCATGCGCAGGCTCGTGGACTTGCCTGCGCCATTGGGTCCGAGGAACGCGACGAGGGCACCTCGTTCAACGTGAAAGGTCAGGTCGGTGACCGCTTCGACGGTCTTCTTCTTTACCGTGAAGCGTTTGGTGAGGCCATCCGCTTCGATGATTTCGTTCGCCATGGGTCGAGGGTAGGAACCATTGCGGACAGGTTCCGTCCGCGATGTACGGCAATCTTGAGGCATGTCGGATACGACCTCGCGAGCGCTATCGCTGCTCAATCTGCTGCAGACCCATCGCCATTGGCCGGGGTCGGAGCTCGCCGAGCGGCTCGGCGTGACCGAGCGCACGGTGCGTCGCGACGTCGAGCGGCTGCGCGAGCTGGGGTACCGCATCGAGTCGACGCCCGGTGCTGCCGGAGGCTATCGACTCGAGGCCGGGAGTGCCGTGCCTCCTCTCCTGCTCACCGACGAGGAGGCGGTCGCGATGGCGATCGGCCTGCGCGTCGCCGCGTCGCAACGGCTCGTGGACGGACCCGACACCACGCTGACGGCACTCGCGAAGCTCGAGCAGGTCCTGCCGGGGCCGCTGCGCCGACGCGTGAACGCGTTGGCCGAGGCGGTGCGGCCCGCCGGCATCCGTTCCGGCTCGCCCGTATCGAGCGAGGTGCTCGGCGAGCTCGCCCTCGCGTGCCGCGACCACGAGCGCGTGCGCTTCACTTACACGGCGCTTTCGGGCGAGGTGACGCGGCGCCGGGTCGAGCCGCACGTGCTCGCGCCCGCCGACCGCCACTGGTACCTGCTGTGCTGGGACCTCGAGCGCGACGACTGGCGCACGTTCCGCGTCGACCGCCTGTCGGACGTCGAGCACACGCGCGTACTCTTCACGCCGCGGGAGCTGACGCCCGAGGAGATCGAGGAGTTCATCCTCGTCGCGCGGTCGTGGGCTCCGCAGAACATTGAGGCGGATGCCGTGATGGAGATGCCCCTCGACGAAATGCGCGCGTACTTCGGGCAGTGGGGTCAAGGCGCCACCGCCGACGGCGAAGGTCGCACGCGGTGGCCGATGGGCGGCGGTGACTTCCGCGAGGCGATGTACGCGCTGTCGTGGATCCCGGCGGGGGTGGAGTACACGACGTCCATGCCCTCGCCAGCGCGGGAGGAGTTGCGAGAGACGTTGGAGCGGATGCTGCGCGCGCTCGCCGCGCCGCCGCCCCCGCCGCGCCCTGCCGGTCGCTGAGCTTGCCGAAGCGTCGCAGTGTCCCGGTCGCTGAGCCTGTCGAAGCGTCGCAGTGTCCCGGTCGCTGAGCCTGTCGAAGCGTCGCCCGTTCCCCGGTCGCTGAACGAGCGAACCGAGACGAAGCGTAATCCGCCCGCTACCCCGTGTTTCGGATCGGTGAAACCTCGTGACGCACAGGGAAAACTTCAGTTACACATGGCGAACCGAAAGACCAATCGGGTTACCTTGAAGTCATCGCGGCGACCGGGCGGCTCCCGGACCTCCGGCTCATACCCAGGGGTGTCGCGGGTTCGACTCCCGCCGTCGCGTCGGAAAAATGTCCTGCGCGGCACTCATCCTGCTCTCGCGACTGGCTCTGAAACCTGCTCAACTTTGGTCATCAACCGCTCGAGGTAAGTTGCCGCTGCCCCACGGGACAGGACGTTGTGCCACTTCTGGTTTGAGTACGTCCGAAGGCACGAACTGCAACTGGTCTCCGGTCCGCACTCACAGCCAGCCGCGATGTCCATACCTCGCCGGAGAACAGACTCCATGTTCTCCGCGATCAACACGGCATACCCTGCTCCACCAGGCACCGTGTCCATCAGGACAAGTTCAGGCGTCCCGTGTGCAAGGCCGCCTACGACAGTCCCGTCAACGTTGTCCCGCGCGATCTGCAGTGACTCCGTCACACCCTGCAGTAGCGCATATAGGACAGAATGTGCCACCGCCTGGCGCGCAATCGTCGTCGCCCCCGGCCACGGTACCCCGAGCGCGACACGAACGACGTCGGTCTCGTAACGGTGCCCGAGCATCCACGGGTGGAAGTGACCACCGCACGGCTTCTGTGTACGTACGTTGACGTGAGACCTGGGCGCCTCTCCAAGTGCGGTGACGCCGGCACCGCACCACTCGCAAAGCCGGTATCCCAGCTCGCCGGGGCCGAGATTGAGCCGCACAAGGCGTGCTCGCTCCTGGACCTCGCACTCGACCGGAGCTCCTCCGAGGGTAAGCGTGCGCCTCGACGTGCTCTTGCCCGGCTCGGCCACGTGCGTTTCACCCCGCCAGGCGGTTCGTGGCGGTGCATCGCCTGGCTTGCCCGGATGGGGGGAAGTAATGAATCCGAACCGCGGCTCCATGTACTTGCGGCGCGGGCCGTCCGGCGTCACGCCGCAATCAGGGCAGCCGCCGAGATCCTCGCCAAGCTTTTCCCAATACCGGCCACAGTTGTCGCAGGTCGCGAAATAGAAGGGCTGCCACTCTCGATTGTGGCGCGTTGCAACGCCCGCTGATGTCCATAGTTGGCCGCCCGCCACGATGGCAGCGCCAGGCGCATACTCGAATATCGCCTGGGAGAGATCGCGCGCGAGATCCAGCTCGGATGCCGAGCCCGGTGCACCCAGCGGCGGCTTCATCTCGACGGTATCGACGGGGAAGCCGTACTTCGGAATCAGGTTGTGATTAGCGAGATACCCGAGGAGCGGTGTGGCCCGGATCGTGTCGAGGATTCGCCCGTATCTGTCGCCGAGCGAGCCCTTTCTCGCCTTGTACGCGGCGAGCGACTCATCCTCGTAGAACTTCGTCTCTTCGCGGTACTCCTGCTGCACGGAGTCCAGGAGGCTCGTCAAGCTCGCGGACCACCCGTCCCATCGAGTTCGCTCCGTCCCGCGGATCGATACAGGAAGAACTGCCTGGATCGCCGACTCGACGCTCTCGTCGTGTCTTTCCGCGAATGCGGCGAAGAGGTCCGCGCCCGTTGGTTGACCTGCGGGAGCGTCAAAGAAGTCACCGACGGTGCGATAGATCGTTCCGGTTGTGGCGAGTTGCTCGCGGAAGAACTGGGCGAGCGCGATCGAGTAAATATGACGCTCGGCGATCCGGTCATTGTCGATCGGCACCACGGGAGGGCGAACCGTCCCACTGATCAACTGCTCAGGGCGCGCGAATGCCGCAAGGTCATGTGGCCTGCGCTGAGCGTAAGTCACCGCTAGCGCCGCGTTGTCGGACCGACGACCGGCACGACCGGCGCGCTGCACATAATTCGAGACTGTCGGCGGAACGTTGCGAAGAACGACGGACTGCAACTCGCCCACATCGACTCCGAGTTCGAACGTCGTCGAACACGACAGCACGTTGACCCGACCATCGATGAAGTCCTGCTGGATCTCGGCCGCCCGCTCGGTGCTCCACTGGGCGGTGTGCTCCATCGCGGACAACGGGATCGGATCGAGCTCGCGGTAGATGCTGCGGTAGTGATCGTCGTCGCTCTCGTCCCTCGGCCGCCAGCGCACCAGTGACCCGGCACATCGATACGTGGGACACACCCCGCGCACGTTTTCAGCCGTCAACGCCCGGCACACCGTGCAACGCCACGCGCCGCCCTCGTCAGCCACGAGTCTCGCCTCGAGTGCCCGCGGGTTCAGCCTGAGCAGCTCCCCCATGACAGAGTCATGGGTTCTCTCGAACCACAGCGCTGTCGTGGCCGAATGGTGAGTCAGAGCGTCGAAGATGCCCTCGAGAAAGCCCTCCGCCTCGGCTGGATCGCCGCCTGCGGCTCCGAGTACGCGCGCCAGGTAGTCGGACCGGGCGTTGCGACCACGAGTCGGCACCCAACTGAGCACCTTGCGCTTCTGATCAGCGCCGTGCTTGCGAACGTAGATAGGCCCCAATCGCGGTTCGAAGATCTCGTCCTTGAGGTTGACGTACTCGAGGCCCGCTACGGCTCCTTGGTGCCGCAACGAGTCGAGGAGCACTTGACAGATCGCGCGCACCTCGTCAGCACCGAATCCCGCCGCGGTGAGCGGGGGCATCGGCGGCAGTCCGCCGAAGTCCCTCATCCGCCAGGAGACGAGCCCCACCCCCTCCAAGGACATGCGGCGGTCAACGCCGATGAGCTCGGCCTGCAGCCACGTCTCGGCCGTACGTTGACGCGTGAGTGCGGTGTCCGTCGGCGCGAAGACGCCAGCTTGCGAGGCCTCGTTACTAATGAGCGCCGCGACGTCCTCGACAGCGGCAGGCTGCCCTTCGAACTGACCTCTCTGGACAGCCCTGAAGATAAGCCGTCGCTGCAGCAGGCGGCCATATGAGTTCTCCAGGTAGGGAGCGAAGAAGGCTGCTTGCTGGCGGCTATCGCTGAACGCCAGGAGCTTCCGTCCACCCCCAGGTAGAAGCGCCTCATGCTCGGACTGTGCCGGCAACTGCGGGTACAGCGCAGTCACGAGGACGGCCACAGCGGCATCGTTGCCCGACTCGAACCGGCGGATGAGGCGAGGCCGGTTTCCTCCGCAGTGCCCGCATTTGCGAGGACTCTCCGCCGATCGACTGATCTGCACAACGGTGCGGGTGGGAGTTCCGGCGCACTCGGCGTTCGCACATGGCCGACCGACGTCCTGGCTCAGCCCACCGCATCTCGGGCAAAGGGCCAATGACGCCCCCGATCCGGCGTTGGGCGGCGACGGCTCGTCCAGGAGCACGACATCCTCGTCGTACTCCGCTGAGGCGTCCGGTTCGAGCGAGAGCCAAACGACGCGCTGGTCGTCGCCGCTTTTGGGCGACAGCCTCCGAGACCTGCCTGTGATCTCCACCGTTCCCACGATGTGAACGGCGCCGCAAAGCTGACATGCTGCCATCTCGAATGCCTGCCAATCGCAGGTCGCGCAGCGTTCATGGCGGCTCAGTGTGACATGTGGTCCGTCAGGCGACAGACACACGAATGCCCCCTCCGTTGCCCGGGCGAGGAGGTGGTATTTTGCCGAGAGAACCGGCTCACCGTCTGGCGTACGCTGGCTAGCCCCCCACGCCACGAGGCGCGTGATCTCCTCGACAGAGGGCGGCGCGACCGGATCGAGACGTTGTGCAAGATCGCCGATAGTGCGCGCACGGTCGCCAGCAATGGATCGAATGCTGGTCAGTCGCTGCTCGCCGACGAGGGCGGTCGCGATGTCATCCGCTGGGCTTCCGTGCGCGCGCGCGGCCGCCAGCAGTGCATCCGGATCGGTGAGTGAGAGTTCGTCACTTGTGAAATGTCCCCATGTCGGGGTCCCGGTCACGTCCACGCGACGAGCAGAGATCACGTCGGCAGGGCCGTCTTCTCCAGTGGCGAAAGGGAGGCCAAACAACGCCTCCGCGAACCGTGCCGCCCGCGCGATGTCGTTGCCGACTGTGGCGCTGGTCGCGATCGCTTGAAGCGCCGACCCATGGCCCACACGCTCGCGAAGCCGGCGAAGAAGAAAGCCGACCTCGGCCCCCGATGCTCCGTCGTAGACGTGTGCTTCGTCGACCACGATGAATTGCCATGTGCTGGTTCCGCGTGGCGCAGCGAAGAGCTCCATGTCCTGCGGGCGAAGCAAGAGGTATTCCAGCATCGCGTAGTTGGTGAGGAGGAGATGCGGCGACGTCGCGCGCATCTGCTCTCGGCTGAGAAGCTCGTTCGGCAACATGGGTTGACCTGGGAACTGCTTGCCGAACTTCTTGCGCGCGTTCTCCGTCGTCTGCTCTGTGTCGCCGGTGTAACGTCCGAACGTGATCTGCGGCGTCTGCGCGAGCAACGAACGAAGCCGCTTCAGTTGATCATTCGCGAGGGCGTTCATCGGGTAGAGGAGGATCGCTCGGACACCGGCACCGAGAGTTCCCGCCTCGTGCTCACGTAGGAGACGATCCAGAATGGGTAAGAGGAAGCTCTCGGTCTTGCCAGAGCCCGTACCGGTTGCGACGACGCAATTGCGCCCTGCGTGAATCGCGCGGATCGACTCTTCCTGGTGCGAGTAGAGGGGACGGTCGAGTGGAAATGCTGGCGACTCGAGCGACGCGAAGCTCGAGCACAGGATGCCTTCGGCGATGAGGTGCGCGGGTGATGCACCCTTCATGAAGGGAGGCGTCGCCTCCAAGTACGGTCCTTTGACGAGTTGCTGTGTCGCTTCTGCATCGATCGCGCGATGCAACGCAGCCGCAATGGATGGGTCATTCGGCGTCACGAGCGAGCGCAGGTAGCGCCGGTACGCGTTCGAGACCGTCGCCGCCATGGCGACAGGATCAATGGCTGTTGTCATCCTCACTCCACCTCGTAATCCAGAGTTCCGCGAGTCCGAGATCCTGTTGAACAATGGCCGGCGCCGCATCGGCCAACCGCATATATGCCGCACGAAGCCTTTCGAAGGCGCGAGCGGATGCGGCGCCGCCCCTCGCCGCGGTGCGCGCTACGAGCGCACACGCGAGCGACAGCACAGGCAGGCTCATCCAGCCGTTCTCACTTGCGCGCTTGTCCATGGGGTCGGTCGCAACAACGCCTCGATCCGCTTCGAGCGCAGCCCGCGCCTCGGAGATGAGTGTCCGCGAAACGGCAATCACCGCGTCCAACCCGCGATCACGTCGGTGGTCGAACAGCTGCTTGCTCGCCTGCGCGCGAGAATCCTTGTCGAGGAGCCCTCGCGGCAGCAGGTTGGCAACCGCCATGATGGCGTCGATCCGATCCTGCGGCATGGGATCGAGCGCTCGTTCCGTCGGGCCGAAACGTCCGACTGTCGCGAACGGATCCTCACCGTGGTCGAGGATGGAGAGCGCGGAATCCCCGACGAACTCGATCAGATTCTGACGGAATTGTTCTCGGCCACCGCCGCCGTGTTCATCGCTGTCGGCCACGATGCCTAGCGCAGGGCTGAAAGCCCACAGCAGGTCAGACGATGCCCACGACTCACACGGCACAGTGACCACGTCCGCCTCGACAAACAGTCTGAAAAGGTCGTTCGCGTCAGCGCGAGAGTGGAGCACCGCGTCCACGACGTGTACTCGGTTCGAACGCACCGCCTCGGCCAGATTCGAGCGAAGCCGATCGACGTCATGCGCCTTGGCGAACTTCGGCACGAGCGTATAAATCTTCAGGGCGGTGCTCAGAGACGTGAGCGCAGACGGACATCCACCTCGACCCGACAGCCAGGTCCGAAACCCGGCCTCAGCGTCGTCGTCCGGCTCGACCGGCGTGCCCCACTCCGCGATGAACGCGTTTCGGGTCGACCAGTCTGGAAGTTCGGGCGCCTCGAACGGCACCCACGGATTGGCGACGTATGCGACAAACGTCGCCGCACCTTCGCCGAGGAGGGACTCTGGCAGACGCGCGCTCGTCTCGCCCTCCGTGAAGTCGATCTTTATCGGCTCCTTCCATGGCGCGTACCGGGGATATGCCAGTGCCATGAGCCCCTCGACCGACTGCGAGTCCTCAAGCACGAGAATGCCGTCGCTTACGCGCACACCTGACGCGAGCTGTCGCGGCCGCACATAGGCGACAGGAATCGAGCGGTCTTCGGCAACGAGCCGAAGCTGCGCGAACCGGTGCCGCTCCAGCGTGTCGCTCAGTCGCGCGAGCGAGAACGTTCGAGAGTCCCCGGACGACTGCATCGAGTCGACCACCTGCACGAGTCGGCCTGACACAAGCGCAGCGAGCTGGGTTCGGCCCGTGCGCGACGGCACATCGATGTGCAGTGTTGCATCTCGCAGCAGTTCGAGGTCGAGTGGAATCGGGCCGCCCGACTTGGAACGTGAGATCGATCCCCCGGCACTCACAGCCATCGAGGGGAGTCGCACGGTGACGTCAAGCATTCCGGTGCGAGTGCGAAGTGTCGTGGTGCGGCGCCAATGCTTTGCGTCGAACAGAAGGCGCGACTCCGTCTGGCCACCCTCGCCGTACCGGATTCGTACCTCGGCGCCATCGAGTCCTTGCCCGTCTGCGCGCATCCAACGGAATGGTGTGGATGAGATCGCGGTAGCGCCCTGCGCGACCGCCGCCCTGAGCACCGCGCCGCGTCCCAATGGGCCGCGGACTGAAAGGACGAAATCGCCGATGACCGGGTGGATTGTCTTTGCCCACGGGTCGACGACGCGAGCCTCCGCCGCGACCGTGAACTCGCTCGTCGCAATCTCGGCGCCATCGTCACGAGCGATCGACACGTGCCATGTGAGCGTTCCTTCCCCGCTGCTGCCTGGGAGCTCCAGACGCGGCGGTTCGAATAGCACCGGCCTCCCGTCGCGCGTCGCGATAAAGGGGACACGATCCCCCTCGACCAACCTCGGGCGTCGAATCGTCGACACGTACCGCGCACGTGCTGCTTCGACCAGCGATAGCCGCTGCGCCCCGACAAGGTCGACTGCCGCAAAGGTCCACCCCTGCCAACCGCTCGGTGTGGCTGCTTCTTCGATGACGACGACTGGCGCGTCGGAAGTAAGCCGTTCGGCGACGGGCGCACCCGACTCATTCGGAAAGGCCACCCAGACTCGGCCCCGCGGAAGCGTGTTGCGCGGCGGGATGAGTACTTGGGAGTCGGCGTCGAAGACGAGGAGCGGATCCTCGACGTCGACCACCTCGAGATCCCACGTCTGCCCCGACGGCATCACCTGCACGACGGCCCTCCTCACGGGGGCACGGAGGCTCACAAACTTTGGCTCCACCGGGTCACCTGGCCAAGGCGCGTAAGAATGGACCCGCTCGCCCATCCCGTCGGCCGACACGAACCACTCGACGTCGGTCTCGGTGACGGCTTCAAGCGGCGGCAGCCGCACCTGCACACCACCCTGTGGCGAGAACGAGATGGACGGAACGACGTCAGCCGGTCCGCGGTGCCGTCCTCTCCGCTGCGCGTGCCCTCGCCGTGACCCGAGCGCGTCCGAGATCCGTTCGAGCACCGCCGGAGAGAGTCCCGCGTCGCGTAACCCTCCAGCGTCGAGCTGATCGATCGCGACCAGGCACCGCTCGACGAAGTCCTCCGCAATCTCACCCGTCTCAGTGAGGAAGAGCCATGTCGGCACGTCGATGCCCCGCGTCACCGCAACGCGCTGCGACAGACTCGAGATCCACCCGATGAAGCTGCGAGCATCGCCGGAGGGGTTCAGCTCATCCCACCGTGCCAGAACCGTAGCAAACGCGCCGACGCTGTTGAGAGGTATGCCCGCGTGCAACAGGATCTCGCCGACGTTCCGGCGCGCGGGCAGGGTGAATCGTGACAGCCCAAGCGTCGTAAGCCCGTATCGAAACGACTCCGCCAGCTCGGCTTGCTTGTTCCCATCGCCGCGCGCATCGAAGGCCGCGAAGACGTGATCCCAGTAGGTGCCCGAGTCGTAATCGCGAGCGCCGACCGCGCAGAGACCGGCGAGCAGGACGGCGCGGTATGAGCGTGCAAGGCGCGAGCGCTCATAAGCCGAAGGGCGCCGGATCCAATTCAGCCCGAAGATTCGGAACGCGGCTAGTGCCTCCGCCGTGTCGACGCCGGCTTCGGAGACCAGCGAGCACCCCACCATGCGCCTTCGCCAGTCCCGCTCCCACTGGTCGAAGAGCTCGTTTGTGACGACTACCATGTCGACTCCCCTGCCCCGCGGTCTAGTTTGTCGGACGAGTAGGTGAAGGGGAATTACCGTTCAGTACGACCACTCCCATCCCGTCGGGCCGCCACCAGGCGCGAGCACCACCACTCCGCTGGTCGCCGCGACGTCGAGCACAATCCACCCCGACACACTCTGGCCAGGCCCGATCTGCGACGGAAGCTGTTGCCCAGCGTCGACGCACGACCACGCGTTTCCGACAGGGGCGTTCAGGCGCTTGCCCTCGACGTCATACGCCTGCCAGTCGTACTCGGTGAACGAGAGCCACGGGAAGTCGTCGTCCGCCAGCTCAGGGGTCGTCTCGATGTTCAGGTGGATCCCGAGATAGTGACCGTTTGCAGGCGCCTCGGAGAAGCTGCTTGTGCACTCGAAGTCGAGCACGATGTCGGTGACGGCGAAGCGCGACGTGATGACATCGGTCGCAAGCGAGGATGTGCCGGCGAGCTGACCGACCTCCTTCACGAGGTTCCCGCGCGGGCTTGTGACCGATTCGCCGAACTCGGACTGCTCGATCGTCTCGACGGGTTCGGGCGTCGGCTCAACGACCTGCACGGGCTTCGTGTCCGGCGTCTTGCCCGAGTCGGCGGGCTGCGACGGAGAGCACGCGGTCAAGGCGATGCCAAGGGCTGCGGATGCCGCAACGATGGGAACGATCTTCTTCATGGTGGACTCCAATCGGGTCAAGAGCGAACGGGCGGGGCGGCCCCCAAAATCGCCCCGCCCGTTGCAGCGGTCTGGCACCGCCACGACCTGATCTTGGACACAGCCAGGAGCGCGTGCGCCACCGACCCCGATAACCTGCCTTATCGTCAGCAACGGGCACGCGATGTCGTCGCTGTCCACTACATTGACGCCGTGTCCACCGAGCCCTCGTTGCTTATCGACCTCGCCGGCGTCGCCCGGCTGGCCGACGTCAAGCGCCCCGTGGCATCGGTGTGGCGCACGAGGTTCGCGAGCTCGACCGACCCGTTCCCTGCTCCCGTCTCCGAGCGGGCCGGGCGTGCCTTCTTCGACGCGCTCGAGGTTGCGCAGTGGCTCGTCCGAACCGATCACGGGAACAACCCGGATGCGGTGGCTGACGCCGCGGCAGCGGCCGCTCCCGACGGGTTCGACCGCGCCGACCTTTCGCATGTCGCGGCCGTCGACGCGCTCCTCGCGCTGGCAGCGGCCAGCGGGACCCCGATCGCCGAAATGCAGGAGGGTGTCCAGACTCATGTGGCCGAGATCGATCCGTCGGACGTCTTCCTCGCGACAGAAGTCGCGGCTGCATCCCCCGAGTGGCACGCGTGGGCGGATCAGCTCGCCGACGCTGCGTACTCCCCCCTCGAAGCATCCCGACTTCTGGAGCGCGGCCATCTCACGACTCGGTCACGAGCCGGCTCGTCGGGCCCTCTGCACGGCGATGCGGAGGCGCTCACGGCGCGACTCGTGGCTGCCCTGTTCGAGGACGGCTTCGCCGAGCTCTCCGTCGCTGGAGAGATCCACCCGAGGCTCGCCGAGTTGATGTTCTCGGGTGTCGGGCAGGACGCCGATCTGCTCGTCTCTGATGACCACCTCGGCCGATGGATCCGGCGGCGACTGCTCTGCGACGGGATCGTCCTTCCCTTCCCCGTGCCCGAGCCCGACGGACCGCGCCTGTCGGTGCTTCGCCTGCCGACCGCGACGGCGACTTCCACGGCTGCGATCCTTCACATGGTCGACGAGTTGGCTCTCGACCTCAGACGCGAGGATCGAGCCGTCGTCATCGCTCCGTCGTGGGCGCTCACCGACGGCATCGTGGGAGCGGATGCTGGGCTGCGCGCAGAAGTGCTCCGGTCGGGCTTCGTGCGAGCGATCGTGAAGCTGCCCGCCGGACTGGTCGCCTCGGCGCCTCGGGAATCGCTGACACTGTGGGTCCTGGGCCGGGAGATCGGTGACGTGCCGGTTGCCGAGCGATTCACCGCGGTTGCCGACCTGTCCGACGTCGCCCCGACCGACGCGGCTGTGACCGACCTGATCAGCGATGTGCTGGCAGCGCTCGGCAGTGCCCGCGATGTCCGCGCTCATGCGTTCCGCTTCACCCGCCTGGTGCGGACGACCTCGCTCCTCGCCGCGGAAGGCGCGCTCACCTCCATCGTCCACCCGCGGGCCTCGGAGCCGAACCGCCGGGAGCTGCCCGTGCTTCTCGACCACGCCCGAGTGGCGCTCGGCGACGATGCACCCCGGCTCGAGCCGGTGCCGACGAATGAGCCGCCGCTTGCGCCCGTGCCGCTCGAACAGCTTCTCGACGCACGGCATGTCCGCCTTCTCCCTGGTACGCGTATCGGCGCCGCAGAGCTCGGCACGGAAGGTCTGGTCGTCATCCAGTCGGATGACCTCGAACGGCCGGGTCATATCGGCGAACGCCGCATCGATCCGCTGGTGTTCGCATCGTCATATCCGAACGCGCAACTCACCGCCCCTGGCGACGTGGTGTTCCGGACGGCGCCGACCGCGCGCGCATGGGTCGATCCCGACGGGGCGAAGGTCGTCTGCGCGCCGGCCCGGATCCTGCGTGTCGATGCGGCAGACCCCGGCGGACTCGTCCCCGAGGTGGTCGCCGCTGACATCGATCGCTCTCCCGCCGGCCCCGGTTCCTGGCGGCGTTGGCGCCTGCGCCGCGTCGCCGCCAAGCACGCCTCTCCGCTTCGCAGGTCACTCGAAGATCTCGCAGCTCGGCGGCAGAACCTCGAGATGCGCATCACGGCCCTCGACGCCTACGCCGACCTCCTCGTCTCCGCCGTCGCCTCCGGCACGGTGACACTCGCCGAACACTCCGTCGATGCCGCGGCCGCGGCATCCGATTCGATATGAAGGACAACATGCCTCGAACGCCGAAAGCCGCCCCGCAGGCGCCGTCGACCATGAAGGAGCTCAAAGACACGCTCTGGAAGGCCGCCGACAAACTGCGCGGTTCCATGGACGCCTCGCAGTACAAGGACGTCATCCTCGGACTGGTCTTCCTCAAGTACGTGTCCGACGCGTTCGACGAGCGCCGCGCCGGCATCCGCGCGGAGCTCACCGCCGAGGGGTATGACGAAGACCAGATCGCCGAGCTCATCGACGACACCGACGAGTACACCGGCCGTGGAGTGTTCTGGGTGCCCGCTAACGCCCGGTGGAACTTCCTTGCCGAGAATGCGAAGGGATTGGGGCCGTCGATGGATGCCCCCGAGAAGTCGATCGGTGCGCTGATCGACGAGGCGATGGATGCTGTCATGCAGGCCAACCCGCAGCTGTCGGGCACGCTGCCGCGCATCTACAACCGCGACAACGTCGACCAGCGGCGCCTGGGCGAGCTCGTCGACCTGTTCAACTCGGCCCGGTTCGCCGCGCAGGGTCAGGGCGGGTCGGACGGACGCCGCGCGCGCGACCTGCTCGGGGAGGTGTACGAGTACTTTCTCGAGAAGTTCGCGGCGGCCGAAGGCAAGCGGGGCGGAGAGTTCTACACGCCGGCCGGCGTCGTCCGCGTGCTGGTGGAGGTGCTCCAGCCCACTCGCGGACGCGTATACGACCCATGTTGCGGGTCGGGTGGCATGTTCGTGCAGGCCGAGAAGTTCATCGACGCCCACCACGGCGAGGGCAGCGACATCTCCGTCTACGGCCAGGAGCTCAACGAGCGCACGTGGCGCATGGCGAAGATGAACCTCGCCATCCACGGCCTCTCCGGCAATCTCGGACCCCGCTGGGGCGACACGTTCGCGCGCGATCTGCACCCCGATCTGCAGGCCGACTTCGTGATGGCGAACCCGCCCTTCAACATCAAGGACTGGGCGCGCAGCGAGTCCGACCCGCGGTGGCGGTTCGGCGTGCCCCCGGCGAACAACGCCAACTACGCCTGGATTCAGCACATCCTCTCCAAACTCGCCCCCGGCGGACAGGCTGGCGTGGTCATGGCCAACGGATCGATGTCGTCGAACTCCGGCGGCGAGGGGCAGATCCGCGCCGAGATCGTCGAAGCCGATCTCGTCTCGTGCATGGTCGCGCTGCCCACCCAGCTGTTCCGCTCCACCGCCATTCCGGTGTGCGTGTGGTTCTTCGCGAAGGACAAGGGCGACCGCGCCGGCCAGGTGCTGTTCATCGACGCCCGCAACCTCGGCCACATGGTCGACCGCGCCGAACGCGCCCTGAGCGACGACGACATCGCGAAGATCGCCGGCACCTTCCACGCGTGGCGAGGAATCGAATCGGATGCCTCGACCGGCGAATACGCGGACGTTCCCGGCTTCTGCTACTCGGCGACGCTCGCCGAGATCAAGGCCGCCGACTACGCGCTCACGCCTGGTCGCTACGTCGGTGCACCCGAGGCCGAAGACGACGGTGAGCCCATCGAGGAGAAGCTCATGCGCCTCCGCGCCGAGCTGGAGAAGCAGTTCGCCGAGTCGGCCAGACTCGCCGAGGTCGTCCGTGAGCAGCTCGGGAGGGTCGATGTCTAGGGATCGATGGCAACGGTGCCGCCTCGGTGATGTCACGCTGAGCTTCAACTCGCGGCGCCGCCCGGTGAAGAGCGTGGACCGAACGGCGGGTCCCTACCCGTACTACGGGGCGTCAGGGGTAATCGACTACGTTGATGACTTCCTGTTCGAGGGGTTGCATCTTCTAGTCGCCGAAGACGGGGAGAACCTTCGGTCGCGCAACACGCCTGTGGCGTTCCTCGCCGACGGGCGTTTCTGGGTCAGTAACCATGCGCACGTTCTCCGCGGAAATGATTGTGCGGACACGCGCTACCTGGCGTACGCGCTTGAGCAACTTGATCTGTCTGGATATCTGACCGGCTCGACCCAACCCAAGCTAACGAAGGCTGCGCTCGACGCCATTCAGCTGGATTTGCCCCCACAGCACGAGCAACAGGCGATCGCCGAGGTGCTGGGCGCCCTCGACGACAAGATCGCCGCCAACACCGCCCTCGCGTCAAGGTGCGATGAATTGGTTCGGGCGGAGTACCTCAGCGTCGTAGGTGAGCGCACTCCGGTGGGCAAAGTCGCGGAGTCTCCCCGATCTGGAGTCGATCCTTCTGGCGTGGACCCGCAGACTCCCTACGTCGGACTGGAACATCTTGATCGGCGCGAGATGTGGCTGGCGAGGAACGGCACCGCCGATGAGGTGTCGAGTGCCAAGTCGCGGTTTGAGCCGGGGGATGTGTTATTCGGGAAGCTTCGGCCGTACTTCCACAAGGTCGCCTCAGCCCCGGGGATCGGTATCTGCTCGACGGACATCCTCGTGGTTCGTGCTCTAGACACCCGGATGGCGACTGTTCTCTTGGCGGCCCTGTCGAGCGACGCGGTGATTGAGGCGGTAGTCGCCGCCAGCGAAGGGACCCGCATGCCGCGGACGAGCTGGAAGGACTTGGCGAGAGTGGAGATCACCTGGCCGGTTGCGGCCGATGCCGGGCGTCTCGCGCAACGGCTCGACGCGATTCGAGATGCGGCGATCGCTCATCTGGCTGAGAACCGCACGCTAGCAGAGACCCGCGACGCGCTCCTCCCACACCTGATGTCGGGCCAACTCCGCGTCCGCGACGCAGAGAAGATTGCGGCGGATGCCGGCGCATGATTGCGTTGCCGCTCGGACGGGATACATTCACATGACTGCACTGTCGCATGCACCAGGGGGATCCATCGCATGACCACGTCGGTCGCGCCGTCTTCGGCGCCCTCACCCGCACCTCGACGACGCAAGACGGCATCGCGTCTGGGGTGGGCGGTCCTCATCGTTCTGCTCGTCGTCGCAGCGGTTCTTGGAGGGTGGGCTTACGAGCGGTTCTTCGGCGCGACCGCCCACACGAGCGACACGCAGATCTACCAGTCGGTGCAGCGCGAAGAGAAGGTGTCTCTGCTGGCGCTCGGCATCCAGGGCATCGAAAAGAAGACTGCCGACGGCAAGATTCTTGGCGTGCCGGCACCCGCGGCCGACAGGACGACACTGATCCAGTACCAATTCACCGCGCGAGTGGGCATCGACGGCGAGAAAGTCACGATCGTCGCGGGCGACGCGGAGAATGCCTACGTCATCTCCATCCCAGAGTTCATCTTCATCGGGTACGACGACCCCCACTTCGAGGACGCCATCGAGAGCAACGGCCCGCTCAGCTTCCTCACCGAAGAGGTCGAGGTGACGCAGATGATCAACACCATCCTCAGCGACGAGAACCAGCAGGCCTACATCGAGGATCACGAGCAGACGCTTCGTGACCAGGCGCAGGCGTACTACACCGGCATCATCGCCAGCATCGACCCCGACGCGACGGTCACCTTCGAGTTCGCGCAGTGATACCCGGCACGACCGGAGGAAGGCATCTTCACCATGGCCAATGACCTTGAGGAACTCGGCGCACTGAGCGGCGAGCCCGGCGGCGACATCGAGCTCGTGGTCGACGGCGAGGGTCTGGCTGTCCTCGGCCAACCCGCCGCCGTCGAGCGCTTCGCCGCGTCGACAGGGCTTCCATCGCGCGAACTCGACCTGCGACGACTGACCTCGTCCGTTTCAACGGGCGGAGCGGCGTTGCAGGCGGCTTCGGAGATCTCCGCCAATGCGGGGCGATGGATGAAGCTCACGGAGGAATCCGCGCGCGCCGCGCAGATCGCATCGCGCGGCGCGAAGAACGCGAGGTTTGTAGAGCGTGGAAACGACCTCGTTCAAGCCACGACGCGTGGGGCGAACGGTCAGTTCACGAAGAACCTGCAGTTCCTCAAGCCTGGCAGCGCAGGCGCCTTGCTCACTAACCCTGCGCTCCTCGCCGGCGTCGGCGGCATCATGGCGCAGTATGCGATGCAGCAGACGATGGAGGAGATCACCGACTACCTCGCGAAGATCGATGCGAAGGTCGACGATATCCTCCGCGCGCAGAAAGACGCCGTGCTCGCCGACATGATCGGCGTCGAACTGATGCTCGACGAGGCGATGGTCGTGCGCTCGGAGGTCGGCCGGGTCTCAGAGGTGACGTGGTCGAAGGTGCAGGGCTCGGCGTCGACCATCGCTCGCACCCAGGCGTATGCGCTGCGCCAGCTGGACGGTCTCGCAGAGAAGCTCGAGCGTGAGACGAAGGTGAGTGAGCTCGCCGATCTGTCGAAGCAGGCGCAGGACACCGTGGTCGAGTGGCTCGCCGTACTCGCCCGATGCTTCCAGTTGCAGGAGGGGCTCGGCGTCTTGGAACTCGATCGCGTGCTCGACGCATCGCCCGAAGAGCTGGACCGCCATCGGGTCGCTCTGCAGACGGCGCGGCAGCGTCGACGGGAACTCATCGCGACGACCACGACGCAGCTCGTGGCGCGAATGGACGCGGCCGCGAGCCGAGCGAACGCGAAGGTGCTGCTGAACCCGGTGTCGGCGAAGGTCGTGGTGCACGCGAGCAATCACGTGGCCGCCGGCGTCGGTGACCTGCATGCGACGCTCGGAGTTGCCGACGAGCGTGCTGCGCTGGAGGCACGCCGCTGGTCGGCGGCCGCCGCAGAGGCTCGCGATGACGTCGTGGAGGCGAGCAAGGAGGGCCTGCAGACCGTGGGTCGCTTCGGAAACGAAGCCGTGGAGAACGCCCGAATGGCGACGGGCAAGCTTGCGGAGAAACTCGCGGTGCGCCTACAGCGCACCAGCTCGACGCAGGCGACCGAGGCGGAGGAGCCGGAGCACTGACGTGAGCACACTCTCCGAAGCCGATTGGGAGCAGGACGCGCTCGAGACTCTGGCGGAGCCGCTGGGGTGGCGCACGCTGCCGGGCGAGAAGATCGCGCCCGGCTCCGGGGAGCGCGATACGTGGGACGACCTGCTCATCCGTCCGCGGCTGCTCGACGCGCTGCGGCAACTCAACCCCGGTGTGCCCGGGCACTTCCTTCAGCAGGCGGCATCCGAGATCGCGTCGGCGAAGTCACAGGATGCGATCACCGAGAACCACCGCATCCACGAGTACCTCGTCGGCGGATATCCGCTGAGCTACATCGACTCAGACGGCGTGGAGCAGAATCCGCGGCTGCGCCTTCTGGGCTCGGATCCGATCGACAACGACTGGCTCGCGGTCAACCAGGTCACGCTGCGGCAGGGTGACCTGCACCGCCGGTTCGACATCGTCCTCTACGTCAACGGCATGCCCGTGAGCATCGTGGAACTCAAGCGCGCCGGCTCCGCCTCCGCCGGCGTCGCCGATGCCCACAAGCAGCTGCAGACCTACCTGCGCGAGTTCCCGATGGCTTTCCGGTTCTGCGTGTTCACTCTCGCCAGCGACGGTCTCGACGCGAAGTACGGCACGCCGTTCACTCCGGTCAACCACTTCGCACCTTGGAATGTCGACGACGACGGCGTGCCCCTGACCCAGCCGCGCGTCGAGAACGGAGTCTCGGTCGAACCCATCGACGATGCGCTCAACGGGCTCTACAACCAGGAGCGTTTCCTGCAGCTGGTGCGCAACTTCACCGCATTCGACGAGAACTCGGATGGACTCGCCAAGCGCATCGCCAAGCCGCACCAGTACTTCGCCGTGACGAAGGCCGTCGGCTCCACCGTGCAGGCGGTCGAGACCAACGGCAAGGCCGGCGTCGTGTGGCACACGCAGGGGTCCGGCAAGTCGATGGAGATGGAGCTGTACGCGAACCTCGTGTCGCGGCATCCGAAGCTCAAGAACCCCACCGTGATCGTCGTGACCGACCGCACCGAGCTCGACGGCCAGCTTTTCCAGACCTTCGAACAGAGCCTTCTTCTCGCCGAGAAGCCGGTGCAGGTGCGCGAGCGTGCACAGCTGCGCGACGAGCTGACCAATCGGGTCACCGGCGGCATCTACTTCACAACGCTGCAGAAGTTCGGACTTACCGAGGGGGAGAAGCAGTCGGGCACGCAGCATCCGCTTCTCACCGACCGCCGCAATGTGATCGTCGTCGTCGACGAGGCGCACCGTAGCCACTACGACGACCTCAACGGCTACGCGCGTCACCTGCGCGACGCGCTGCCGAATGCGACGCTCATCGCCTTCACCGGCACCCCGATCTCGTTCGCCGAGCGCGACACCCGTGCGGTCTTCGGCGACTACATCGACATCTACGACCTCACTCGGGCGGTGGAGGACGGCGCGACGGTCCCCGTGTACTTCGAGCCGCGACTCATCAAAGTGTCGTTCGCCGACGACGCCACCGAGGAGGACATCGACCGCGCTGCCGACGAGTACACCATCGGCCTCGACGACACCGAGCGTGCCCGCCTCGAGGCATCCGTCGCGGTCGTCAACGCCGTCTACGGCGCGCCGGAGCGCATCGAGACGCTCGCCGCCGACCTGGTGCAGCACTGGGAGGAGCGGCGCGAGCGCATGAAGCCGTTCCTCGAATCACCGGGCAAGGCGCTCATCGTCGGGGGCACACGGGAGATCTGCGCGCGGCTCTACTCCGCGATCATCGCGCTGCGACCCGAGTGGCACTCGGACGCGCTCGACGCCGGCCGCATCAAGGTGGTGTACTCCGGTTCCGCGTCTGATCAACCGCCGATCAGCGACCACGTGCGTCGCGAGTCGGAGAACAAGGCGATCAAGGCGCGCCTGAAGGATCCCGACGACGAACTCGAGCTGGTGATCGTCAAAGACATGATGCTCACCGGTTTCGACGCGCCGCCCCTGCACACGCTGTACCTGGATCGTCCGCTCAAGGGCGCGCTGCTCATGCAGACTCTCGCGCGCGTGAACCGCACGTTCCGGGGCAAGCAGGACGGTCTGCTCGTGGCGTACGCCCCACTGGCCGACAACCTCGCCAAAGCCCTGTCGGAGTACACGACCACCGACCAGGAAAACAAGCCGATCGGCCGTGACGTCGACGAGGCCGTCGCGATCGCAACCGAGCTCGTCGCCGAGATTCGCGAGATGCTCGCCGAGTGCGACTGGCGCACGCTGGTGCGCGAGGGTGGTTCGCGCGCGTGGCGCACCGCGGCGACGACCGTGACGAACTTCCTGCGCGATCCCACGAACCCTCTCAACGCGGAGGAACTCGGCGCTGATCGTCTGTCGATGCGATACCGCACCGCGACGGCGCGGCTCGCACGAGCGTGGGCACTCGCTTCCGGGCGGGTGGGCCTGGCCGAGTTGCACGACGAGATCGCCTTTTACGAAGAGGTGCGGGTGTGGATGGCGAAGTTCGACGCCGCCGAACGGCAGTCGCGCGACGAGCCGATCCCGGAGGAGATCTCGCGCCTGCTCGCCTCACTTGTCGCCGACTCCATCGCGCCGGGCGGCGTGGTAGACATCTACGACGCTGCGGGCCTCCCCCGGCTCGCGCTCGACGACCTCGGCCCAGACTTCCTGGCCAAAGCGCAAGCCGCCCCGAATCCGCATCTGGCGATCGAGGCGCTGCGCAAGTCTCTGACGGATGCCGGCGCAAAGGCGACCCGCGGAAACCTCGTGCGTCAGCGCGCGTTCTCGGAGCGCATCGCCGAGATCATGAACCGCTACACCAACCAGCAGCTGACGGCGGCCGAGGTGATCGCGGAGCTCGTCGAGATGGCGAAGGACGTCGCGGCAGAAGCGTCCCGCGGCGACCACTTCACGCCCCCGCTCTCGAGCGACGAGCTCGCGTTCTACGATGCGGTCGCCACGAACGAGTCGGCGCTCGACCTGCAGGGCGAGGACGTGCTCGCGCAGATCGCCCGTGAGCTCGTGGCCGTGATGCGCCGCGACGTGCGCACCGACTGGACCGTGCGCGACGACGTCCGGGCCAAGCTGCGGTCCTCCATCAAACGGCTCCTGGTGAAGTACAAGTACCCACCCGACAAGCAGCCCGAGGCCATCAAGCTCGTCATGGAGCAGATGGAGGCGATGGCGCCGCGGTATGCAGAGGAACGGGCACCACGCGGCTGACCGCGGGCCGCGATGACGATGGGGGATGTTCGATGGTGCGCATGATTCCGCCCTACCCGCGCGAGGGGGCGAACTCCTCGGAGCGCAGGATCTTCGACGCGCTCGAGGGCATCCAGGAGCGCGACGACTGGATCGCGATCCACTCGCTCGGAATCGGGCGCCACGCCTCGGCATTCCAGGGCGAGGCGGACTTCATCGTCCTCGTGCCCGGCAGAGGCATTCTCGTCATAGAGGCGAAGTCGCCGGCGTTCGTCGAGTACAAAGCGGGCGACTGGTACCTCGATCGCGTCCCCCAGCCGCAGAAGGACCCGCTCAAGCAGGTGGACGGCGTTCGGCGCAGCATCCGACGTCACCTCCGCGACCGCGACCTCCTCGCCGGTGACGAACCGATCGCTCGACTGGTCTGGTTCACCTCCATCAGCCGTCACCAGTTCGAGAACAAGACGCCGGGCGATCTGCAGTTCTTCGAGTGGGAGCTAGGGTGGCGCGACGACCTCAGCAAGCCGGCGTGGCTCGTCGAGAAGACCCTGGACGAATATCACCAGTGGTATGCGACCGTCGATGAGGTCGCATCGAACCCGTCGGGGTTCACGGCGGAGCACGCTGCGGCTGTCGCGGATGCCCTCGTCTCGGACTTCGTCGCGAAGCAGACGCCCGAAGAGCGCGTTCGCGAGCGCCGCGCGACCGAGATCAAGCTGCTGGCGTCGCAGGAGGTGGTCCTCGAGCTCATCGAGACGAACGACCACGTGTACTTCGAGGGGCCGGCGGGAACCGGAAAGTCGTACCTCATCTGTCAGTCCGCGCGACGGTTCAACCGCGAGGGACGAACGACGCTCGTCACGTGTTGGAACGTGCTCATGGCCGACGAGCTCCAGCAGTTCGTCGGCAGCTTGCCCAACGTGGACGTCGCCGACCTCAACTCGATCATGCTGCGGCTCGTCGGCATGCCGGCGAACCCTCCGGATGCTCAGACGGAGTGGTACACGCAGGAGCTTCCGAAGCGGGCGCTTGAGGTGCTGCGCGATAAGCCCCACCTCGGCGGCTACGAGGCCATCTGTGTGGACGAGTTCCAGGACATCGCGGGCAACATCCATCTGCTCGAGGTGCTGTTCGCGCTCGCCGGTACGGGTCACCCAGCGGGGACGAGGCTCGTCTTCGCCGGCGACACGCGTCAGCAGATCATGCGCCGAGCAGCCGAGCATGTCGAGCCGTTCGCGATCGCCAAGAGCCTTGTCCCCGACCTCGTCCATGTCCGCGTGCGCCGAAACTGCCGGACGGTACCTGGACTGACCTCCGCGGTCGAATCGACGCTCGGGCAGAAGCTCGGCTACACACGTCACCGCGTGGCGAAGAGCGTGCCGGGTGGGCTCACCAAGATCGATATCGTCGGCGGCAACGAGACGGGAGCCCTCGCATCCGCCCTGCGCGGTCTGCTGCAAGAACACGCGCCGGAGGACATCGTGGTGCTCAGCCCCTTCGCTGCCAAGCGGTCACTCGTGGGGCGACTCCTCGCGCGGCCGGAGAAGTCCCAAGACGAACGCTGGCTGCGGAAGCAGCTTCAGGCCGAGGGCCTTCCGGGCCGGATCCGGTGGCGTTCGATCTTCAAGTTCAAGGGGCTGGAGGCGGACGCGGTCGTCCTCACCGACCTTGACGACGACGCGAAGGACTTCATCGCCTCGCAGGGACTCGAGTGGAAGGATCTTCTGTACGTGGCGTTGACCCGCGCGAAGTATCGGTGTGTCGTGTTGAAGGCCGAAGCACGCGCTTCGCGCGGCGAGATGTAGAGGAGCCTCGCTTTGGCGATACCCAAGTGGCACGAGTTCATGGCGCCCATCCTGCGGGTGATGAGTGACGGGAGGACGCGCGACCGCAGCGAAATCACCGCCGCAGCCGCCGATGACGTTCAACTCACGGAGACGGAGCGTGAGGTCACTCTCACGACCGGGCAGCCGATGTATGCGAATCGAGTGGGATGGGCAATATCGCACCTCTCCAAGGCAGGCGCACTCGCCCGCCCCGAGCGTGGGCGCTACGTCATAACTGATGACGGGCGGGCGTTGCTCGCGAAGTATCCGGCCGTAACCCGTGCCGACGTTGAAGCCGTCACGGGGTACCGCCGGAAACGGTCAATCACCGAGACCACGGCGAAAGTCACGGAGGAGGTGGAGTCGCTCGACCCATCCGAGCTCATCGATCAGGGCATCCGCCAGATTCAGGAGGAGGTCGCCGCAGAGCTCCTTACGCGGCTTATGGCGAAGCCCCCCACATTCTTCGAGCAGACCGTCGTCGACTTGCTCGTCGCAATGGGGTATGGGGGCGCCGAAGGTCAGGCCAGGGTCACCTCAGCGACCGGCGACGGCGGCATCGACGGAGTCATCGACCAGGACACCCTCGGGCTCAACCGTGTCTACATCCAGGCGAAGCGGTACGCCCCGGACAACTCCGTCGGGCGCCCAGAGGTCCAGGGCTTCGTCGGCGCCCTGAGCGGCAAGGCAGACGGAGGGGTCTTCATCACGACCGGGCGATTCAGCCCGGGCGCACGTCAGTACGCCGAGGCGGTGCCGACGCGAATCATTCTCATCGACGGCGAACGGCTGGCTTCGCTGATGATCCGATTCGGCGTCGGCGTCCAAGCGAAGCAGACTGTGCAGATCGTGGAGATCGACGAGGACTACTTCGACTAGCGCATGCCTTCTCTCATCGCCTGGCTCGATGCGTCGAGCGAAGAACAGCGCCGTGTGCGCGACATCATCCGACTCTTCTCAGAACGCGAGAGCCGTGACGAGCTCGGCTTGGGACAGCTTCGCGACGCGATCGCGGACGCGCTCTTTCCCGGAACATCGACGCTGCTGACGCGTGCGCGCTACCTGCTCTTCGTCCCGTGGGTGTACCGCAAAGCATCCGGCCGCCCGAACCCCGTGGCCGAGGCGGATCGCTTCGAGCGCGACGTCATCCACGCCGTGCGGGCTTCCGACGACTACGCGGGGCTCCTCGGCATGCAGGCCGGCGAAGCGCTGAAGAACCTCCCGTCGGCTGTCTACTGGACGATGCTGCGGCACTACGGCATCCTCGCCGACCCCACTCTCTCGCGTGAAGATGCTCTCCGCCTCGACGGGCTGAGCATCGCGCCCGACGATCTCGGCGACTCCCCGAGCGAGCGGTTTCACGTCTGGTCGCGAACCCTGCCTCCGCCTCCCGACGGCTTCCCGAAGTCGATCCCCGACGGGTTCGCGCTCACGATCGATGAGGCGGCATGGCTGCGCGACCGCATCCTCGACGGGGCACCGGATACGCTGCTCGAGCACCTCGTCGTCGAGCGGCCTGCCGGTGAGAGTCCGTCGCCGTGGGCCGACCCGGCGGCGATCCGGGTCACGGGCGACGCACGCCGGCGTCTTGACGACGCGCGCTCCTTCTCCGCGCTCATGCACGGCGCCCAGCTGCTCTACAACCTGATGCTCGCCGAGGAGTACGAAGCCGCGGGGTATGACCGCCTCAACGACCCCGCGCAAGGATTCCGCGAGCGCCTCGATCGATGGGCAGACGAGCTGCCCGCCATGGTGAACCTCGAGACGTGGGACCTCGACGCACTGCTCGCACATGTCGAGCTGACGAGACACTCCCCGATCAACATCAACTCCCGCCGCTTCGTTCGCGGCTGGCGCGACCTGCTCATCGACGTCGGCCCGCACCGCGTCTCTGACAGCGCCCTCACCCGAACGTTCATGGCGAGGCGCGAACGGCAGCACAAAGGACCCCAGGCGCGCCTGGGCAACCGTGCGCGGCTGGCGGCGTGGGGCGGAAGCTCGGGCGCCGGTGCCCTCGTGTACCGGTGGCCGCAGGTGCGCACCATCGTCCTCGACATCCATGACGGGCTCGACCGAGGTCAGGAGCGGACGGATGCTTGAGCCGCAGTCACGCGCCGCTCTCACTGAGCAGCTTCGGCCGCCGACCGGATTCGAGTTGTCGCATGCGGTCGGAACGACATTCACGCTCGATCTCGCGACGGCCCTGTCCGTACCGCTGTCGTTCGCGTCACACCGTCTTGCCGCCGACGCAGACACTCTCGGCGTTCTCGACGCGATCCGTCGCGCAGCCGATCGCGTCGACGTGTTCGCGCAAGCCGGCGAGATTTCCATGGGCGCACGCTCAGATCTCGTGGCCTTCCTCGAGCCGATGATCCACCCCGTCGCGACACGGCGTGGGCTCTTCCACCCGAAGGTCTGGTTCTTGGAGTTCCGCGACGGCGAGCGCACTGCGTACCGATTCCTCTGCGCGAGCCGAAACCTCACCGCTGACCGCAGCTGGGACGTCATCGTCCGCCTCGATGGCGCCCCGGCGCCTGCCGAACGAGCCAACGCCGCAGCTGAGACGAATCGACCGCTCGCTGAGCTGCTGCTGATGCTTCCCACACTCGGCGTCCCCGCGCTCGCCGCCGAGCGACGGTCTCGTATCGAGCGCTTCGCCGAGCGTTGGCGAAGGGTCGAGTGGGAGCGTCCGGACGCCATGCGCAGCATCCGGTTCCACGTCTTCGGGCTGGGTGCTGGGCCCCTCCCTGACTTTCGAGGTCAGCGAGCGTTCATCGTGTCGCCGTTCCTGTCAGACGACGGGCTGCGGATCCTCCGCGCCGGCGTGCGCACCGAGACCCACCTGCTCTCGCGCGTCGAGAGCCTGGACCGTCTCCGGCCTGAGTCGATCGACGCGGCGCTCACGACGTACGTTCTCGACGATGCCGCGACCTATAGCTTCGAGGACGAATCCGCTCCTGGTCAGGCCGCACCGGTCCCCAGCGGTGATCGGCTGGTCGGGCTGCACGCGAAGGCCCTCGTAGTCGATCGAGCAGACGGTGCTCACGTCTTCCTCGGCTCGGCCAACGCCACGGGCGCAGCGCTTCACAACAACATCGAAGTCATGACGGAGTTCGTCGGACCGGTTCCGAAGGTGGGCGTGAAGGCGACGCTCGATGCCCTCGGCGAGCTGAAGGAGGAGTACCCCGCCACGGGAGGCGCTCAGCCGAGCGAGAAGGAAGAAGCGGAGCGCCGGCTCGAGGACTTCCTTCGACGCTTGGCGCGCGCTCGATTCTCCGCCCGCGTGCTTTCCAGTGACGCCTACTCCTTGCGAGTGTGGTCGGACGACGTGTCCGAGCTTGGGCGACTGCTCGACGACACGACGTCCGTACGCTGGAACCTCCTCACGCGACCGGACCTCGGGGGAACTGCGGCGAGTTTGAGCGAGCCGGACGGTGAGCTGATCGCCGACATCCCTCTCGCGGATATCACGCCGTTCCTCGTGCTCATCGCGCGCGACAAGCACGGCAACGAACGCCGGACCATCGTCGTCGCAAGGCTGCTCGACGACGTGGAGAGTCGGCGCGACGCCGTGATCGCCCGTCAGCTTACGGATCGAGCCGCATTTGTCCGTTTGCTCACGCTCCTCCTCGAACTAGCCGGTTTCTCAATGCTTCCCCTTCACGGATCGGGTGGTCCCGCCTTCTTCGGGACAACGGCGGCAGACACCGGCACCGGGCTCTTCGAAGCGCTCGTGCGGGCACTTGGAGAGCGCCACACGGGGCTGACGGATGCGAGGCGCATCATCGACTACCTGCGGGAGTACGGCGAGGACTCGATCCTTCCTGAAGGATTCGAGGAGCTGTGGCATCAGGTGTGGGCAGCACACCGCGAGCTGACGGGGCAGGAAGCGTGAGCACCGTCGACGTCGCCGCCGTGATGGCCGGCCTCAAGGGGTTTCAGCGGGACACGGTCGACCACGTCATGGATCGGTTGTACGGCACGAGTTCGGCGGGTGCATCCGGTCGATTCCTCGTCGCGGACGAGACCGGACTCGGAAAGAGCATCGTCGCGCGGGGCGTCATCGCGCGCGCCATCGAGCACCTGCAGGACGTGGATCATGTCGAGCGCATCGACATCGTGTACGTGTGCAGCAACGTCGACCTTGCGACGCAGAATCTCCGCCGTCTGAACGTGACGGGTGACGAACACATCGGCATGACGACGCGACTCACGCTGCTCGCGAAGGAGAGCCGTCGGCTCGCCGAACAGGCGCGTGGCGGTGGCAAGAAGGTGAACCTCGTCTCGTTCACGCCCGGCACGTCATTCAGCGAGGGAGGCTGGAGGCAGGGATCCGCCCCCGAGCGGGCGATGTTGACGGTGATCCTTGACAAGATCGCCAACCGCACCGACTCGGATCGTCGGGTCACACGCTTGCTGATGCACGGCACCGTCAAGACACCCGAGCGATTCGACCGGTGGTACGTACGCCCGCTTCAGCGCGAGCTCGCGGGCGATCCGGACCCGCGTATCGTCACCGCCTTCACCCGCATGATCGAGAACGACGGCTCGCTCGAGCGATTCATCGCCCTCCGCGACGAGGTACGGCGCAAACGATCCGTGCCGGCCGACCTCTGGCATGCCAATCACGACCTGATCGCCGAATTCCGGCAGTCCCTCGCCAAGGCCGGCGTGGACACGCTCGAGCCCGACCTGATCATCCTCGACGAGTTCCAGCGGTTCCGGCATCTGCTCAACCCTGAATCCGGCGACGCTGCCGAACTCGCGCACGCGTTGTTCGAGCATCCGGATGCGAAGGTCCTGTTGCTCTCGGCGACCCCGTACAAGCCGTTCACGAACAGCGATGACGTCGACGACGACCACTATGAGGACTTCCTCGCGACGGTGCGCTTTCTCGCCGGAGGCGCACCTGGCGCGGAGCGGGACGTCGCGGACACCTTGGCGTCGTACCGCCAGGCCCTGGTGGTCGGCGGCGACGCGGATGCCGCGGCCCGGCGCGTACGCGACGCGCTGACGCCGCTCATGACGCGGTCGGAGCGGCCCCCGATAGCCGAGCGCGAGGACCTCGTGGCGGTGCGCCACTTGGCGACCGCGTCGCCGACCGCTGCCGATCTGCGGGAGTGGGCCTCGCTTCGGGAACTGGGCCGCGCGGTCGGCGCACCGATCGACATCGAGTACTGGAAGTCGATCCCGTACTTCGCGAGCTTCATGGACGGTTACAAGTCTGCCGACCGCGTGAAGCAGAGGCTAGCGGGGCCGGATGCGGCGGACGTGCGCGCGCTGCTCGCATCGACTCGTTCCCTCAGCCCTGCCCGGATCACGGCGTTCGAGCCGCTCGACCTCGGCAACGGGCATCTGCGGGCGCTGGCAGACGAAACCCTTGGGCGTGACTGGTGGAAGCTGCTGTGGGTCCCAGCGACGATGCCGTACCTCGAGCCTGGACCGGTGTATGCACCACTGTCAGACGGATCCGTCACGAAGCATGTCGTGTTCTCCGCGTGGACGGGCGTGCCGACCGCGATCGCTGCCCTTCTGAGCTACGAGGCCGACCGCCTGGCGGCAGGCGACCGGTCACTCCTGCGCGAGAACACGCCAGAGGCTCGAAAGGCTGTCGGTGCGCGACTTCAATACCGCCTGGCGGAAGGACGGGCCGCGGCGATGTCGACCCTCGCGCTCTTCTGGCCTCACCCGACGCTGGCGCAGCTCGGGGATCCGCTCGCGGCTGCCCGCGATCTCGGTCAACGGGTGCCACAAGCCGACATCCTCGTCCGCGTCGAACGCTCACTCGACAGCGGCCCGGAAACGGATCAGGTCGCGGACGCGGTGTTCGCCTACCCTGGGATGCTGCCGGATGATCTGCACTCTTCGTCTGCAGAGCAGCTCGTCGAGCTTCGCCGCGAAGAAGGTCGCTTCGGCGGCCTCCTCGAACATGTCCGTGCCGCGCTCGAAGTCCGTGGCGACGGCGTACGGCTGCACCCGGATCTGGCCCGAGTCGCAGCACACTCCCCCGGAAATATCGCATGGCGCGCCCTACGGGGCGTTGCGGGGCCGCGCGTGACTCCGGCAGGGCTGTGGGCCGCAGCGTTCGAGCTGGTGCGCGGCATCCGAACGCTCTTCAACCGCACTGAGTCGATCGCACTCCTCGTGACTCTCTACGGAGACGATCGCCCCTTCTGGCGCAGTGTGCTCGACTACTGCGCCGACGGGAACCTGCAGGCGGTCCTGGACGAGTATCTCTATCAGCTCTTGAGCGAGACGGGCGGAGACGAGACGGACGATGCTGGGCTGGCCGCGATCGCGCGTCGCGCAGTCGACGCAATGGAGCTCCGACCGGCGCGGTATGTCGCACGCGACAACTCACCAGAGCGTGAGGAGATCCCCATGATGGCGCGGTTCGCCCTGCGTTACGGCGGAAAGTACGCGGCGGAGGCCGACGATGCGACGGGTGTGCGTCAAGGAGAGGTGCGTGCCGCCTTCAACAGCCCCTTCGCACCCTTCGTCCTCGCGTCGACGAGCGTCGGCCAGGAGGGTATCGACTTCCATTGGTGGAGTCACTCCGTCGTGCATTGGAACCTCCCTTCGAACCCTGTCGACTTCGAGCAGCGGGAGGGGCGCGTCAATCGCTTCGCGGGTCACGCCGTGCGCAAGAACGTCGCACAGTCGCACTGGCCCGACGTCCTGGTCTCCGATGACGCGCAGCCATGGCGGATCGCGTTCGAAGCAGCAGCCGGCTCAGCTACTGAACTCGGGGAGTTCGCGCCGTGGTGGCTTTACCCAGGGCCGGCGCGAATCCACCGAGTCCTTGCGCACTACCCCTTGAGTCGAGACATCGACAAGTACGAGCGGCTCCGCGGCGCGCTCACGCTCTACCGGCTGACCCTCGGGCAGCCACGACAGGAAGACATGGTCGAGATGCTCGCGAAGCGTGGAATCGACGGAGATTCAGTCCCGACGATCGATCTGCGGCCGCCTCGCCGCGCGAATGTCGGTGTCTCCACGCTGTGGAAGAGTATGGATCGTGGTGATGGGGCACCGATGTCGGGCGATTCGTTGACCCATTCGTCTGGCAAGTGATGCAGCAAGGAGTGCCCATGCCCGAGTTCGACGCGCTTGACCACATCGAGGAAGCGCTCGATGCACTGAGCGAAGGCCTTGGCCCTGTGGTCGCCGCACGATTCGGCGAACTCGCACCGAATGTCACCCAGTGGACCGACATTCTCAAGCACAAAGACCGCCAGGCGGGCCGCAACTTCAGCAATTACAACCCTCGCGATCTGTCGCTCATCCTCCGTGCGTTCACGGAGTCATTCGGGTCAATGGGCTACCCGTTCGCAGCCACACTGGACCGCCAAGCTCAAAACTGGGCGAGCGAGTTGCGGAACGTGCGCAACAAATGGGCGCACCGCGAAGATTTCACGATCGCCGAAACTTACCGTGCTCTGGACTCGGCCGAGATGCTTCTGCGCGCCGTCGGCGCTTCGTCACAGGCTGACCGCATCCGCGCACTCAAGGCGCCCGCGCTCGTGGCAATGGCGACCGAATCGGGAGTCCCAGTCAGCACGTCGAACTCGACAGAATCGAGCGCAGTTCCTGACGGCGAATCGGTGGACCGCACGGCAAGCCCAGCGAGCGCAAGCACCGCGGTGTCCTCCGCAGCGGCCCTCGCTGATGCGAACGCCGCCACCAACGCGGTCGCGACGATCACCGTCAGCACCCTTCCGGACTTGAGCTTCGCCCACGCTCGCAATTCGATCGCAGTCGTCGACGAAGTCGTCGTCGATTACCGCGGCCCGGAGCTGCGAGGCGCCTCGGTGGAGGTCGAGGCCCTCTGCGCGGTCGGATCGCTCGGCGACCCGAAAGTCGTCATCGTCGATCTCGATGGAACCACGCCGACGACGCTGCGCAACGCCGACCTCGTCCTCGATTCTGCCCGGATGCTGGCGGTCGAACATCCGATGCCAGGGGTAGTGCGTGTCACGCTGCGGGACCCGACCGGCGCGACGATCGCTCAGCATGACACCGACGTGACCATACTCGCCGCGAATCAATGGCGGGCGAATCCGCCCCAACTCAGCCTCGAGCTGCTCGCGGCGTTCGTGCAGCCACAGTCTCCCGCGATCGCGCCGCTTCTCCGCGAGGCATCCGACCGTCTCCAGCAACTGACAGGAAGCTCGGCGCTCGACGGCTACCAGCAGGGTTCTCGTGAGCGCGTGGACGCGATCGTCGAGGCGATCTACGAAAGCATGCGGGCGCGCGACATCCGCTACGCCGAACCTCCGGCGAGCTGGGGACTCGACGGGCAGAAGGTCCGCACGCCGGCCGAGGTGCTCGAAGGACGGCTAGGTACGTGCCTCGACCTCACGCTGACACTCGCAGCCGCACTGGAAGAAGCCGGAATCAACGCGACCCTGTGGCTGATCGAAGGACACATCTTCCTCGGCTATTGGCGGGAAGACGCGAGCCTCGACGGCCCCGCTCAGATGGATGTCGCGGAAGTCGTCAATTACGTCGGCATCGGCCAGATCGGTCTCGTGGAGACGGTCCTGCTCACGGGCGGAGCCACGTCCAGGCCCTTCGCCGACGCGCGACGCGAGCCGCATGTCACCACGCTCGCGGGCGACATCTCGTCGATTCGCGGCGTAGCAGACGTCATGCAGGCCCGCCTCGCCGACATCTATCCGCTGCCCAGTCGGACGGTGACCGAATCGGGCGACGTGCACATCTCGGAGTACGCGGTAAAGCAGGCACCCACAGCGTTGGGCTACGCGCCGTCGGCAGAAGCCGTTGCCGGGAGCCCCGCGCGTGCCGTCCCGCCACGCGTAGCCCAGTGGAAGAACGCCCTGCTCGACCTGAGCCTGCGCAACCGGCTCATCAACTACGGCGACAAGTCCGGCTATCCCCTCGCGGTCCCCCAGCCTTCGCTGGCGACTTTCGAAGACATGGTCAACAACGGGACGGCGATCACGCTCGTACCGAGTGATCACATCCCCACCGTCGAGCGCAATCGCGGCATCAGGTTCGGCCACGACCTCCCCGAGCCGACGCGGGCGGGAATGCTCACCGAACGCAAGCAGGTCTACGTCGGGGTCACCGAAGCGACCTACACCGCGCGACTCCGCGCGCTTGCATACAAGGCGCGGACGATCGTCGAAGAGACGGGGGCGAACAACCTCTACCTCGCGTTCGGCATGCTGCGTTGGACGTTCAACGACCGCGAGCTGCGATCGCCGCTCGTTCTCGTTCCGGTCGCTCTCGACGCCTCGGGAGGCGGTAGGACGTTCAAGCTGAGCCTCGACGAAGCCGGTGAGTCGACCCCGAACTATTGCCTCCTGGAGAAGCTTCGCCTGAGCTTCGGTCTTGACATCCCCGGGCTCGCCAATCCCGCGAAGGACGACTCCGGTATCGATCTCGCCGCGGCGTTCACCGCGACCCGTCGCGCGCTTGCGGCGGCTCGACTCCCGTTCACCGTGGAGGACACGGTCGACCTGTCGATCCTGCAATTCGCGAAGTACCGATTGTGGAAGGACCTCGACGAGAACTGGACCGACCTGTCGCAGAACTCGCTCGTGAAGCATCTCATCGAGTCGCCGACGGCCGAATACGTCGACCCTTTCCCCGCCCCGACGAACGTCGACCTCGATGCACTGAGCAACGCGGTTCCGGTTCCCGCCGACTCCTCGCAGCTCGAGGCGGTCGCCGAAGCGGACGCCCTTCGCACCTTCGTGCTCGAAGGCCCGCCGGGAACCGGCAAGTCGCAGACGATCACCAACCTGCTCGCGCACTCGCTCGCCAACGGCAAGCGCGTCCTGTTCGTCGCCGAGAAGCGGGCGGCCCTCGACGTCGTGAAGGAACGACTCGACGCCGTCGGCCTGGGTCCGTTCTCGCTCGACCTTCACGACAAGGGCGCTCGTCCGAGCGCGGTCCGCGCACAGATCCGTGCCGCGATCGACGCGATCGCACGACCCGACACGGCGGCGCTCAAGGCCGACGCCGAAGCGGCGACGACCAGTCGCGGCTCGCTCCGCCGTTACGCGCAGCGTCTCCACGAGCCGAACGCCGCCGGGCTGTCTCTGTACACGGCGCGAGCGCAGCTCCTCGCCTCCGCCGACGACGTCGACTCCCTCGAGGTCCCCGCCGCGCTCGTCGCGACCGGGACAGAGGAGCAGTTCCGCTATCTCCGCGACCTGCTGCGAACGCTCCCCGAGATGGCCGATCTCGCCCATCCTTCGCGCCTCCACCCGTGGGGCTTCGTGTCGACCCGGGAGGGTTCCCCGCTCGACACCGCCGCGATCCACGCAGCCGCGCAGGAGTTCGATTCGGCGCTCGCCGAGTTGCGGATGCGGCAACCCGACCCCAGCCTGCTCGCGATCATGGCGGCCCCGAGCCAACTCGACCGTTGGGCGACGCTGGCGGCGGCGCAGCGGCATCCGCTCGACGCCATCGATGCGCTGTACGCGCGCACGCTGTCCGGCGAGGTACCCGCACTGCAACACCGTCTGAACACAAGCAACACGGATCGCCCGTGGTTCGCGTCGGTCGGGCCGGAGGTTCTCGACGGTGACGTGAAGGCGACGCATCAGGCCGCGCTCGCGGCGGATGCATCGGGGTTCTTCGGGCGCCGCAAGCGCCAGCGTGCGGTGCTCCTGCAGTACGGCCCTGCGCTTCACGTCGACGCGCGCACATTCCCTGCACGTCAGGTGACGAGCCTGACCGGAGAGGTCGCGCAGACCGCGGAGGAGATCGACTCGCTCCGCACGGCGCTCCTGAGCCTTCCGATCCCGCTCGTGTCGCCCCAGTGGAACCCGTACCTCCGCGAGGGGATCGATCCGGCGCGGAAGTCGCTCGACGAGGGCGTCCGGCTGGGGTCGGCGCTCTCCTCGACCGACGGCGATCCCGCAATCCGAGATGGACTTCGCCGGTACTACGCCGGCAGCGGTCCCGACAGTGAGCTGAGCGGCGCACTCACCCGGCTCGCGACGGCGTGGCGCGCTCTCGCGGCCGCGAGCGGCCTCGCAGAGCCCACGGGGGATCACAGGGATGCCTTCTCGACCTGGGCGGGTGAATCCGACATCTTCTCCACGTGGGAGTCGACGGCCGGCACTCGCAATGTCACCACGACCGCCCCGGTCACCCTCGACCGGTGGTTGGCCTTCCGCCGCCATCTCGAGCCGCTCATCCGGTTCGGGATGACCTCGGCGCACGACGCGCTGCTGACCGGCACGATCCCCGCCGACCTGGCCTCGCTCGCCCTCGACAAGGGGATCGCCCACGCCTCGATGCTCGAACGCGCGGACTGCCAGGCGATGACAGCGTTCGACGTATCGGCGCACAATCGCACGATCGACCGCTTCACCACGAGCGCGGCGGCGATCCGGCAGGGACTCCCCCGATGGATCCCGGCCGAGATCATCGCCCGCCGGCGGATCGACCCGTCCTACGAGGGCGGCATGATGGGCGAGCTCAAGCGGCAGCTCGCACGTCAACGCGGCGGCATGACAGTGCGCGCGCTCTTCGAGAACTACGGCGACCTCATCATCCAGATCGCCCCGTGTGTTCTGATGGGCCCCGAGTCGGTCGCACGCTTCCTCCCCGCGAAGGCGAAGCTCTTCGACATCGTGGTCTTCGACGAGGCGTCGCAGATCCGGGTCGCGGATGCCGTCGGCGCGATGGGCCGCGGCACCTCGGTCGTCGTCGTCGGCGACAGCAAGCAGATGCCGCCGACGAGCTTCGCAGAGGTGGGAACCGACATCGACTCGGACCCCTCGTCGGTCGCAGACGTCGTGGCCGACGAGGAGTCGATCCTCACGGAGTGCGTTCAGGCGCGGGTTCCGCGCAAGTGGCTGTCATGGCATTACCGCAGTCAGGACGAGGCGCTCATCGCGTTCAGCAACCACGCGTACTACGACAGCAGGCTCTCATCGTTCCCCGCGCCGTGGCCGTCGGCTGAAGAAGCCGAGGCGGACCACGGCATCTCCCTGGTACGGGTGGCGGGACACTTCAATCGGTCGGGTCGAGGTCGCGATCTCCGCACCAACACCATCGAGGCGGATGCGATCGTCCAGGAAGTCGCCCGAAGGTTCGCCGCATCCCCACATGAGACGCCGTCGATCGGAATCATCACCTTCAACGCGCAGCAGCGGACCCTCATCGAGACGCTGCTGCGGGAGCATCCGGACGAGCGGCTCGCGGCCGCACTCGACGCACGAGACGGCCTGTTCGTGAAGAACCTCGAGAATGTGCAGGGTGACGAGCGCGACACGATCCTCTTCTCGGTCGCGTTCAGCGCGAACGAGCGCGGCGTCGTCCCGCTCAACTTCGGACCGCTCTCCCGCGCCGGCGGTGAGCGACGGCTCAACGTCGCCATCACCCGCGCACGCCGCCAGGTGATTCTCTTCGCGAGCTTCGACCCCTCGGAGCTTCGCGCCGAAGAGACCTCCTCGATCGGCGTCAAGCACCTGAAGAGCTACCTGGAGCTCGCGGCCACTGGTGTCGAGTCCGTGACCGACGACGCCCACCGTGAACGCGTGATCGATCGTCACCGTGACGAGATCGCCGACGAACTGCGGGCGTCGGGCTTCGCTGTGTCCACGGACGTCGGTCTGTCGGATTTCCGAGTCGACATCTCGATCGCGGATGCCGCCGATCCGGGGCAGCCGCTGGTCGCGGTGCTTCTCGACGGCGAAGGATGGCGATCCCGGCGCACGGTGGCGGATCGCGACGGGCTTCCCGTCGAGGTACTCAAGGGCCTGATGAAATGGCCCGCAGTCGAACGCGTGTGGCTTCCCGAGTGGTTACAGCAGCGTGAGCAGACCCTGGCACGTCTGAAAGCGGCCGTGGTGAGGGCCGGCGCGGAGCATCGGCTCCGCAAATTCGAAGCAGACGATGCCGCCAACCCGGTTTCAGATGGCTCGGCCATTCGGACGGCTGTGGTCGCGCGGCCCCACGCCGACGCCGGGGCCGGCGTCGTTCGTTCTGCGGGAGAGAGCGTGCCGCAACGTCCGCAGCAGACCGAACTGCGCCATCGGCACCTTCGGCAGTACGTCGAGTGGGAACCCAAGCGATTCGGGACGACCGACACGCTCGACCGTCTGCCACATCAGGCCGCAGCCGATAAGGTCCGCGCCGTGTTGCGCGAGATCATCCAGAAGGAAGGGCCCATCCACAAGATGCGGCTGGCGCGCCTCGCCGCGGAGGCTTTCGGGCTGAGCCGTGTCAATGCGGCACGCGCTGACGCGATCCTTCGTTGCCTACCGTCGGCGTATCTGCGAACGACGGACAAGTCATGCGCGTGGCCCACCGGGATCGATCCTGTGGAATGGCGAGAAGTCCGCCGCAGCCAACCAGGTGATGGTAGAAACCTCGATCACGTGCCGCTGGACGAGATCGCGAACGCGATGGCGGTGGTCGCCGAGCTTGGCGGAGGCATGGGTGAGGAAGAGATCAAACGGCAGGCGCTCGCTCTGTTCGGAGGCAAGCGCCTCACCGAGGGCGTGTCGTCCCGCCTCACGGCAGGGCTGCAACGCGGACTCAACACGGGCCGCATCGAGCGGGATGGCCGAGGGCTGATCCGAAGCGTCGACCTCAGCTGACGCTGAATTGCGCGAATGCGGCCGCGGCTGGTCACACGCCGGCAGGAACCCCCAGCCTCCCATCCACCATCTCCACAACCCGGTCACAGTGCTCCAGCACATCCCGGTCGTGCGTCACCATCACGACAGCAACCCCCGACGCGTGCGCCTTGTCGGCAAGCAGCTGCACGACCTCGTGACTCCGCCGACGATCCAGCGCCGCGGTCGGCTCGTCCACCAGAAGGAGGCTCGGCGAGTTCACCAGCGCTCGGGCGATCCCGACCCGCTGGCGCTCGCCACCCGACAGCTCCGAAGGCCGGTGACCCGCGCGGTGCGCCATGTCGACCGACGCGAGCAGGGCCTCGGCATCGACGTGCCGGTTACCGGCGAGCCGCCCCGCCAGCCGCAGCTGATCCGCTGCGGTCAGAGCCGGCAGCAGGTTACCCGACTGGAACACGAACCCGATGTTGTGCAGCCGGAACCGCGTCCGTGCCCGACGCGACAGCGACCCCAGGTCGGTCCCGTGCACCTTCACAACACCCGAATCCGGCCGCCCCAGAGCCCCCGCGATCGCGAGCAGCGACGACTTCCCCGACCCCGAGGGCCCGACGATCGCCACGAACTCCCCCGGCATCACCGTCAACGACACCGAGTCGAGCGCGCGCACGCGCGAGTCCCCGTCGCCGAGCTCCAGCACGGCATCCGTCACCTCGAGCGCGGGCGCCACATCAAAGTCATTCATCGCTGTCCTCCCAGGGCACGAGCGGGGTCGACCCGCGTGATCCGAACCACCGCCACCGCGGCACCGAGCAGACCGAGCACGATTGTCAGAACGGATGCCACGGCGATCGGCTCAAACTCGAGATCGAACGGCATCGCATCCGGCATGATCGCGCCCATTCCGACACCGGCCGCGACGCCGAGCGCCGTGAACCCGATGAGCAGGATCGCCGCCTGCGCGAGGCTGTCGCGCAGGAGGTACCGGCTCGACGCGCCGACCGCGCGGAGCACCGCGATGTCGTGCGTGCGCTGGATCGTCCACACCGTGAAGAACGCCCCGACGACGAGCGCGCAGATCACGTAGAGGAAAACCTGGATCATGCTGAGCGTCAGCGTCTCGGCCTCATAGCCCGGCGATGCGTTGAACGCCTCGGTCAGCGTCATAGTCGTGGTGCCGGCATGCGCATCGACCGCCTCGAAATCGACCGAAGCACCGTCAGCGGCCTTCAGCGCCACGACACTTGAATACCCGAAGTCGAGCGCATCGATCTGCTCCTGCGTCGGTGCCCCCGGCTGCGACTGACCCGCGGCGGTGAGTCGCCACGTGTCGATCGGCAGGTACGCGACGTCGACGTGGCCGAACGTCGCCTGGCCCTCGGTGAACCCGACCACGGTCAGCTCGACGTCGAGGCGATCGAGCGTGATGACGGTTCCGACCGAGATGCCGGCGTCGCGCAGCGGCTCCGACACGACGATTCCGTCGACGGCGCCGAGCCCGTCGCCCGACGACACCTCCGGCGACAGGAACCCGGAAGGCTCGACACCGAACAGCGTGAGGTCGATCTGCGTGTCGTCGTCGGTCACGCCGTTGACGATGTTCACGCCCATGGGCTCCGCCTCGGCGACACCGTCGGCGTCCTGCCACACGGCGAGCTGCTCATCGTCGACGACCGACCGGCTGAACGCGTTGTCGGTCATCGTCCCCTCGTCGAACGCGAACACCGTCGCGGGCATCGCCTTCAGACCCGAGACGCCGTCATTGACGAGGCCCGACGACAGGCCGGACAGCATGACCACGAGCACCGAGATCAACGCGATCACGATGCCCATCAGAGTGAAGCGGCCGCGGGCGAACCGCAGCTCACGCAGGGCAAGGAACATGAGCACCTTCGGGGAGTGGATTGCTCCGACAGAGTGTCGGAAAGATACCGACAGTGTGTCACCAAACGCGCCGAACTCCAAATCGAAAGGGTGCGGATGCCGCAGGCCGAAGGTCCTCCTCACGACGAGCGCGCGGTCCTACTCTGATCGCCAAGCGAGCGTGCGGGGCGCCCGCGGTGAGGGGACGCAATGGACTACGACGTGCAGATCACCCAGGCCCCGCGCCGCGACATCGCAGTGGTGCGCACTCGCACGACCTTCGACGAGATACCGGCGTTCATGGGGTCGGCTTTCGCGCAGGTGGTCGGTGCTCTCGGGCCGCGCGGACTGCTCGGCGACGGACCCGCGATCGGCCGGTACTCCGAGATCGACCCGACCGCCGGGACCCTCATGGTGTCCGCCGGCTTCGTCGTTCCCGCGGCGATCGAGCCGGCCGGCGCGGTCGTGCCCGACGAGCTGCCCGAGGCCGAGGTCGCGACAACCGAACACATGGGCGCGTACCCGGACGTGTCAAAGGCATACGACGCGATCGCCTCGGCCATGGCGCTGCACGGACGCGAGATCGACGAGTCCACGATGTGGGAGGAGTACTGGAGCCCACCCGGAACGCCCGACGACCAGACGCGCACGGTGATCTTCTGCCCGTTGAAGCCGACAGCCTGACTCCCCGCGAGGCGACCCCCTACGAGACCAACCCCCTACGAGACCAACCCCTCCGTCAGCATCCGGTACACGTCATCGGCGACCACCCGGTGATCGGTTCCATGCGACACGAGCCGGATGCCGGCTCCGAGAACACCCTCGAGCAGCACCGCCGCGCGTTGCGGCTCCTCCACGCCGAGATCGCCGAGCACTCGAAGCACGGGTCGCAGCAGCGCGTCGTGCAGTGTCATGAGGTCTTCGAGCCGGCTCGGGCTCAGGTCGGCCTCCCGCAGCACGCCCGCGAGAGCGTGCTTGCCCTCGGCGGTCATCGCCATCGTCGCGTCGACGAATGCCCGCAACTGCGGCAGCCCCGGCTCGATGCCCGCGAGGGCGTCCTCGATCTCGGCGTCCCACCGCTCGATCGCGTCGATCGCGATCGCGACGAGCAGGTCGTCCTTCGTGGCGAAGTAGTCGTAGAAGCTCGACCGCGACATTCCTGCGCGCTCGCACACGCTGCGGGGTGTGACACCGGCGAGCCCCGCGGCGAGCAGCACCTCTTCGCCCGCGCGCACGAGCGCGGCGCGCTGCATGGCGCGGTGCTCGGCGACGGTGGGGGCGGAGATCTTCGGCATCCGGCCATTATCCTCGCGATCCACCCCGACCGGCCACCTTCCCGACAACCTGTCGGGAAAACGGTGTATCGTGTCCCTTCGTGAATCCCGCGACCGATCGATACCACCGCCTGCGCTGGTGGGGCCTCGCGGCGATCTCGCTCGGGGTCGCCCTCATCATCATGGACGCGACCATCGTGTCGGTCGCGATGCCCGAGATCATCTCGTCCCTCGACCTCACGACGACCCAGGTGCAGTGGGTGCAGGAGGTCTACACCCTCGTGTTCGCCGCCCTGCTGATGGTGTGGGGCACGATGAGCGACCGCATCGGGCGGCGACGCCTGCTCATCATCGGTCTCGCGATCTTCGTCGGGTCGAGCATCCTGTGCGCGTTCGCCCCCACCGGCACGTGGCTGATCGCGGCGCGCGCCCTGCAGGGCATCGGCGGATCGATGATCCTCCCGACCACCCTCGCGCTCCTGAACGCGACCTTCCGCGGCAGCGAGCGCAGCATCGCGTTCGCCGTGTGGGGCTCGACGATCGGCTCGATGGCCGCGGTCGGCCCGGTCCTCGGCGGATGGCTCACGAGCGCCTTCTCGTGGCACTGGGCCTTCTGGATCAACGTGCCGTTCGGCATCCTCGTCATCGTCGGGCTGCTCGTGTGCGTCGCGGAGTCGCGTCAGCACGACACGGCGCGCTTCACCGACTGGCTGGGGGCCGCGGCATCCGTCCTCGGCTTCGGCATGCTCGTCTTCGCACTCATCGAGGGCCGCGCCTACGGGTGGTGGATGGCGAC
Source organism: Microbacterium sp. (assembly GCF_035687345.1). GTDB lineage: Bacteria > Actinomycetota > Actinomycetes > Actinomycetales > Microbacteriaceae > Microbacterium. The sequence continues at coordinate 42,836 of NZ_DASRXZ010000051.1, forward strand.
GGATGACGCGCCGATCAGCCTCGGCGGGTTCAGCGTCATCCCCGTGCTCTTCGTCGCCGCCGTCGTCGTGCTGGGTGCGCTCGTGTTCTGGGAGCGGTCGCGCGTGGCATCCGGAAAGTCGGTCCTGCTCGACGTCACGCTGTTCCGCATCCCCAGCTTCAGCAACGGCAACGTCACGGCGCTCACGGTCTCGCTCGGCGAGTTCGGGCTCATCCTGTCGCTGCCGCTGTGGTTCCAGTACGTGCTCGGGATGGACGCGCTCCAGGCAGGACTCGCCCTGCTGCCGCTCGCCGTCGGCTCGTTCCTCGCGAGCGGCTCCATCCACTCGCTGTCGAAACACCTCTCACCCGTGCAGCTCGTGCGACTCGGCATCGTGCTCGAGATCGTGTCGCTCGCGGTCATGGCGCTGCTCATCCGCCCCGACTCGACCCTGTGGGTCACCGGCGTGCCGCTGTTCTTCTACGGAATGGGCGTCGGGTTCGCGACGGCGCAGCTCACGCAGCTCATCCTCGCGGACGTGCCGCTCGACAAGTCGGGACAGGCGTCGTCGACCCAGTCGACCGCTCGCCAGGTCGGCTCGGCGCTCGGCATCGCGATCCTCGGGACCGCCCTGTTCACGACTCTCCGCGCCGGCACCGAAGCCCGCCTCACCGAGGAGATCTCGGCGAACCCGGGCATCGGCGACCTCGTCGACGCCGTCTCCGACTCGGCGGGCGCGCTCATCGCCCAGCTCTCCGAGAACCCGATGACGGCGGCGATCGCGGATGCCGCGCGCGAAGCTCTCACGCAGGGCGTCGCGGTCGCCGCGTGGGTCGGCATCGGCGCCCTCGTGGTGGGCCTGCTGACGACGATTCCGCTCGGCCGCGGCGAGCGGAAGCCTGCCGCCGCGGATGAGACACCCGCGCTCGAAGCGGAGGCCTGACCCCCGGACCGCGGGACCTTCGGCCCCTCCTCCCCCTCCCGGCCCGTCCATGGTGGAGGTGAGCCGAAGGAGGCACGCATGTCCACGTACCCACCCCCGACGGGAGCGCCGGAGTACATGGCTCCACCGCTTCCGCCCGCTCCGCCCGCCCCACCGCCGCCGCGGTCGTTCATCGCGACCTGGATGTTCGCGTGGCTGCTGGGCTTCCTCGGAGTCGACCGCTTCTATCTCGGGAAGATCGGCACCGGGGTCCTCAAGCTGCTCACGATCGGAGGGCTCGGGATCTGGTGGCTCATCGACTTGATCCTCACGCTCGCCGGCGTGCAGCGTGACAAGGAAGGTCGACTTCTGCCGGACTTCGAAGAGCACAAGATGATCGCGTGGATCATCACGGCGGCCGGCTTCGGCCTGTGGCTGCTGACCACGGCGATCTCGCGGGTGTTCGTGCTCCTGCCGGACCAGATCTGGCCGATGATGCCGTGGTGGATGGGCCAATGACCACGTCCACTCACCTCTCGACAGCCGAGTGCTGGGAGCTCCTCGAGCGCGAGCGTGTCGGCAGACTCGCCGTGCTCGAGGAAGGCGTCGGACCCGACATCTTCCCGGTCAACTTCGTCGCCTACCAGGGCGCGATCTACATCCGCAGCGCGCCCGACGTCAAAGTCGTCCGCCTCGCCGCGCAGCCGGCGGCGGCGTTCGAGGTCGACGGGCACGACAAGTACGGCTGGTGGAGCGTCGTCGTGAGAGGCACGGCCGCCCGGGTGACCGACGCGGTCGAGATCGAGCGGAGCGGCATCCGCCACGTCGTCACGGCCAGTCCCCGTTACAAGCAGCACGTCCTCAAGATCACGCCGCGCACCACGGCGGGCCGGCGCTTCGCCGACCGTTCCGGGATCGCGATCCCCCATGCCGACCCGACGCCGACGGCCCCGATCGAACTCCCGGACCCGAGCCAGGTGACGGATGCCGCATCCGAGCAGACCCGCTCGACGCGGCCCGTCGAGATCCCGTCGCATCCGCCGCTCCCGGAAGGCACGGCGCCGTACACGCCCTCCGGCTGAGACGCTCGCTGTGGCGTCTTCCGCTTCCCCCGCCATAATGTGGACACGGAGGAAGAAAGGAAGGCGGCCATGGCCGCGGACGACAGCCTCGCCTTTCCGGACGGCCCCCGCCTCGAACTCGACGAGGCCTTGACGGCCCTCCTCGCCCAGGCGGAGAAGGTCCGAGGCACACAGGGGCGCCTACGCGCGCTTCTGGCCGCGACCCAGTCCGTCGTCGAGGAGATCGACCTCTCGACTGTGCTGCGTCGCATCGTCGAGGCGGCGACCACGCTCGTCGACGCGGAGTACGGCGCGCTGGGTGTCATCGCGCCCGAGCGCGACGCACTCGAGGAGTTCATCTTCGTCGGGCTGGACGAACACCAGGCAGCCAAGATCGGTCACCTTCCGTTCGGCCACGGGCTCCTGGGAGCCCTCATCGCCGACCCGCGACCGATCAGATTGACGGATGTCGCGAACGACGAGCGCTCCGCCGGCTTCCCCGCGCACCACCCGTCCATGTCGAGCTTCCTCGGCGTACCGATCCGTGTGCGCGGCGAGGTCTTCGGCAACCTCTACCTCACCAATCGCCGCGACGGCGCCGACTTCACCGACGAGGACGAGCAGCTCGTCGCAGCGCTCGCCACGACGGCGGGATTCGCGATCGACAACGCCCGACTCCTCGACCTCGCCCGCACGCGCGAGAGGTGGATGACGGCCGCGGCCGAGCTCTCCGCAGCGCTGCTCGCCTCGCCGACGGACACGGCCTTCGACCTCATCGCGAGCCGCATCTTCGAACTGCCCGGAGTCGACAAGGTCACGGTGCTGCTGACCGACGAGGACTCGGGCCGACTGCGCATCGTGGCGGCACGCGGCGACGACGAGGCGCAGCTTCGCGGGCTCGTCGTCGACGCCGAGGACGTGTGCGCGGGCACCGTGCTCGAAGACGCCGAGGCGCGCATCATCACACATCGGGCGGATGCCGAGCCAGATGTGCTCCTGATCGCCGACGAGACCGGCACCGGTCCCGCCCTCGTCGCTCCGATGCGCACGCACGCTCGGCTGTGGGGCATCGTGTGCATCGCGCGCGAGCCCTCCGGCCGTCGTCTGACGCAGTCCGAGATCGCGAGCGCCGCCGATTTCGTCTCACGCGCCGGCATCGCCCTCGAGCTGGCCGTCGCCCGCGAGGAGTCGCAGCGCGCGATGCTCGCCGACGACCGCAGCCGCATCGCGCGCGACCTGCACGACCACGTGATCCAGCAGCTGTTCGGCACGGGACTCTCGCTGCAGGCGGTCGCCGCGTCACTGCCGCCGGGCCCCGAGGCGCAGCGACTGAGTGAGTCCGTCGAGCAGCTCGACGACGCGATCGCGCAGATCCGCACCGTGGTCTTCGCACTCTCACGACGCGACGAGACCGCGATCCGCCACCGCATCCTCGACGTCGTCGCCGAGATGTCGGGATCGATGCGGCGACCCGCTGCGATCCGCTTCTCCGGTCCCGTCGACCACCTCATCGTGGGCGACCTCTTCGACGATGTCGTGGGCGTGACGCGCGAGCTGCTCAGCAACGCGATCCGCCATGCGCACGCCGACCGGATCTCGATCGAGCTCGCCGTCGATCAGGGCGACGTCGTCGTGACCGTCGACGACGACGGAGTCGGCATCGGCGACACGCCTCGCCGCAGCGGGCTCGACAACCTGGGCCACAAGGCGCAGCGACGCGGCGGAACCTTCACGCTCGAATCCCCCGGCGAGGGCACCCGTGCGATCTGGCGCGTCCCTCTGCCGAGCACCGCCACCCCGCGAAAGGACGACCCCGCGTGATCGATGTCTTTCTCGTAGACGACCATGAGATCGTGCGTCGCGGGCTGGCCGACCTCATCCGCTCGCAGGCCGACCTCGAGGTCATCGGCGAAGCCGGCACCGCGCGGCAGGCGATCGGTCGCATCGAGGCGACGCGGCCCGATGTCGCCGTGCTCGATGTGCGCCTGCCGGACGGCAGCGGCATCGACCTGTGCCGCGACATCCGCTCACGCGTCCCCGACGTGAAGTGCCTCATGCTGACCGCGTACGACGACGACACCGCCGTGAGCGCGTCGGTCATGGCCGGCGCCGCGGGCTACGTGCTCAAGACGATCGGCGGAGACCGCCTGGTCGACTCCATCCGCGCCGTCGCCGCGGGCCGGTCGCTCATGGACGAGAGCGTCGTCCGGCGCGCGACGCAGCAGATCCGCGATCGCGCCGACGACGAGGATCCCCGCCTCGGCTCGCTCGGGCTCCGGGAGCGCCAGATCCTGCACCTCATCGCGGAGGGGCTCACCAACCGCCAGATCGGCGAGCGGATCGGCATCGCCGAGAAGACCGTCAAGAACTACGTGTCGTCGCTGCTGACGAAGCTCGGCCTCGAGCGGCGCACGCAGGCCGCGGTGTTCGAGCTCGAGCACCGCGACCCGCCGCGACCGTCCGGCTCGCGCGCGCCGTAGCGCGGCATCCGATTCAGACGATGTCTTCGTAGCGCTCCACGCCGGCTTCGTTCGGAACGACGATGACCGGGCACTCGGCGTGCCACAGGATCTCCTGCGCGACCGAGCCGAGGATGCTCCCGGCGAGCATGCCGCGGTGGTGGGTTCCGATGACGAGCATCGACGAGCGACCCGAGTAGCGCAGCAGCGCAGCCGAGCGGCTGTCGCGGATGAGCTCGGTCTGGATCGACAACGTCGAGCTGCGCTCGAGCACCCACGTGAGCGCCTCGTCGAGCACGGCGCGGTGCGCCGCCATGACGGTCTCGGGCGTCTCGACGAGTGCCGTGCTGCCGTAGAACGCGGGCGTGGGCATGAGCCACGCGTGCACGAGTCGCAGAGGCGCGCCGGTGCGGCGAGCCTCCCTCGTCGCGAACGCGAGCGCCGCGTCGGACGAGTGGTCGTCGGCGATGCCGACCGTGATCGGCTCGTCCTCCTCGACCCACCCTGCGGGAACGAGCGCGACCGGAACGCGGGCGCGCGTGCTCAGCCGCAACGGGATCGCGCCGGCGACCGCGGCGCGGATCGGACGGCCCGGGGTCACTCCCACCACGAGCAGGTCCGCCTCGTCGGCGAACTCGGCCAGCTCGTCGGCGATGCCGCCCTCGAGCCGATGCAGCTCGACCTCGAGGCCGGGCACGCGCTCGCGCAGGTACTCCTCGGCGTCGCCCAGCACATCCAGGGCCGCCGCTCGATCCTTGTCCGATCGCGACACGACGTTGACGACATCGACGGCGGCGTTCTCTCGCGCCGCGCGCGCGGCGACCCATGCCAGAGCCGATACGGATGCCGGGCTGCCGTCGTAGCCGATGACGATGCGTTCCATCAGTGGCCTCCCTCGCTGCTTCCATCGCGAGGCTACGTCCGACGTACCCCTGCGAAGTGGGCCGTTGGTCCCGTCGCACGGCGAACCCGACGGGACCATCGGCCCGGCATCCGTCCCGTTCCGACGGTGGAATTGCCTCGAGACGAAGGAGTGACATGAACAACATCGCACCTCGCTTCACCGGCAAGACCGTCATCATCACCGGCGCGGGCTCGGGAATCGGCCGGGCCACCGTCGAGCGGCTCGCGGCCGAGGAGTGCCGCGTCGTCGCGGTCGACGTGTCGGAGGAGCGCCTCGCGAACCTCGCGGAGGAGGTCGACGGCGACATCGTCACCGTCACCGCCGACATCGCCGATCCCGCGGCGATCGCACCGATCGTGGAGGCCGCCGGCGACCGCATCGACGGGCTGGCCAATGTGGCCGGCATCATGGACGGCTTCGAACCGACGGCAGACATCTCGGATGCCACGTGGGACCGCGTCATGGCCGTCAACGTGACCGGCATGATGAGGCTCATCCGCGCCGTGCTCCCCGCGATGATCGCGCAGGGTCACGGAAGCATCGTCAACGTCGGGTCGGAGGCGGGCCAACGCGGATCCGCCGCCGGCACGCCGTACACCACCTCGAAGCACGCCGTGAACGGCCTCACGGTCAGCACGGCGTTCTACTACACCCCGAAGGGCGTGCGCTGCAACGCCGTCGCGCCCGGGCCGGTCGCCACGAACATCGAGGCGCCCTTCCACTCCGAGTGGGGAGCCACCCGCATCGGACCCTTCCTGCAGACGAACGTTCCCGCCGTCGCGCAGCCTGAGCAGCTCGCCGCTGCGATCACGTGGCTGCTGAGCGACGAGGCATCGAACGTGTCGGGCGCCATCATCCCCGTCGACGGCGGATGGGCGGCGATCTGACGACTGCCCGCCAAAGGAGCACACCATGAACAAGACACCCGCCGACACGGTCCTGATCGTGTACGAGTCGATGTTCGGCGGAACCCGGCGCATCGCCGAGGCGATCGCCGACGGCATCCGCGCGACGCATGACGTGACGGTCACGCCGGTCACCGAAGCGGGGCCCGTCGCCGACGACGTCGCCCTGCTCATCGTCGGCGGCCCGACCCACGCGCACAGCCTCAGTCGCGCGGCGACGCGCGCCGAGGCGGTGCAGTGGGTGCTGCGGGATCAGCTCGAGCTCGAGCTCGAGACCCGGCTCGGGGATCCCGGCATCCGCGACTGGCTCAAGAAGCACGAGCCGCGTGTCGCGCGCCACGTCGCATTCGACACGCGTGCGGACATGCCGCGGATCTTCACCGGCTCCGCCGCCGCCGTGATCGACAAGCGCCTGACGAGGCTCGGGTCGGAGCGGCTCGCCGAGCCGATGAGCTTTCTCGTCGACCGCAAGAGCCACCTGCTGCCGGGTGAAGTCGAGCGCGCGCGGGGCTGGGGCATCCGGCTCGCCGCGCTGCTCGCGCCCGCCGCCGCACGGTGACGTAACAGCCGATACGACGACGCCCGGCACCCTCAGGTGCCGGGCATCGTCACGCGACCACGTGGCTCACGCGGCCGGAACGCGAGCGCCCAGCTCCGCGAGCCGCATCCACGTCTCGACGACCGTGTCGGGGTTCAGCGAGATGGACCGGATGCCGCGCGCCACGAGCCACTCGGCGAAGTCGGGGTGGTCCGACGGCCCCTGACCGCAGATGCCGATGTACTTGTCACGGCGGTTGCACGCGTCGATCGCCAGCTCGAGAACGGCGAGCACGGCGGGGTCGCGCTCGTCGAACGATCCGGCGACGAGGTCGGAGTCGCGGTCGACACCGAGCACGAGCTGCGTCATGTCGTTCGACCCGATCGAGAACCCGTCGAAGTGGTCGAGGAACCGGTCGGCGAGCAGCGCGTTCGACGGGATCTCGCACATCATGATGACCTTCAGCCCGTTCTCACCCCGCCGCAGACCGTTCGCGGCGAGCGCGCGCTCGACAGCCTCGGCTTCGGTGAGGGTCCGCACGAACGGGATCATGATCTGCAGGTTGTCGAGCCCCATGTCGTCGCGCACATACTTCAAGGCTTCGCATTCCATCGCGAAGGAGTCGGCGAACGCCTCCGTCACGTAGCGCGACGCGCCACGCCAGCCGAGCATCGGGTTCTCCTCGTTCGGCTCGTAGCGGTCTCCGCCCAGCAGGTGCGCGTACTCGTTCGTCTTGAAGTCGCTCGTGCGCACGATGACCGGCTTGGGCGCGAAGGCCGCGGCGATCGTCGAGACGCCTTCCGCGAGCCGCTTGACGAAGTACTCGCGCGGCGAGCCGTACGCCTTCGTCCGTGCCTCGATCGCCGCGAGCAGCCGATCGTCCAGACCCGCCCCTCCGGCCGAAGCATCCAGCAGCGCCTGCGGGTGGACGCCGACGTACTCGTTGATGATGAACTCGAGCCGCGCGAGCCCGACTCCCTCGTTGGGGAGCGCGGAGAACGCGAACGCCTGGTCGGGCGTGCCGACGTTCATCATGAGGTCGACGCCGACCGGCGGCATCCGGTCCACCCGCGTCTTCTCGTGGGTGAACTCGGCGCGGCCCGCGTACACGTGCCCCACATCGCCTTCGGCACAGCTCACGGTGACGAGGTCGCCGTCGACGAGGTCGGTCGTGGCTGTCGCCGTGCCCACGACGGCCGGGATGCCGAGTTCGCGCGCGACGATCGCCGCATGGCACGTGCGCCCGCCGCGATCGGTCACGATGGCGGCCGCCTTCTTCATGATCGGCTCCCAGTCGGGGTCGGTCATGTCGGCGACGAGCACATCCCCTGTCTCGACGCGGTCCATCTGCGCGATCGACGACAGCACGCGCACGCGACCGACGCCGATCCGCTGCCCGATCGCACGTCCGGAGGCGAGCACCTCGCCGTGGTCGTGCATGACGAAGCGGTCGAGCACGGCACCGTCTTCACGCGAGACGACCGTCTCGGGTCGCGCCTGCAGGATGTACAGGCGACCGTCGATGCCGTCGCGCGCCCATTCGATGTCCATCGGGCGGCCGTAGTGCTCCTCGATCACGAGCGCGTGCCGGGCGAGCTCCGTCACCTCGGCGTCGGTGATGCTGAAGCGCTCGCGATCGGCATCCGGAACGTCCTCGAACACCGTGCTGTGCTCGACGGTGTGCTGCCCGGCGAACCGAAGGGCCGTCGCCTTCTGGCCGAGCCGCCTCCGCAGGATGGCGGCGCGTCCCGCCCGCAGTCCGGGCTTGTAGACGAGGAACTCGTCGGGGTTGACCGCCCCCTGCACGACCGCTTCGCCCAATCCGTATGCGCTCGTCACGAGGACGGCGTCGCGGAAGCCCGACTCGGTGTCGACGGTGAAGATGACGCCGGATGCTCCGATGTCGGAGCGCACCATGCGCTGCACCGACGCCGAGAGGGCGACATCCGAGTGCGCGAAGCCCTGGTGCACGCGGTACGCGATGGCGCGGTCGTTGTAGAGCGATGCGAACACCTTCTTGATCGCCTCCAGGATGTTCTCGATGCCCGCGATGTGCAGGTAGGTCTCCTGCTGGCCGGCGAACGAGGCATCCGGCAGATCCTCCGCCGTCGCCGACGAACGCACCGCCCAGGTCACCGTGTCGGGGGCGCTCTCGTGCGCGATGAGGTCGGCGTAGGCCGCGCGGATGTCGCGCTCGAGGTCTTCGGTGAGCGGCTGCTCGAGGATCCACCCGCGGATGGCCGCGCCGACCTCGGCAAGGCGCGCGACATCCGAGACGTCGAGCTCCGCGAGCGCCTGCTCGATCCGGTCAGCGAGCCCGTTCACAGCGAGGAAGCGGCGGTAGGCGGACGCCGTCGTGGCGAAGCCTCCCGGAACGACCACACCGGTGCCCTCGAGCTGGGTGATCATCTCGCCCAGCGACGCGTTCTTCCCACCCACCTGCGGCAGATCGGCCATCGTGATGGCCGCGAGCGAGATCACGTTTCCCATGCGGTCCTCCTCGATCCGGTACACCTCCACGCTCGCGGAATCGCGCGCCCGAGGGTGGGCCGTTGGTCCCGGCGGATCCGGGTCGAGGCGGGGGTCGTCTACTCCGGGCTGTGCGAGCGGGCGAACTCACCCATCGCCTCGAGCGTCGGCACATCGACGCGGAGGCGGATGCTGCCGCCGCCGGCGCCGGCGCCGTTCACCACCACCGCGCCGCCGAGCTCCTCGATGAGGGGCGCCATCGTGCGGGCGATCCGCTCGGGGAGGTAGCCCACGCGGCGGCCGTTCGAGAACACCGCGAGGCTCGACCTGCGCCGAACCTGCTCGTGACGCACGACGTAGAGCCGGCTCCGCAGGTGCCGCCGCTCCGGGTCGTTCACGACGAAGTGGGTGCGCTCCAGGGCTACGCGTCGCGACGGAAGGTGCCGCAGATCGGGCAGCTTCTCGTGCCGGCGCACGCGTCCGACGACGAGATGGAGGAAGTGCTCCCACGATTCGGGCATATGTCGAACGCTACGCGGTGGACATGTGCGGCCCTCCCAGGTTCGGTCCGCGGGCGGGTAACAGATGCCCTCCCCTGGTGCAAGGGCCACACGCACAGGCGCCATCCCCTGTTAGGCACGAAGCATGAAGCTCTTGATCTACGCGGGAGGCGAGTACCTCACCGGGGACGACATCGCCCTCGCCCTCGTCGACTACAGCCAAGCGCTGGCCTCGGTGGGGACGGCCGAGAGCGTCGAGATCCCGATCCGCGAGAAGGACGGATCTGCCGGCACCGCCGTGTTCCTCGTCGGGCCGTCGAGTCAGATCGTCGCCAAGAGCACGCACGAGGACGGCCAGGATGAGCTCGTGGACGACGCCGTGGTCGACCATCTGCGGGCCCGCATGCGCCGCCTGCGCCCGCCGCCCGCCGAACCGGGTCGCATGATCGACTGGGACATGGACGCACTGTGACGGGGCGGATGCCGCAGCCGCCGCATCCGTCGCTATCCACTCCCAGCCCGCCTGTCAACGGCCTGCCCGCGCGCACCGCACGGCCCCAGGATCGAGGCGATGGTCCCGCAACCGAGCGGGATGCGCGTCGAAAGGCGGCATCATGGCCCACTTCACACCGGAAGATGAAGGAGCGCGGATCGGCGAGGCCGCCGTGTTCTGGTCGTGGATCGCGGTGCTCGCCGTCGGGCTCGCGTACATGATCATCCTCCCCCTCACGGGGCGGTGATCGCGTGCGCCCGCTCAGAGACAACGCCCTCAGCATCCTGTTCGGCGCCCTCTTCCTCGTCACGCTCGTCGGCCAGTCGATCGCCGGCTTCCTCGAGCACAACGAGGAACTGCAGGAGCACGGACAGGCGTTCGTGTCGTTCGGCTCGTTCGTCACCTCGTCGGAGTTCATCGTCGACATCGCCGAGAACTGGCAGTCCGAGTTCCTCCAGTTCTTCCTCTTCATCGCCGCCACGATCTGGCTCGTTCAGCGCGGCTCGCCCGAGTCGAAGAAGCCCGGCGACGAAGGCGCCGGCAGCGACGAGGAGCAGATGGTCGGCGAGCACTCACGCGAGGACTCGCCGTCGTGGGCCCGCGCTCGCGGGTTCCGGCAGGTCGTGTTCTCGAACTCGCTCCTGCTCGTGATGGGCACGGTGTTCGTGCTGTCGTGGCTCGCGCAGTCGCTCGCGGGCACCGTCGTGATGAACTCCGAGAACGCGCAGCACGGCCAGCCGCCGATCACGTGGCTCGAGTACCTCGGCACACCGGACTTCTGGTCGCGCACGCTCCAGAACTGGCAGTCCGAGTTCCTCGCGGTCGGCGCGATGATCGCGCTGTCGATCTACCTGCGCCAGCGCGGTTCGAGCGAGTCGAAGCCGGTCGGCCTGCCGCACCACACGACTTCGGTCGAGTCCGACTGACAGGCGGCGGCGGCACGGAAGAGGCCCGGCGCACTCGGCGCCGGGCCCGCGGCATCCGTCACTTCTCGCTGAGTTTGTCCTTGATGGCGCCCTCGGCCTTGTCGACGATGTTCGGCTTGCCGTCCGTGCCGTAGAACCGCGGGTCGGGCGTCGTCGGCGGCGGCATGGGCACGGCCGTCTCGGGTCCGTCGAGGTAGGTGAACTCGGCCTTGCCGTCGGGCGTCGGCCCCGAGGCCCACGAGCCCTCCGCTGCGGCGGCTCCGTCCGAGAAGTTGATGTACTCGTACGCGACATCGCGACGCTCGCGCGCAAGCGGGAAGTTGCTCGGCACCGGAAGGTCTTCGACGCCCTCTTCGCGCAGCTCCTGCGCCGCGCGGATCCACTGGTTCTGGTGCATCGTGTCCCTCGCGAGCAGGAACGACAGCAGGTCGCGCACGCCGTCGTCGTCGGTCATGTTGTAGATGCGGGCGACCTGCACACGGCCCTGCATCTCGGCGTTCGCGTTCGCGGTGAAGTCGGCGAGCAGGTTGCCGCTCGCGGTGATGTACGACCCCTGCCACGGGTTGCCGTTGCTGTCGACGGGCCGCACGCCCGCGCCGGCGACGATCGCCGCCTGCACGTCCATGCCGCCGAGCACCGCACCCACGACGGGGTCGGCCGCCGCGGCCACCTCGGACTGCTCGACGGGAGCCTTCTCGAGCAGCTGCGCGATCATGATCGCGAGCATCTCGACGTGCCCGAACTCCTCCGCGCCGATGCCGTACAGCAGGTCGCGGTACTTGCCCGGGATGTGGCAGTTCCACGCCTGGAACCCGTACTGCATCGCGACCGTGATCTCGCCGTACTGGCCCCCGAGCACCTCCTGCATACGCCGCGCGAAGATCGCGTCGGGCTTGGCGGGGCTCGCCTTGTATTGGAGCTCCTGCTTGTGGAAGAACATGTGGTCTCCTTCTTCGTCCCTGGAAGGGACCACTGTGCGGGCGCATCGACGCGTCGCGCGCAGGGGTTCCGCGCATCCGGTCTCTCGCGTACCCTGCTCCGCCTGCGGCCGGCACCGCCTACGACCCGAAGAACGCCACGCCGAGGTCGGGGTGGTCGACGAACACGCCGTCGAGGCCCGCGTCGCGGATGACGCCCCACTCCCCCTCGTAGTCCCCGAACGCGGCCCTGCCGCCCTGGCCGCGGAACTGGGCGATGAGGAACGCGTTCTCGGGACGCACCGTCCACGTGAAGACGCGCAGCCCGCGCTCGCGCGCCTCGCGCACGAGCGGGGCCGGGCCCGACGTGCGCCCCCAGCGATCGGGTGCGAGGATGAGCCGCTTGTCGACGCTGATCCCGTCCACGCGGCCGACGAGCGCGTCGAGGCCTGCCGGACTCACCTCGCGCTTGTAGGTCGGCGCGTGCCGGCCGAGCCGTGCGACGAGGTCGTACGGCTTTCCGCTCGCCTCGATGAGGTAGATGTACGAACCGCGGATGCCGCGCTCCCGCAGCCGGTCGAGGATCGTCGCCTCGAACGCCTCGATCACGAGCGGATGCCGCCCGTCCGCCCACCCCGCATCGCGCAGCTCGTTCACGATGAGCTCCGCGAGGTCCCACCCGAGCGCCTCCATGTAGGTGGCGTGCTTGATCTCGAGCACGACCGCGATCTCGCGTCCCTGCTCGAGCGACGCGGCGCGGACGAGGTCGAGCACATCGCGCAGCCGCAGCACGGGCTGACGGTCGTCGAACGACGCACTCACGGTGCGCAGCTCCGGAAGCCGCTCGCGGCACCGCAGTGTCGCGAGCTCATCCCACGTGAAGTCCTCGGTGAACCAGCCCGTGAGCGAGACGCCGTCGACCGACTTCGTCGTGCGCCGATCCGCGAACTCGGGGCGGGCCGCGACGTCCGTCGTTCCGGAGATCTCGTTCTCGTGCCGCACGACGAGCACGCCGTCCTTCGACACGACGATGTCGGGCTCGACGGCATCGACGCCCATCGCGAGCGCGAGGTCGTACGACGAGCGCGAGTGCTCCGGACGATACCCGGGCGCACCGCGATGTCCGATCACGAGCGGACGCCGACGAGGCACGGTCCCAGGCTACAAGCGGGCCATCGCGGGGCGGCGGGCACCGCATCCGGTCTTGGGCTTCTCACAGCCATGCCGGGCCTCAGCCCGCCTCGCGTCCGATATCGTTGATCAACAGCGCTCAGCTGTCCTTTCCCGACTTTGGAGTGTGAGAGCAGTGGCCCTCAACAACCCCGCATTCAACAACCCGGCGTTCCAGGACCAGCGCGCCGTTCAGTCGTACCCCGGCGGACCACAGGCGGCGACCATCGGCGGTCAGACCCAGTTCTCGTCGGCACAGCACGCAGCGACGGATGCCGCAGCCAACGCCCAGCTCGAAGGCGCCTTCGCGGCACCCCCGGCCGGTGCGATCGAGACGGGTCGCATGACGGTGGAGGACACCGTCTGGAAGACGCTCGGTCTGTTCGCGATCCTGCTCGTGACCGCCGTCGTCGGCTGGATCTGGACGATGGCCGGCGTCACCCCGGCGAACCCGAGCCCGACGATCCTGCCGTGGATCATCGGCGCGTTCGGCGGCTTCATCCTCGCGATGGCCGTGATCTTCACGTCGCGCAAGAAGGTGCGCCCCGGGCTCATCTTCGCGTACGCGGCCTTCGAAGGTCTCTTCGTCGGCGGCATCTCGGCCTTCTTCGAGATGATCTGGCCGGGCATCGTCTTCCAGGCGACGCTCGCGACTCTGACGGTCGTCGGCGTCACCCTCGCGCTCTTCGCGAGCGGCAAGGTCCGCGCGTCGAAGCGCGCGACGAAGATCTTCATGATCGCGATGATCGGCTACCTCGTGTTCTCGCTGATCAACGTCGGCCTCATGATCTTCAACGTGCCGATCGCCGGTGGGGCCTTCGGCCTCCTGAGCAACAAGGTCATGGGCATCCCGCTCGGCCTGATCATCGGCGTGCTCGTCGTGATCATGGCGGCGTACTCGCTCGTGCTCGACTTCGACCAGGTGCAGCAGGGCGTGCGCAACGGCGCCCCCCGTCAGTACGGCTGGCTGGGCGGCTTCGGCATCATGGTCACGGTCGTCTGGCTGTACATCGAGATCCTGCGCATCCTCGCCATCGCACGCGGCGACGGCTGACGCACGTTTCTTCACGAGGGGTCGCCCGGTCGGGCGGCCCCTCGTTCCGTTCTGCCCCGCCCCTGACCCCCGTTCTTGCCCCTCGCCTCTTCGCCGAGTGCACGACTTGCCGTCGAGTGCACGAGTTGGGGGCGCGGCGAAGTCGTGCACTCGGCGCGACGTCGTGCACTCGACGCCGGGGGGGTGGGGTGGGTGGGCTGGCAGGTCTCGCGCAACCCCTGGCCGCTGCATCCGGCACTCGCTAGCGTGACGAAGATGGCAGGCAGAGCGGAGACCTTCGTCGAGGCGAACGGACACGAGGTGCGCGTGTCGCACCCCGACAAGATCGTGTTCCCCGAGCCCGGACTCACGAAGCTCGACCTCGTCGAGTACTACCTCGCCGTCGCCGACGGCGCGCTGCGCGGCGCGGGTGGTCGGCCCATGGTGCTCAAGCGCTTCGTGAAGGGCATCGACAAGGAGGCCTTCTTCCAGAAGCGCGTGCCTGAGAACCACCCCGACTTCATCGACACCGTCACGCTCCACTACCGGCGCGGCACGTCGGCAGAGGAGGCGGTCGTGCGCGATGCGGCCGGGCTCGCGTGGATCGTGAATCTCGGATGCCTCGACCTGAACCCGCACGCCGTGCGCGCCGAAGACCTCGATCACCCCGACGAACTCCGCGTCGACCTCGACCCCATGCCGGGCGTCGACTGGTCACAGATCGTCGACGTCGCGTACGTCGCGCAGGAGGTGCTCGCTGAGCGCGGTCTCGTGGGCTGGCCGAAGACGAGCGGATCGCGCGGGCTGCACATCCTCGTCCGCATCGAGCCGCGGTGGGAGTTCAAGGACGTGCGGCTCGCCGCCGAGGCGCTCGCGCGCGAGGTCGAGAACCGCGCGCCGGGGCTCGCGACAGCGCGCTGGTGGAAGGAGGAGCGCGGAGAGAGCGTGTTCGTGGACTTCAACCAGAACGCGAAGGACCGGACCGTGGCATCCGCGTATTCCGTCCGGCCGCTGCCGGATGCGCGGGTGTCGACGCCGCTCACATGGAGCGAGGTGCGCACGGCCCGCCCAGAGGAGTTCACGGTGGCGACGGTGCTCGAGCGGTACGCGGCGATCGGCGACCCGCACGAGGGCCTCGACGACGAGGTGGGCGTGCTCGACGGGCTGCTCGAGCTCGCGGCGGAGCTGGGTCCGGCCGAGAAGGCGCCGCGCGGATCGGGCACCGGCTCCGGCTCCGGTGATGGGCGTCGCGTGTCGACGATGCCCCTCATCGAGGTCGCGCGCACCGAGACGAAGCCCGAGGCCATGGCGGCGCTCGAGGAGTGGAAGGCGAAGCACCCTGCGGCGGCCGAGAAGCTGAGCCCCGCCGACGTGCTCGTCGACGGCATGCGCGGGTCGAGCTCGATCTGGTACCGCGTGCGCGTGAATCTGCAGCACGTTCCCGAAGGTGAGCGGCCGCCGCAGGAAGAGCTCCTCGCGGACTACGACCCGTGGGCCGGCAAGACGTGGCCGGGCGCGCCCGGACGCTGAGCGAGCGCCCCCATCCCGGACGCTGAGCGAGCGAACCCCCCATCCCGGACGCTGAGCGAGCGAAGCGAGACGAAGCGCGGGCGATGCGCTTCGTCTCGGTCGCTCCGCTCCCTCGCTCAGCGACCGCGGTGTCAGTCGCTCCGCTCCCTCCGTCACCGACCGGAGTGACGTATCGGCGCCGTCTCCTGAGGCTCGAGGCTCGAGACGATCCGGCCGAGGCCCCACTCGAACGCGTCGTCCACGTTGCCGCCGAGCCGGAAGGCGCCGAGCAGCTCCATCGTGGCGAAGCCCGTCACCCACGCCGTGAGCAGCCTCGCGGCATCGAGCGCGCGGTCCTCGCCGACCACGGCGCCCGCCGCGCGCAGCACGGGCGCGCTGACGCGGGCGATCACCTCCGGGTCGCCGGGTCCGCCGAGGATGAGACGGAAGCCCTCCGGCTGCTCGTGCGCGAACCGGCGGTAAGCGCGTGCGAGCGCCTCGAGATCGTCGCCTGCCTCCGCGAGGCTCGCGCCCAGGTCGAGCGCGGTCCGCGTCGACACGAGCGTGAGCAGCGCCTCGCGATCGCGCACGCGCTTGTAGAGCGAGGGCGCGCGCACGCCCACCCGCTGGGCGACCGCCTGCATCGTCACGTGGGCAGGGCCGCCATCGTCGAGCAGGTCGCGCGCGGCGGCGACGATCTCTTCGAGAGTGGTGCGTTCCGGAGTGGGCATCGGTCATCTCCCATGGCTACGGATATAAGCTATCATGGCTACATTGATTAGCCATCACAGAACGATCGGACAGCTCATGCGACTCGGACCGCACCTCTCCCGCATCGGCAACGACATCGTGGCCGTGCACCTCATCGACACGCCAGACGGCATCACCCTCATCGACGCCGGGCTCCCCGGACACTGGTCCGACCTCCGCGCCGAGCTGCGCGCGATCGGCCGCGATCTCCGCGACATCCGTGGCGTCATCCTCACCCACGGCGACAGCGACCACATCGGATTCGCCGAGAGACTCCGCCGCGAGACCGGCGTTCCCGTGTACGTGCATGCCGCCGACGCCGACCGCGCCCGCGGCGGCGACAAGCCCAAGCTCTCGATGGGTCCCGCCCGCCTGTGGCCGACGCTCGGCTTCTTCGCCTACGGCCTCCGCAAGGGCGGTGTGCGCACGACCTACCTGAGCGAGGTCGTCGAGGTGGCCGACGGCGACGTGCTCGACCTGCCGGGAGCTCCCCGCATCGTGAGCCTGCCAGGCCACTCGCCGGGCAGCATCGCGGTGCACTCCGAGCTCGCGAGGGCGGTCTTCGTGGGCGACGCGCTCACGACGCGGCACGTGCTCACGGGGCGCGAAGGCCTCCAGCCCGCGCCGTTCACCGACGACCCTGAAGAGGCCCTCGCCTCACTCGACCGCCTCGCGGGCCTCGACGCCGCGTGGGTCATCCCGGGGCACGGCGCCCCGTTCCGAGGCTCCCCGGCGGATGCCGCGGCCGCCGTGCGCGCCGCCGCTCAGCCCGCCTGACGCCGGATCAGGACGGGGAGGACGGGTGGCCCGCCGCCCGCCGCGACGGCCGGGCGAGCACATCGCGCACGGCCGACGCGAGCGACACGACGACATGCTCGGAGTCGACGCGCCGCCCCACGCATACCGCCTCGCGCGCGAGTCGGGCGTGCAGCTCCGGGTCGCTCAGCACGCGCACGATCGCGTCGGCGAGCGCCCCTTCGTCGGCATCCGGCACGAGCACTCCTCCGCCCTCCGCGAGCAGTTCACGCGGGCCGTACCGCACGTCGTACGACACCACCGGGCACCCCTCGACGAGCGCCTCGGCCAGCGAGAGGCCCTGCCCCTCGTACGCAGACGTCGACACGAAGACGAGCGCTTCGCGCAGCACGCGCGACGGGTCATCCGTCCTCCCGCGCAGTGCGACATGCGCGCCCAGCCCCAGCTCGTCGATGAGGTCCTGCAGCGTGTCGCGCTCGGGTCCGTCGCCGTAGACGTCGAGCGTCGCGCCGGGCACGCGCTCGACGACCTCGCGGAAGGCGCGGATCGCGTGGTCGACGCGCTTTCCCGGCGCGAGTCGGTTGAGCATGACGGCGCGGCCGGGCACACGGTCGGATGACGGAACGACGGATGCCGCAGCCGGCACTCCGTGCGGGACCACGACGTGCACATCAGAGGCGCCGAAGCGCTCCTCGACGTCGGCGCGCTGTGCCGCGGTCGGCCACAGCACGGCGTCGAATCGCTCCGCGAGCGAGAACCATCGCGACCACAGCGTGTTCATCGGACCCGACGGGTCGTACGGCGGCTCGAGGTGGACCGTGTGGATCGCGTGCATGAGGCGCACATCCGGGTCGTCCCATCCCGCGAGCAGCTCGCCGAGCTGGCGCGACTCGCAGATGACGACGACGGGCCGATCGGGCCTCTCGCCCCGCACCTCGCGCACGATGTGGTCGAGCCACACGCGGTAGAGCTCACCGAACCCGTCGAGCACGCCGGCGACGCCCCCGTCGGGGTCGTGCACGACGACCGCAGCCCCACTGATGTGCCAGTCCGGGTCGCCGGCGATGACCGGCAGCGACACGGCGGGCTTCGCGGCGGGAACGGGCCGGTACTCGAGCGCAGAATCAGGCGCTCCCGGATGCGCGGCGTCGAGCAGCCAGGGTGCGGCGCCCCCGTGGGCACCGGATGCCTCGTCGAACAGGTTCCGCATGCGCGACGGGTCGATCACGAGGTCGCGCCCCGCGAAGGTCGCCCGGTGGCGGGCGTGCTCGGCGGGCGTGCCGGGATCGACCGTCAGCAGGAGCGGTCCGAGCCCGTCGTGGACGCCGGCCGCCGCCATCTGGCGCGCGCGT
>NZ_DASRXZ010000052.1:0-18769 GCF_035687345.1 Microbacterium sp.
GTCGCCCTCGGCGACCGGGCCGGGCTGTTCGGCCGGGGCACGAGCGGCGAGGGCTGCGACGCCGCCGATCTGAGCCTCCCCGGAGCGCAGCAGGACCTGCTCGAGGCCGTCATCGGCACGGGTACACCCACGATCGCCACGTTGCTCTCAGGCCGGCCTTACGCCCTCGGCTCCGCGGTCGACCGTGCGGCCGCCATCGTCGCGGCGTTCTTCGCCGGAGAAGAGGGCACGCCCGCGATCGCAGGGGTGCTCTCGGGCCGTGTCAACCCGAGCGGACGCCTGCCGGTGAGCATCCCGGCCGATCCGGGTGCCCAGCCGTCGACCTACCTCGCCGCGCCGCTCGCGCGGAAGACCGGTGTGTCGAACATCGACCCGTCGCCCGCGTTCGCGTTCGGACACGGCCTGGGCTACTCCCCGTTCGTGTGGTCGGATGCCGCGGCATCCGCCTCTGACCTGCCCGTCGACGGCTCTGTGACGGTGTCGATCCACGTCGGCAACGCGGGCGACCGCGACGGCGTCGAGGTCGTGCAGCTCTACCTGCACGATCCCGTGGCATCCGTCGTACGGCCGGTCCAGCGGCTGGTCGCGTACGCGCGCGTGCCGCTCGCCGCAGGGGAGCGGGTGCGCGTGTCGTTCGACGTGCCCGCCGACCTCACCTCCTTCACCGGCGTCGACGGACGCCGCATCGTCGAACCGGGCGACCTCGTGCTGTCGTTCGGACGGTCGAGCTCGGAGCTCGTCGCGTCGCGCACCGTGCGCGTCGTCGGCGAGACCCGGGTCGTCGACCACACCCGCGCCCTGCACGCGACGGTCACGGTGGTGCCCGACGCCTGACCGCCTGCAGTAGGGAGCGCAGGGGCGCGAGCGTTTCACCGCTCGCGCCCCTCTCTACGTGGGGGCGGTGCTGTTGCGAGACGGACGGCTGCCGCGAGAGGGACGGGTGCGAGCGCCGCGGCGTGCGTTCACGAACGCCGCGACACCGACGCCGAACGCGGTGCCCAGCGTGTTCGCCATGACGTCCCACAGGGAGGGGACTCGCGACGGCAGCAGCAGCTGCACGAGCTCGATCCCGGCCGATGTCGCGAGACCGAGGGCGACGACCGCCATGGGTCGCAGCCGAGACGCGGCGAACGGCCAGAGCACGCCGAACGGGACGAAGAGCGCGACGTTCGCGAGGAACTCGAGCAGCGTGTATGCCTGCGCGAAGGTCAGCAGACCGCTGTCCGCCGCGAAGCGGGCGAGCGTGGCGACGATCCCGGTCACCTGCGACGCGTCGGATGCGGGCGCGAAGACGATCCAGCCGAGGGCGACCAGGTAGGCGCACAGCAGAAGGCGGATGATCATCGGGTTGCGGTCCGTCGTGAGGGCGCCCGGGTGGCCGGCCTCGCGCCAGCGTAGCCGCTTCACTATGACGGTGCGGGGGCGCCGCGGGCTCAGGGCCCGCGACGCCCCCGCGTGGGGGATCCGCCGCGTTTACTTCTTCGCGACGACGACGGGTGCCGAGGTGGCCGATACCGGCTCGACCCCGTCGAGGTGCGCGGTCGCGACGACCGACAGCTCCTTGCCGACATGCGCGTTCTTCGGCTTGAAGGTGGCCGACGTGTCCTTCTTGCCGACGGGTTCGCCGTCGACGAGCCACTGGTACGTGAACGTCACGCCCTCGAGCGACCACTCGCCGGGATCGGCGGTGACGTCCTTGCTCTTGGCGACCTTGCCGACGATCGACGGTGCGACGACGTTGATCAGTTCGGGCTCGGGGTCGTCCGCGCTGATGAGGTGAGCCACACCCCAGCGGGCGGTGGTCTGGTAGCCGGTTCCGGTGGGCTCCGCCCAGGTGTGGACCGAGTACCGCGCGCCGTCGCGACCGTCGTTCACCTGGAAGTCGATTCCGTGGAACGTGTCGGGACCGCCGAGCGGCACGTCGCTCTGACCGCCGGACTGGCCGGTCAGGTCGACCGCGAGCTCGACGACGTACCCGCCGTCGACGAGAGCCGTCGCGCTCTCGAGGCGAGCCGCCTGCGCAGCCGCGTCGCCCGTGCCGAACGACTGGCTGTTCTCGACCGTCACGCGGAACTGCGCGTCGTTCGGGCCGTAGGCGCCGCTCTTGCGATTCTCGAGGTCGAGGAACAGCTCGACGCCGTCCTGGTTCCAGGGGTCGCTGTTCGCGACGTCGATGACCGGGTCGGTCACCTCGTACAGCACGTAGAGCACGTCGCCGCGCCACAGCGTGCGCACCGCGGTCTTCGCGCCCTCGGCGCTGCCCTCGACGCGGGTCGCCGTGGTCACGGGATCGACAGCGCTCCACACGTCGTCGATCGTCCCGTCGACGGTGGGTGCGGCATCCGTCTCGGGTACCTCGAGAAGCGACAGCGGCTCGAGGAACGTGAGCGTCCCTGTCGCGCCGGGAGAGTTCCAGCCGCCCGCCACTGTGCCGCCCGCGCCCACGACGCGGACGTCGAACGGAGCCGTCGACCCGCGCGCGACGTCGGCGTGCGGCAGGTGCGCCACGATGAGGTGCTCGTCGCCCACGACCTCGTCGATGCCCGCGACCGAGCCCGCGGCGCCCGGGTCGTAGACGTACTCCTCGCCGCGATACGTGAACTCGACACGCTCGGCATCCACCGCGCTGCGCACGAGCACCGTGAGATGGTCCGCGTTCCAGCGAGTCTGGAAGCCGCCCGCACCGCCGGTGAGGGCGTTCTCGGGCAGGTTGCGCCACTCGACGGCATCCGCGAAGCCGTCCTCGAGCGCGACGTCGCCCTCGAACACGTTCGCCGTGTTGATGAGCGGCGGCACGCCCTCGTCGTCGCCCGCGGCGCCGTAGTACGCGGGCTTCGCCGCGAGCGAGCCGTCGAACAGCAGCGGCTGCTGCGCCGAGCGCCACGAGCGTGTGTCGGTCAGGCCCCACACCGTCACCGAGAACAGCTTCTCGGCGGCGAGGGCGGATGCCTCGTACGCGCGGAACGCGTCGAACGCGTCACGGTAGAAGTGGCCCTGCTTGACGCGGTTCGGCTCGTTCGCCGGGTTGATCGTGACGTCCATCTCGGTGACCGCCTGCAGCAACCCGAAACCGGCGAACCGGTCCAGCGCAGCCTCGAGCGCCGAGATCGGCGTGTTGATCGACACGTGGAACTGGTGGCCCACACCGTCGATCGGCACTCCGGCGTCGAGCAGACGCTCGACGAGCGCCTGGTACTGGTCGCCCTTGAGGTCCTGCTCGGTGTTGTAGTCGTTGATGAACAGCTTCACCGGGCGGTCTGCGGTGGGGTCGGCGTAGACCTCGTTGTACGCCTCGTCGGCGTACTCGAAGGCGAGGTGGATGTACTCCTCGCCGAAGACGCGGTACCACGCGCTCGGGCGGAGGCCGTCGGCGGTGGCCTGGTCGGAGACGACCTCGTTCACCACGTCCCACGCGGTGAGCGGGTTCGTGTCGGACCCGAACAGCCCGTACTCGCTCGAGATCCATTCCGCGATGTCGAAGATGTGCGTGCGCAGGCGGTCGCGCAGGAATTGCTTGTCGGCATCCGAGTCGGTCAGCTCGCGTCCCGTTTCGTCCTGGAAGAACCAGTCGGGCGTCTGCGAGTGCCACAGCAGCACGTGGCCGTACACGCGCAGGTCGTTGTCGCGCGCGTAGTCGAGCAGCGCGGCGGCCTGAGAGTGCGGCGTGAACTGCCGCTCCGCGTCGTACCAGGCCTCGACCTTCATGTGGTTCTCGGCCGTGATCTGGTCGAAGTGGTGCAGGACGAGATCGGATGCGCCGCCGCTCGTCTCACGCTGGTCGATCGCGACGCCGAGGGGGAAGTCGACGGTGTCCTTGAGCGGCGTGAGCGACAGGTCGCCCTGCGCCGGCTCGGGGACCCACACGCTGATCTGGTCGACGAGGAACGTCGAGGTGTTGCCGCTGTTGAAGCGGGCCTCGAAGTACAGTTCGGCGGCCTCGTCGTAGCCGGGGACCGTGAACTGGCCCGAGACGCGCGTCCAGCCGGTCGCCGTCGCATTCTCGATCTGGATGAGGTTCGCGAACGACTGCGATCCGCCGCTGACGGTGCGCATCGAGACCGTCAGACCCTGGCCGAGGTCGGAGCCGGGCGCGAAGCGCACGTACGCCTCGAGTGCGTAGGTCGCCCCGGGCAGCAGCACGTCCTTCACGTCGTGCTGCACGCCGTCGCCCTCGTGCGTGCGGTCTGAGACCTGCACGGCGTGCGAGGTCGCGAGCGCGCCGCCCTCCACGACCGACACCGTGGGGTTCGACGTGTCGGAGCCTTGGCGCGGGACCCAACCGTCGAGCTGTCCGTCGTCGAAGCCCGTGTCGATCAGCACGGTGCCGGGCTCCTGTCCCGGCGGCTGGTTCGGGTCGGTCTCGGATGCCGTGATGAGCACGTCGTCCAGCAGCAGGTCGACTCCCGCCTCGGCGGCTTCGACGTAGAGGATCGCCGCGGGGGTGGCGGGGTCGCTCGTGTAGGTGCCGCTCAGCTGCACCCACGTCGTGCCGTCGACGGTGGCGCGCGAGCCGACCCAGGGGTACTCGTTCGACGCCCCGGGCTGGTTGACGCCGAGGTTCACGCCGATGGGAGCGGCCGCCGCGTCGGCGAGGCGCACCCACGCCGAGATCGAGTACTCGACGCCCTCGTCGAAGAGCGTCGCCACGTCGATCGACGCCCCGCTCCACGTGTTGGCGCGGTCGGTGATCGCGAGGCTGTGCGAGCCGCCGTGGGCGGCGGCATCCGTCTGCGCGATCGTCGCACCGCGACCGGACCACGGCGCCGTGTCCGTCTCGAAGTCGCTCTGCAGCACCGTCACGGGACCGCTCGGCGCGTCGGAGGCGGCGGTGATGAGGATGTCGTCGACGAGATAGGTGTACGGAGCGGCCGGCGACAGATCGCTCGTGCCGATGTAGACGCTCGAGTCGTCGGCGTCGGCCGTGCGGGTGCCGGTGATCGTCGTCCATGACGTCTTGGTGATCGTCGTGTTGCTGCCGTCGGCCCAGTGGAAGCCGTCCTTCACGACGAAGCGAGCGCTCGCCGAGTCGGCGGGTGCGTCGTCGGCGAGGCGCACGCGCGCGCTGAACGTGTACGTCGTGCCTTCCTCCAACAGCGACGCGGGACTCTCGATGCCCACGTAGTCGGCGTCACGGTCGTTGACGCTGAGCACCTGGTTCGCGGCATCGTCGGGGTCGGCCGCGTAGGTCAGGGTGTCGGCACCGCCGCCGCTCTGGGTCCAGCCGCCGAGCGTGCCGTCCTCGAAGTCGACGGACGACACGCCGGTGTCGGCGGCTGTCGCGGCGGGCACCGCGGTCAGGGAGGTGATCAGCATCGCTCCGGCCGCGATCGCGGCGGCGAGGGTCGTGCGGCGTCGTCTCATGGCGCTCCTTTGCGCGAGAGCGGGGGGATTTGTCGTTCTCGCAAACTATTCGACGGTTCGCGGATGCGGCGGGCACCGTTACGCAACTGTTACGAAACTTTGTCGCAAGTTTCGGAGACGTGACGGAGTGAGGGACAGCGACGAGACGAAGGGAGCTCAGCGACCGGCCGGCGGCGCGGCCGTGCTCCCGCGCACGACGAGGTGGGTCGCGAGGTCCATGCGCAGCGTCTCGACGCTCGCACCCTCCGAGAGGCGCAGCACGAGACGCGTCGCCTCCTCGCCCATGCGCCGCAGCGGCTGGTGGATCGTCGTGAGCTGCGGGCTCATCCAGCGCGCGAGCGCGATGTCGTCGTATCCGACGACGGAGAGGTCGTCGGGAACTCGGAGTCCCGCATCCGTCGCGGCCGCGATCGCGCCGAGGGCTTGCAGGTCGCTGCCCGCGAAGATCGCGGTGGGGGCGTCGGGCATCGCGAGCAGCTCGCGTGCATGGCGCTCGCCGCCGCCGGGGTGGAAGTCGCCGAACCGGATCCATTCGGGGTGGATGTCGAGTCCCGCCGCGTTCATCGCCGAGCGGTAGCCGTCGATGCGCGCGAGCGAGCACATCATGTCTTCGGGGCCGGTGATCGCGGCGATGCGCTTGTGGCCGAGTTCGATGAGGTGCCGCGTCGCCATGAGCCCGCCCGTCCAGTTCGCCGAGCCGACCGACGGCACGTCGGGTGACGGGTCGCCGGCGGGGTCGACGATCACGAACGGCACGCCGCGCGAGTGGAGCTTCTCGCGCTGCGGTCCCGAGATCTCCGAGAAGACGAGCACGACGCCGGCCGGACGCCGCCGGAGCACACCGTCGATCCAGTGCGGGTCGGGCGAGTGGCGGTCGCCGCTCACCGTCAGCACGACCGAGAGCCCGGCCGCGTGCGCGACGTCTTCGACGCCCTCGATGACTTCCATCGACCAGCTGCTCTCGAGCTCGTGGAAGACCAGTTCGACGAACTCGCTGCGCTGACTCACCTTGCGCCGCGTGTAGCCGTGGCGGGCGAGATGCTCCTCGAGGCGCGCGCGGGTGGCGGGTGCGACATCGGTGCGACCGTTGAGGACCTTCGACATCGTGGCGAGCGAGACTCCCGCCTCCGCGGCGATCGCGGCGAGGGTGATGCGCTGCTTCTCTGCCATGGGCTCTATTCTGTGCGAAGGGTCTCCGCGCGCGACGGTGCGTGCATCGCATCCGATTGTGCACGACTTTCGGCAAATTTGTCGATACTTTCGCGGTGAGTGGGACGGATGCCGCATCCGCGCCGAATCGCGCCGATTCACGCGCGTCGACGCACGCCTGCGCACGTCGACCGGGGTGCTCTGCTCGCGCGCGATGGAGTGGACGCGGCATCCGGATTGTTATAGGTTGTTAGCCGCAACAATTACCCGCGCCGCGCAAAGGAGCGACATGCCCACCCCCACTCGCGAGGACAAGTTCTCGTTCGGACTCTGGACCGTCGGGTACGCCGGCAACGACCCGTTCGGTGGTCCCACCCGCAAGCCCCTCGACGTCGTGCACGTCGTCGAGACGCTCGCCGAACTCGGCGCTTACGGCCTGACCTTCCACGACGACGACCTGTTCGCCTTCGGCTCGACCGACGCCGAGCGTCAGAAGCAGATCGACCGCCTCAAGGGCGCCCTCGCCGACACGGGCCTCATCGTGCCGATGGCGACGACGAACCTCTTCAGCCACCCCGTCTTCAAGGACGGCGGTCTCACCTCCAACGACCGAGGCGTCCGCCGGTTCGCGCTGCGCAAGCTCATGCGCAACCTCGACCTCGCCGCCGAGCTCGGCGCCAAGACCTACGTCGCGTGGGGTGGCCGCGAGGGTGCTGAGTACGACTCGGTGAAGGACATCCGCGTCGCGCTCGACCGGTACAAGGAGGCGTTCGACTTCCTCGGGCAGTACGTGCTCGACAAGGGCTACGACATCCGCTTCGCGATCGAGCCGAAGCCGAACGAGCCCCGCGGCGACATCCTGCTGCCGACCGTCGGCCACGCGCTCGCGTTCATCAGCGAGCTCGAGCACCCCGAGCTCGTCGGCCTCAACCCCGAGGTCGGGCACGAGCAGATGGCGGGTCTGAACTTCCAGGCCGGCATCGCGCAGGCGCTGTGGCACGGCAAGCTGTTCCACATCGACCTCAACGGCCAGCGCGGCATCAAGTACGACCAGGACCTCGTGTTCGGCCACGGCGACCTGCACAACGCGTTCGCGCTCGTCGACCTGCTCGAGAACGGCGGCCCCAACGGCGGCCCGACGTACGACGGCCCGCGCCACTTCGACTACAAGCCGTCGCGCACCGAGGATGAGGAGGGCGTGTGGGAGTCGGCCAAGGCCAACATGCGCACGTATCTCCTGCTCAAGGAGCGCGCGAAGGCCTTCCGCGCCGACCCCGAGGTGCAGGAGGCGCTCGCCGCGGCCCGCGTGCCCGAGCTCTCCGAGCCCACGCTGAACGAGGGTGAGACCGCCGCCGACCTCGTCGCCGACCGCTCGGCGTTCGAGGACTTCGACCCCGGCGCCTACTTCGACGGCAAGGGCTTCGGCTTCGTGCGCGTGCAGCAGCTGGCGACCGAGCACCTGCTCGGCGCGCGCGGCTGAGCCCGCTTGCCACGGACATCTCCGTCGACCGCGTGACTGCGCGGCCGGCGGAGATGTCCGACTATGGGGCATACGGACTCTGAGAGAGGAACAGCGATGGCGCTCGTGATGGGAGTCGACTCGTCCACCCAGTCGTGCAAGGTCGTGATCACGGATGCGGCGACCGGCGACATCGTGCGGCAGGGCCGCGCGGCGCATCCTGACGGCACGTCGGTGGATCCCGCGGCGTGGTGGACCGCGCTGCAGGAGGCGATCGCCGCCGCCGGCGGTCTCGACGACGTCGAGGCGTGGTCGATCGGCGGCCAGCAGCACGGCATGGTCGCACTCGACGCCGACGGACGCGTCATCCGCGACGCCCTGCTGTGGAACGACACGCGCTCGGCGGGCGCAGCGGCCGACCTCATCGCGGAGTTCGGCGCCGACGACCTCGCACAGCGCACGGGGCTGGTGCCGGTCGCATCCTTCACGATCACGAAGCTGCGGTGGCTGCGCGACCACGAGACCGAGAATGCGTCGCGCGTGGCAGCCGTCGCCCTTCCGCACGACTGGCTCACGTGGCGCCTGCGCGGGTTCGGTCCCGCCGGCGAGTCCGAGCGCGGTCCCGTGCTCGAGGAGCTCGTGACCGACCGGTCCGATGCATCCGGCACCGGCTACTGGGGCGAAGCCCCCGACGGATCGGAGGGGTACGACCGCGACCTGCTCATCGCGGCACTGGGTCACGATGCCGTCCTGCCGCACGTGCTGGGCCCCGTCGAGTGGGTGACGGATGCCGCGGGCCGTCGCGTCGGGCCCGGTGCCGGCGACAACGCCGGTGCGGCTCTCGGGCTCGGAGCCGGTCCGGGCGACGTCGTCGTGTCGATCGGCACGAGCGGAACGGTCTTCGCGGTGAGCGAGAAGCGCGTCGTCGACCCCTCGGGCACGGTCGCGGGCTTCGCCGACGCCGACGGACGGTTCCTCCCGCTCGTGGCGACCCTCAACGCCGCGCGCGTGCTCGACGCGATCGCGCGCCTGCTGGGCGTCGACCACGCCGAGCTGTCACGCCTCGCACTCACCGCGGAGCCGGGGGCGGGCGGGCTCACGCTCGTGCCGTACTTCGAAGGCGAGCGCACGCCGAACCTTCCGGATGCCACGGCCTCCCTCACGGGCATGACGCTGGCCTCCACGACGCGCGAGAACCTCGCCCGCGCCGCCGTCGAGGGCATGCTGTCGGGCCTCGCGGCGGGCCTCGACGCCCTGCGAGGCCTCGATGTTCCGCTCGAGCGAGCACTCCTCATCGGGGGCGGCGCCCAGTCCGAGGCCGTGCGCGAGATCGCGCCGCTCGTGCTGGGGATCCCGGTCGAGGTGCCCGCACCGGGGGAGTACGTCGCGCTCGGCGCCGCGCGCCAGGCGGCGCGGGTGTTCTCCGCATAGGTCGCCGCCGCGGGCCGCCGAGGACTCACCGCGCAGCGTTCCCGCGGTAGGAGATGGGCGCGGCGCAGGACGATCGCAGGGCCTCGCGTCCTACGCCCGCACCATCTCCTACGCACGCGATACCGCCGTGAGGGGTGCTCATGCGGCGCCCACCCCGTAAGAATGGGCGGATGCCGACCGATTCCGCCCGCGACGGCGACGACGAGCTCGACGCCGTCGCCGCCGAGCTCTACGCGCTGCCGCCCGACCAGTTCACGGCCGCGCGGAACGCGCGGGCCGGGGCATCCGATCGTTCCCTCGCGGCGCGCATCAAGAAGCTCCCCAAGCCGACGGTCGCCGCGTGGGCGGTGGATCTCCTCGCGCGCGACGGGCAGCTCGCCGACGCGCTCGACCTCGCGGCGGCGCTTCGTGAGGCACAGGAGGACCTCGACGGCGCCGAGCTCGCGCGCCTCGGCAAGCAGCGCCGGCAGCTCGTGTCGGCGCTCGCGGCGCAGGCGGTGAGCCTCGCGAAGGACGCGGGCGTCACGATCAGCGCCGCCGCGCGCGAAGACGTCGAGAAGACGATCAACGCCGCGGTCATGGACGCAGCCGCCGCGGCGGCCGTCATGACGGGACGCCTCGTCAAGCCGCTCGAGGCCGGGGACTTCGAGCCCGGGGAGCTCGCGGATGCCGTCGGAGGCTCCGTCCCGGGTGCGATCGCGCCGCCGCCGCGCGACGACCTCGCCGAGCGCCGCGCGCGCAAGGCGGCCGAGAAGGTCGCGCGAGAGGCGGAACGCGCCGTCAACGAAGCCGAGCGCGAGTTCGCGCAGATTGAGGCGCGACGTACCAAGACGCAGGAGCGCCTCGACCACGTGCGCGAGCGCATCGACGACCTGCGCCGCGACCTCGAACGCCTCGAGGACGAGGAGCGCACCGCGAGCGAGCAGCTCGACGCGCTCGACGAGGAGCACCGCGCCGCGGCCTCCCGCGTGCGGGCGGCGGTCGACGCCTCGGAGCGCGCGATGCGTGCGCTCGACGAGCTCTAGGCTGTCGCCGCCGACACGGCCCGTGTCGCCCTGCGGTCGCTGAGCCCGTCCCTCCGGTCGCCGACCCTGTCCCTCCGGTCGCTGAGCCTGTCGAAGCGTCGCCCACCGAGGACCGCCCCTTCGACGAACTCAGGGACCGAGGCTCAAGCTACGCTGATCGCGTGTGGCTGGAGACCGCGGTCATCCTGATCCCGCTGCTCGCGGTGCTCGCGCCGTTGCTCGCCCGAGCACTGGGACGATGGGTGCGCGTGCCCGTGGTCGTGTTCGAGCTCGTGCTCGGCATCATCGTCGGACCGGCTGTGCTCGGCTGGGGCGCTGCGTCCGACGTCGTCGAGATCTTCGCGAACCTCGGACTCGCGATGCTGTTCTTCGTCGCGGGCACCGAGATCGACTTCACGGCGTTCCGCGGGCGCCTCGGCCGCCGGGCTGTCGGTGGATGGCTCATCAGCCTCGTGCTCGGGGTCGGCCTGGGGTTCGCGTTCTTCCCGACCGAGGCCGCGATCGTGGTCGGCATCGCCCTGTGCTCGACGGCCCTCGGAACGATCGTGCCCATCCTGCGCGACGCGTCGGAGCTGCGCACGCCGTTCGGCCGTGCGGTCTCGGTGATCGGCGCCGTCGGCGAGTTCGCGCCGCTCATCGCGATCTCGGTCTTCCTCGGAAGCCGCGATCCGGGGCCCGCGACGATCGTGCTCGCCCTCTTCGGGGCCGTCGCCGCGACCGGCATCTGGCTCGCGTTCCGGATCCCGCGCGGCGCGATGCACCGCTTCGTGAACGCGACTCTGCACACGTCCGGGCAGTTCGCGATCCGCGTCGTGCTGCTCATCATCGGCGCGCTCGTCGCGCTCAGTCTCGCGCTGGACCTCGACATGCTCCTCGGGGCGTTCACCGCCGGCGTCATCTGGCGCCTGCTCATGCGCGACGCATCCGAGCCGGAGCGCCGGGCGGTCGAGAGCAAGGTCGAGGGCGTCGCCTTCGGATTCCTCATCCCGCTGTTCTTCGTCTACACGGGCATCACGTTCGATCTGCAGTCGCTCCTGGACCGTCCGGTGCTGTTCCTGTACGTGCCGCTCGTGATGGTCGCCCTGCTCATCGTGCGCGGGCTGCCGTCGACCCTCGCCGCGCCCGAGGGATCGCACGTGCGCGACCGCGCCGCGATCGGCCTGCTGGGTGCGACGGGGCTCCCGATCATCGTGGCGGTCACCTCGATCGGCGTCGACGAGGAGATCATCAGCCCCGCCGTGCAGGCCGTCCTCGTCGCGGGCGGCATGCTGTCGGTGCTCGTGTTCCCGCTCGTCGCGATGACGCTGCGCGGTCGCACGGTTGAGGAGCCGGACACCCTGCAGGACGATCGCGCGTGACGCGCGCGAGGCGAGACGGATGCCGCATCCGCCACCCCCACGCCTTTAGCCTGATTGCGTGACCCGTCTGCGCGAGCTCCTCGGCGCCGCGCGCTCGCGCCTGGCCGATGCGCCTCGCGAAGCCGTGGGCGAGTTGGTGCAGCCGCGACGGATCTTCGGCATCGCGCGGGCTCCGCGGATCGTCCCGCACGGTGAGGCGTGGCACCTCGGCGTCTTGCTGCTCACGCCCGACGCGGTGCTCGCGACGGGTGAGGTCGTGCGGTCCCGCGTCCCCGCGCGGCGCGGCTACACGGCCGAGAATCAGCGGCGCCGCGCCGAGCTCGCGGAGGCCGCCCACCGCGGTGGATACCCTGAGGGCGCGACCGTGCACGTCGGGTGGACGGAGCTCGACGTCGACGCGGTCGAGCGGGGCGAGGCATCCGGTCCGCTGTCACTCGTCGACGGCGAGCCCATGGTGCGCTGGAGTGCCGCGGCCGCGCCGCAGCCCCTCGCCGCCTATCTCGATGAGCGCGTCGAGCTGCTTCGGCATCCGCCCGAAGGAGCGTGACTCGCGACGTCAGGCGCCCGCGTTGCGGACGTCGGCGGCCCGCATGAACGCGGCGCCGGCGAGCGAGGCGATGAGGACGACCGCCGCGACGATCACCGCGGTGATGCCGATCGCCGTGCTGTGCGGCTCGCCCGCGAGGCGGCCGACCGCGATCCAGGAGAGGCCCCACGAGATCGCGAGAGCGGGCGCGACGCGCCAGCCGCCCGCGCCGGCGATGCCGAGCGCGATGATCCCGACCAGCACGAGCATGACGATGCCCCACACGTCGGCCGCCAGCTCCCACTCGGGCGGCCCGATCTGGGTGAGCCACGCGGCGGTGTTCGCCACCGTCGCGACCGTCACCCAGCCGAAGTGCAGCCCCGAGACGCCGTCGATGAGCAGCGCGTCGAGCCAGCCGTCGGTCGTCGTCGCGACCGCCCGCTGGAACCAGATCGCGAGCACGACGAGAAGCCCGACGATCGCGAGCACCGTGCCCACGAGCGATCCGAACCGCGCGACAACCAGCCACAGTCCGTTGAGCACCATCGAGCCGGCGATGAGCCAGCCGAGCGCGCGCTGGCGCGGGTTCGCCCGCTGCGACGGCAGCGCCTGCCAGATCGTGTACGCGGCGAGGCCGACGTAGATCACCGACCAGATCGAGAACGCGGGACCGGCCGGGGCGAGGTACGAGCCTTCGGCGCTCAGGGCGCCGTCCTGCAACTCGTCGACGGAGGGTCCGCCGAAGACGCCGCTGTTGACGACGGAGGCGATCAGCATGAAGCACAGTGCGGAGATGACGGCCACTTGCCGCACGACATCGCCCGCCGTCCCCGTCGTGCGCCGGTCTGAGAGCACAGATTCGCGCATGGTCATACTCCGACGCTATGTCGCGGACCTCCGCCGGACACCGGGGTTGACAGACGCTACGAAACCGGGGCCGCGGGTGCGAAGCGGCGCGCGAAGGCCCTCAGTGCACGACCCGGCTCGGTGACGGATGCCGCGAGCACGCGGCTCGCGATGACGTCGTAGTCGTTCGCCGCGAAGTACCCGTCGTCGCGGTACACGGCCATGCGCTCGGTGAACGCCTGCGTCGTCGGCTCGGGGTGGAACTGCGTCGCCCACAGGCGGTCTCCGACGCGGTAGGCCTGGACGGGGCATCCGATGTTCGTCGCCAGCAGGACCGCGCCGTCGGGCAGTCGCCCCGTCCCCTCCTTGTGCGCCGTGAGCGCCGTGAAGCGGTGGGCGAGCTCGCCGAAGAGCGGATCGCGCCGCCCATCGGCGGTGACGTTGACGACCGTCGGCCCGGTGTCTTCGGGGAACGCGCGGCTGACCTCGCCGCCGAGCATCCGCGTCACGATGCCGATGCCGTAGCACGTGAAGAATGCGGAGACGCCCTCGTCGGCCCCTTCCGCCGCCCATGCGGCGATGCGCTCGAGGTCGGCCTCGAGTCGGCGTTGAGCATCGGTCTTCGTCGACTCGGGGTCGGACACGTTGAAGGGACTCCCGCCGACGACGAATCCCCGCCAGCGCTCCGCCGCGTCGGGCGGAAGCTGCTCGTGCACGAGGTCGAGGTGGTCGAGCTCGGAGGGCTCCAGGCGCATCGCCTGCCGGAACGATTCGTACTCCGCTTCCGCCGCACCTTTCTGCGGGCGCACGCAGACATACAGGACGGGGGCGGCCATGGCGCGATTCTAGGTGCGGGCGGGGAAGGGCGCGACCGAGGATCGCCTGTGAAACCTCGCATGCCGGTGTATCAGCCGCGGACTATCGCGCTCCCCTCGGGTGTGGACACAATGGGCGCTATGACCCACGCTGAGGCGGCGGCATCCTCGGATGCCGCCGAACCGGCGCGCTGGCAGCGCGCCGCCGCGCTGTTCGTCGCCTGGCGCGACGGCGACGCGCGAGCCATGGACGACCTCGTACGCCTCCTCACGCCGTTGCTGTGGCACGTCGTGCGGGCGTACGGACTCGACCGGTCGCTCGCGGAGGACGTCGTCCAGACGACGTGGCTGACGCTCGTGCGTCGGCACGAGTCCATCGCCGACCCGCTCGCGGTGTCGGGATGGCTCACCACGACGGCACGGCGCGAAGCGTGGCGTGTCGGCAAGCAGCACCGGCGCGCCGACGCGACCGAGGCCGAGAACCTCGAGCCGCTCCTGCCCGTCCACGATTCCGCCGAGGATGTCGCCGCGGCCGACGACGAGAGTCGCCGGCTGTGGCTGACCGTTGCGCAGCTCGACGAGCGCTGTCAGCGACTGCTGCGCATCGTGGCGTTCGAGGAACGCCCCGACTATGCGCGGATCGCCCAGGACATGTCGATGCCGATCGGATCGATCGGCCCGACGCGCCAGCGATGCCTCGGCAAGCTCCGAACGCTTCTGCAGAGCGACGGTTGGGGAGAGGACCGAGATGCACGATGAAGACTTCGCCGCGGACGCGGCGCTTTTCGCGCGAATGCGCGCGATGTGGAGTGCGGTCGACCCCGTGCCGGCCGACCTCGTCGATCGGATGGTGGCCGCCGTCGCCGTCGAGGACCTGTCACGCGAGTACGCCCTGCTGACGCTGGTCGAGTCGGAGACCGCCGCGGTGCGCGGCGAGAGCGACACCGCGACGCTTCAGTTCAGCGACGGCACGACGAGCGTCCTGCTGCACGTGACCGCGACGGAGGAGGGCCTGCGGCGCATCGACGGATGGACGGATGCCGACGCCCTCGCGATCCGGCTGACGCAGGAAGGGCACGAGTGGCCGGCGGATGCCGGCGAGCGCGGGCGCTTCGCCTTCGAGGGCGTGACGCCGGGGGTGTCGCGACTGCGGCTCGTGGTGCGCTCCGACGAGGGCATGAAGGACTTCCAGACGCCTCAGTTCGAGGTGTGACGCTTGGTCGACGCGGAGTACGTGCGGACGCAGCTGCTCGTGACGCGGCCCGACCGGTTCGCGTCGATCGTCGACGCGCTGCGGGAGTCGGCCGACGAGCTCGGGTGGGATGTCGTGCCGGAGAGCCTCGGCGGGAGGCCGGTCGACCCGACCGAGGTGGAACGCGAGACGCGCGTGCGGGGCGGGGTGCATCCGGTTCGCCCGCATGTCGTCCGGCTCGTCGCCCGGGACGACCACTCGGGCGCGCTGGTCGACGCCGCGCGGTTGCTGCGGCGCGCGAGGGGCCGTCATGAGGACCTTGTGGGCGTCGAGCTCGACCGCATCGCGACACCGGATGCGTGACCGGCGGGGGCCGGTGTATCAGCGTCGCCCTTTCGCCCTCCCGGTACCCGTGGGCACAATGGGCGCGGCCTCGCGGATGATGCGTGGCCGCGCGTCAGGGGAAGACACGACGATTGGGGAACGACACCATGCCTGAGAAGCCGGTACGCACGTGGCGCGAGCGGGAAGCCGCCGACGAGCCGAGGGGAGTGCCGCTCGACCCGACGCTCGAGCCCGTGCCGGGGGTCCGCGCCTTCGGCTCGGTGTACGCGCCGGGCTACCTGCTCATCTCGGGCGAGAAGGACGAACCGGAGCGGCTGCTGCGCGAAGCGGGTGCCGCGCTCGGGTGGGATGTGAACGTCGAACCCGTGCCGGGTCAGCGGAAGGCGCACGAGCCGCTGTCGCGTGCTGTGATCTTCCAGTCACCGCGCGAGGACCGCGATGACGAGCCGGTGCCGCCGATCGACGCGTGGCGCCTGCTGCAGCGCGCGCGGCTACTCGCGACGAACGGGCGCGACCGGCGCGACCGAGCGCTCGATGCCGCGCGGTCGGCCGCGCCCAAGGAGCGCGCACGGCGGTCCCGCCGGAAAGACGGGTACGTCCCGAAGAAGGACGACCCGCTCCGGCGCGTCGGGCTCGATCACGTGCTCACGGTCGACCCCGCGGGCGTGAATCCCTTCTCGAAGACGAATCCGTTCTCGAAGACGAACCCGTTCTCGAAGACGAATCCGTTCTCGAGGACCAACCCGTTCTCGAAGACCAACCCCGCGGGGCTGGAGGGCTACGCCTTCCCCGGGTCGGGCGGCCTCGAGATGGCCTCGTACGTCGGCCCCGCGCCGACGCGCGTCCTCGAGATCGAAGACGGTGGCCGGCGGCCCGTGGTCGCGATCGTCGACACCGGGTGCGGCGAGCACGAGTGGCTGCCTCCGCGTCGCGACGAGACGAATCCCCCGCCCGAGCGCGACATCGTGCGGCGCCGCGTGTCCTCCGCCGCGAGCGAGGGGGTCATCGGGATCGACGACGAATCGACGAACCCGGAGATCCACGGCGATCTCAGCGGGCCGCGCGACGGCTTCATCGACGGGGCATCCGGCCACGGCACGTTCGTCGCGGGGATCGTCCGCCAGGTCGCGCCCGAGGCAGACCTCGTGACGATCCGGGTGGCCGACAGCAACGGCACGGTCCTCGAGTCGGAGCTCATCCGGGCGCTCGAAGAGCTGATCGACTGGATGAAGGAGGACGGCGACAACGGCGTGCAGCACGTCGACGTGCTCAACCTGTCGCTCGGCTACTACCACGAGACGCCCGAGGACGGTGCGTTCAGTACGAGGCTCTACGAGATCCTCGCGGAGCTGCGCGGCCTCGGGTGCGCGGTCGTGTGCTCGGCCGGCAACGACGCGACCGACCGGCCCACCTTCCCGGCAGCGCTCTACAACTGGGGCGATCCCGATATCACCCTCCCTGAGGCGGGAAAGCTCGCACCGCATGTCGCGATCGGCGCACTCAACCCCAATCTGTCGTCCGTCGCGCTCTACAGCAACATCGGCGAATGGGTGACGGCGTTCGCGCCGGGAACGTCGGTGCTGAGCACCCTCCCGCAGGAGATCCAGGGTGGCGTACAGCCCGGGTCGCGACTCGACTTGTACGGGCGCCGACGCGAGACGATCGATCCCGACGACTTCACCGGCGGGTTCGCCATCTGGAGCGGGACGTCGTTCGCGGCGCCGTACGTCGCGGGGCTCATCGCGCGTGAGCTCTCGCCGGTGCTCATGGGCGGCACGGCGGGCGGCGTCGACGTGACGGATGCCGCGACGAAGGCCGCGCTGAAGTTCGTGGAGAAGCTCGACCGGTCGGTCATCGGGTAGCGAGTAGCCCGTCGGGCGGCGACCCCGCCATCATTGCAGGGTGCCCACCGACGCCGAGAGCCTCTACCAGCGCGGGGTCGACCTCGCGAACATGGGGCGCCACGACGATGCGCGCGCCGTGCTGGCCGAGGCGGCGGTGCGCGCGGAAGCGCTCGGCGACAACGATCTGCGCGCACGGATCGCCGGGACGACCGGCTACCTGATCGCCCAGCACTCGAGTGCGGACGAGGGCGAGCGGGTGTGCCTCGACGCGCTCGCCCTGCCGGGCCTGTCGACCGAGTCGATCGCGATCCTGCACGGGCAGCTCGGCACCATCGACATGCACCGCGGCCGGCACGAGAGCGCCGTGCGCTGGCTCTCGAGGGCGATCGAGGGGCTCGCCGACAGTCCTGTGCGCGCCGCGAACATGCGCATGAACCGCAGCATCGTCGAGATGACGCGGGGCGACCTCGAAGCGGCCGAGAGCGACGTGCTCGAGGCCGAGCGGATCTATCGCGAGGCCGGCCTCGCGTTCGACGCCGATCAGGCGGCGCATAACCGCGGATACCTCCGCATGCTCGCGGGCGACCTCGTCACCGCCCTCAAGATCATGCAGAGCGTGCGGGGGGCGCTCGGCGACGTGTCGGAGCTGTCCGCCGCGATCATCGAGCTGGATCGGGCCGAGGTGCTCCGCGAAGCGGGGCTCACGACCGAAGCGGAGCGCCTCCTGGAGAAGGTCGCGCAGGAGTTCGGTCGCCTCGGCGTCACGCAGGACCGCGCCGAGGCCGAGTACCAGCTCGCGCGCTCGCTCCTCTCGCACTCGCCCGCGAGAGCGGCACGCGTGAGCGCGGCAGCGCGCCGGCGCTTCCGTGCGCTCGGCGCGGACGGGTGGGCGACCCGAGCGGCGGCGCTCGGGCTTCGCGCGCGGCTCGCGGTGCAGACGATCGATCGTTCCGGGCTCGCCGCGCAACGGCCGGGCCGACTGCCCTCGGCATCCGACGTGGAGAAGCTCGCGACCGCGCTCGAACAGCTCGGCCATCGCAACGACGCGATCGTCCTCCGTCTCACGCACCTGCTAGCCCGGCTTCGCACGGGAGCCGATCCGCGCTCCATCCAGACACCGCGACTGCCGCGCACTGCGTCGCTCGAAGCAGCCCTGCTCGCCGACGAGGTGCGGGCCGAGCGCGCGAGCCGACTCGGTCGCGAGGCGGAAGCCCGGCGGTACGCCGCACGCGCGATCGAACGCCTCGAAGGCGCCGAACGATCCGGCGGAAGCCTCGAGCTCACGGCGTCGAGCTCGCTGCAGGGCAACGGCCCGCTGTCGGTCGGCCTCGCCTCCGCCGTCCGGTCTGGGCGCCCCGAGACGGTGTTCGAGTGGTCGGAGCGCGCGCGGCACGTGACGCAGGCGATCCTCCCCGTCC
>NZ_DASRXZ010000053.1:0-14055 GCF_035687345.1 Microbacterium sp.
CGGGTCGACCGGCTGATGGCGGAGCGCACCGAGCGCGCGGATCGCTCAGTGGGAGCGGAGGCGTAGCCGTGGCATCCGCTTTCGTCCAATACTGTTCAAAAGTCAGGCCAACGTATATGGTGACGACCAACGGGGCGCCCGCCCCGGTTCGAGACCGTGGGAAGGAGGCGCCGTGACCCTCGCTGACTCGCTGCCGCTCGAGGCGGTTCGCACGCGGGCGCACGCGGCCGACTGGCGCGAGGCGATCCGCCTGGCGGGTGACGGGCTCGTCGCCGGC
Organism: Microbacterium sp.; assembly: GCF_035687345.1. Taxonomy (GTDB): domain Bacteria; phylum Actinomycetota; class Actinomycetes; order Actinomycetales; family Microbacteriaceae; genus Microbacterium. Next base: position 278 of record NZ_DASRXZ010000053.1, read on the forward strand.
GGCGCGACGACCGACGAGTACACGCAGGAGATGATCGACACCGTCGAGCGCCTCGGCCCGTACATCGTCATCGCTCCGGGCTTCGCCCTCGCTCACTCGCGCCCCTCGCCCGCCGTGCTGCGCACCGGGCTGAGCTGGGTGTCGCTCGCCGAGCCGGTCGAGTTCGGCTCGGAGCAGAACGACCCCGTCAGCGTGGTCGTCGGCCTCGCCGCGACCGACCACGACGGGCACATCGGCATGATGGCCGAGCTCGCCGGCGCGATCGGCGACGAGGCCCTGTTCGCTCGGCTCAAGGACGCCGAGACACCGGAGCAACTGCTCGAAGAGCTTCGCGCGGCGGGAAGCGCCGCGCAGGACGCGGCGACGCCGCCGGAAGGGGAGACCCCATGAAGATCATCACCGTCTGCGGCATGGGCATCGGAACGTCCGTGCTGCTGAAGATGAACGCCGAGAAAGCCCTGCGCGGACTCGGCGTGGACGCCGACGTGGAGGCCGCCGACATCGGCACCGCGCGCGGCGCGGCTCGCACAGCCGAGATCGTGCTGACCTCGGCGGACCTCGCCGACGAGATCGGCGACGTCCCGGCGAAGGTCATCGTGATCAACAACTTCACGAACACCGAGGAGATCACCTCGAAGCTCACCGAGGCGCTCAGCTAGCACCCGAAAACGCCGAAGCGGCCGACGCCTCGCGGCCCGCCAGGCACACAAGAAGGGAAGTCCACGATGGAGTGGCTTGTCGCCATCCTCGATTTCATCGGTCAACAGATCCTCAACGTCCCGGCGTATCTGATCGGCATCATCACCGCGATCGGCCTGATCGCGCTCCGCCGGTCGGCAGGGCAGGTCATCGGCGGAGGCCTCAAGGCCGCGCTCGGCTTCCTGATCCTCGGCGCCGGCGCCGGTGTCGTGATCGCGTCCCTCGACCCGCTCGGCGAGCTCGTGCTCGCGGTGACCGGAGCACAGGGCGTCATCCCGACGAACGAGGTCATCACCGCGATCGCGGCCGAGCAGTACGGCGCGCAGGGCGCGTACATCCTCACGCTCGGCTTCATCGTGATGCTGATCCTGGCGAGGTTCACGCCGCTGCACTACATCTTCCTGACCGGCCACCACATGGTCTTCATGTCGATCATGCTGACGGTCGTGCTCTCGGTCGGCCTCGGTGAGTCCGGCCAGTGGGCAGTGGTTCCGCTCGGCGCGATCCTCGTCGGCGTGATCATGGTCGTCATGCCCGCGTTCGCCCAGCCGTGGACGCGCAAGATCACCGGCGACGACACGATCGCGATCGGCCACTTCGGCACCCTCGGCTACATCGCGGCCGGTGCATCCGGTCAGGCGGTCGGCCGTCGCAGCCACTCGACCGAGGCGATCAACTTCCCGCAGGGCCTGCGGTTCCTGCGCGACTCGATGGTCGCCACGGCCCTCTCGATGGTGCTGATCTACTGGGTCTTCGCGATCTGGGGCCTCATCGTGCTCCCGCTCGACGAGGCGCTCGGCATCTTCGGCTCCGCGGACGTGGGCGCGTACATCATGGCCGCGTTCGGCTCGGCGCTGCAGTTCGGCGTGGGTGTCGCGATCATCCTCTTCGGTGTGCGCACCGTGCTGGGTGAGCTCGTGCCGGCGTTCCAGGGCATCGCCGACAAGGTCGTCCCCGGCGCCAAGCCCGCGCTCGACATCCCGATCGTGTTCCCGTACGGCCCGAACGCCGTCCTGATCGGCTTCATCTTCTCGTTCATCGGCGGTCTCGTGACGCTCGGCATCATCGCCGCGTGGCTCAACCCCGTGTTCGGCCTCGCGCTGATCCTGCCCGGCATGGTGCCGCACTTCTTCACCGGTGGCGGTGCGGGCGTGTACGGCAACGCGACGGGCGGTCGCGTCGGCGCGATGGTCGGCGGCTTCGTCAACGGTGTGCTCATCACGATCCTGCCCGCGCTCCTGCTGCTCGTCTTCGGCGAGCTGGGCTTCGAGAACTCGACGTTCGGCGACGCCGACTTCGGGTGGTTCGGCGCCCTCATCGGCTCGAGCTTCCTCGGCGGGCCCGTGCTCGGCATCGTCGTGAGCCTGCTGATCGCGATCATCCTCGTGGTCGCGGCGTCGATCTTCCAGCGCAAGGTCGTCGACACCGGCTGGACGCCCGGCAAGCGCCGCGACGAGTACCTCGCCGCCCAGGAGGCCGAGGCCAAGGCCGACGAGACGGCGAGCGTCGGTGCCGCGGCATCCGAGCCGGCGCAGACCCGCGCCGAGGCGAAGGCGCAGGCCGAGGGCGAGAGCAAGCCCGACAACACCTGACCCGGGGCCGTGGGGCGGTGCGGGTGCGCCGCCCCACGGCATGACCGGGCGAATGAGTCCGTCAACCGATTGAAGGAGAAGAAGGATGCCCGAGCGCACCGTCACCGTCGCGTCTGCCCAGGGGCTGCACGCCCGACCCGCCGCGCTCTTCACACGCGCGGCCGCCGGGGCGGGCGCCAAGGTCACGATCGCGAAAGGCGGCAAGACCGTCGACGCCGCGAGCATCCTGTCGGTCCTCTCGCTCGGAGTCGTGCAGGGCGACGAGGTGACGATCGCGACCGAGGGCGACGAGTCGATCCTCGACGGCCTCGAGGAGCTCTTGACGACCGACCACGACGAAGAGTGATGGGCTGGACGGCGACCGGATCCCTCACGGCCGAGCCCGCGCTCGAAAAGCTCGAGCTCGTCGCGGAGCCTGTGGCCGACGGCATCCGCGCCCTCGCTCCCGATGTCGCCGCGACGATCGGCGTGGCGTCGATCGACCCGTCGCTCGCTGACACGGCGGCGTTCTGCGAACGCTACGGGGTGGCTCCGGATGCGTCGGCCAACTGCGTCATCGTCAAGGGCAAGCGCGCGGGCGAGGTGCGATACGCGGCATGCATGGTGCTCGCGACGACGCGCGCCGACGTCAACGGCGTCGTGCGCCGACTGCTCGACGTGCGCTCCGCGTCGTTCGCGCCGATGGATGAGGCTGTCGAGCTCACCGGCATGGAGTACGGCGGGATCACTCCGCTCGGGCTGCCCGGCGACTGGGCGATCTTCGTCGACGCCGCCGTCGCGGCGGCGCCGGAGGTGGTGATCGGCGGGGGAGTGCGGTCGAGCAAGCTGTTCCTCCCCGGGTCGGTGCTTTCCACACTCCCCGGCGCGAACGTGGTCGACGGTTTGGCCCGCGTGCCAGGATGAGTCACGCGGGCACCGCCCGCACTGAGAGGAGCGACATGGCCGTGCCCGACCCGACCGCGCCGCACGAGGCGACCGACACCGCTCGAAACCCGCTCCTGCGAGCGGCCATCTGGGTCGCGATCGGCGCCCTCGTGGCCGCCGCGATCGTGTGCGTCGTGTGGGTGCTCATCGGCTCGCAGAACGGCATCGTCGGCCGGGCGTTCCTCACGATCCTCCTGCTCGCCGCTTTCGCCGGCGTCGCCATCCTCGACGCGCACCTCGCGCCGCGGCGTCCGGCGTGGTTCGCCCTCGCGAGCATGGCGTCGTGGGTCGCCGCGCTGCTCATCGGCGCGGTGCTCATCTGGATGCCGGAGCGCTACGCCTTCGGCAGCTTCACGAGGTTCTTCCAGTTCCTCGTCGTCGTGCTCATCCTGCAGCTGCTCCTGCTGCACATCCGGCTCTATGTGAAGGCGTTCCAGCGCTACGTGACCGCGTTCACGCGCGTCGTCGCGATCATCACGATCGCCCTCGTGGTCGCGCTCGCGGCCCTGTTGATCCTCTCCATCGTGCTCAACGAGTGGCTCGATTTCCCCGAGCTCTACTGGCGGATCGTCGTCGCCGTGACGATCCTCGCGGCGGTCGGAACCGCGCTCATCCCGCTCGTGAACGCGCTGTTCGCCCCCAAGAAGCCGCGGGCTCCGCGCGGCGTCCAGCAGCCGATCGCCGGTTATGCGCCCGCGCCGTGGCCGACGTACGCCGACGGCGTCACGCCGCTGCCGGTCATGCCCGACGGCACTCCTGACTGGAACGCGTATTACACGGGCTACCCCACGGTGCAGCCGGCGCCTGACCAGTCGTTCGTGGCGTTCCAGACGCTCCCGTATCCGACGGAGCAGCATGCGCCCGAGCAGCCGGCTCCGCCGACGGCGTCGGAGCAGGTTCCGCCGTCGGTGCCGCCGACGGGGTACGAGGGCTACCCACCGCCTCCGCCGCTTCCGCCGCGCCAATAACTCGCATCAGGGGCGCGCGTCAGCGGGTCAGCCCCCGAGCATCTCGAGCGCCGCCATCGCGGCGCTGTGCCCGCCGAGGCCGCTGACCGCACCGCCGCGGCGCGAGCCCGAGCCGCACACGAGGACGCGTTCGTGCGCGGTGGCTACGCCCCAGCGCTGCGCCGGCGTCGAGAGGTCTTCGTCGTCGTCCGCCCACGGCCACGACAGGCGGCCGTGGAAGATGTCGCCGCCGATCATGCCGAGCGACTCTTCGAGGTCGGCGGTCGTGCGCGCCTCGATGCACGGCTCGCCGTCCGGACCGGTGTACACGCATTCGGCGATGGGCTCGGCGAGCACCAAGTCGAGCGAGCGCTGCGCAGCTTCGAGCAGCTCGCGGCGCGCGGCATCCGGTTCGCGTCCGTGCACAAGCCGGTGCGGCGCGTGTAGGCCGAACAGCGTCAGCGTCTGGGCGCCCGACGCCTGGAGCTCGGGCCCGAGAATCGAGGGGTCGGTGAGCGAGTGGCAGTAGATCTCGGCGGGCAGGGGCTCGGGAACGGCGCCGCTCGCCGCGCGCGCGTACGCGTCGTCGAGCTGCGTCATCGTCTCGTTGATGTGGAAGGTCCCGGCGAACGCGGCCGCGGGGTCGACGTTCGCGTCGCGCAGTCGCGGGAGGCGTTTCAGCAGCATGTTGACCTTGATCTGCGCGCCCTCGGGGCGGTCGGATCCGATCGAGTCGGAAGAGTCGGATGCGCCGTCCCCGGCCGCGAGCAGCCGGTCGAGCACGGCCGGCCCCACGCCGCTCAGCACGAGGCGCCCGTGCACCCGCGTGCCGTCGGCCAGCGTCACGACTCCGTCGGGTTCGACCGAGGCGACCTCCGCGTTCGTGCGGAGGGTCGCCCCCGCTTCGCGCGCCGCGCGCTCGAGCTCGCCGGTCACGCGGCCCATGCCGCCGACGGGGACGTCCCAGTCGCCGGTTCCGCCGCCGATGACGTGGTACACGAAGCAGCGGTTCTGGGCGAGAGTCTCGTCGTCTGACGACGCGAACGTGCCGATCAGTCCGTCCGTGAGCGCGATGCCGCGCGCGATGTCGCTCTCGAGCGACGCGCGCAGCACGTGGCTGAGCGGCCGCTCGAAGATGTCGTCCCACAGATGGTCGTCGCCGAGCGCGCGGCGCACGTCCGCGCGGCGCCGCAGCGGCTCGGTCATCGAGGGGAACAGCACCTTCGCGACGGGGCCGATGCGGTCGTAGAAGGCGGAGAAGCGGTCGGCCTCGCCGGCGTCGCCGAGCACACGGGCGAAGGAGGCGGCGGTGGCCGCGGCATCCGCCGTGTCGACCAGGATGCCGCGCGACGGGTCTGCCGGGTCGGGCGTGTACGACGCGTACCGGCGCCGGCGCAGCTCGATGCGCAGACCGAGCTCGTCGATGATGCGGCGGGGGAGGAGGCTCACGAGGTACGAGTAGCGCGACAGGCGGGCGTCGACGCCCGCCCACGGCCGCTCCGACACGGCGGCGCCGCCGACGTGGTCGAGGCGCTCCAGCACGATCACCGACCGCCCGGCACGAGCGAGGTAGGCAGCGGCGACGAGGGCGTTGTGGCCCCCTCCGACGATGACGACGTCGTGCGTGCGAGTGGAGTCTTCGGCGACCATCCCTCCAACGTAGGCGACCCCGACGCCGACACCGACGGGGCCGATACCGTAGAGGCATGGTCGAACCGCGGGAACTCGAGAGCATCGCACGAGAGGTCGCCCGCGAGGCCGGCGAACTGGCCCACCGCCGTCGCACGGCGGGAGTCGCGATCGCGGCGACCAAGTCCGCGCTCGCCGACATCGTCACCGACGCGGACCGCGAGGTCGAGGCGCTCATTCGCGAGCGGCTCACCGCGGCGCGGCCGGGCGACGGATTCCTCGGCGAGGAGTCGGGCGCGGAGTCCGGCGAGACCGGCGTCACGTGGGTCGTCGACCCGATCGACGGCACGGTGAACTACGCCTACGGCATCCCGTCATACGCGGTGAGCATCGCAGCCATCGCCGGCGAGCCCGACCCGAGCCGTTGGGAGGTGCTCGCGGGAGTCGTGCGCAATCCTGCGAGCGGCGAGGAGTTCCACGCCGCGCTCGGGGAGGGTGCGTGGCTCGGGGATGCGCGCCTCGCGGTCAACGATCCCGTCGGCGAGGCCGGAGCGCTGCTCGCGACCGGATTCGGGTACGACCCCGCGACGCATGAAGGCGACCTCGTGCGCGTCATGCGGGTGATGCCGTTGGCGCGCGACATCCGTCGGATCGGGTCCGCCGCACTCGATCTCTCGTTCGTCGCCGCGGGTCGCCTCGACGGGTACTTCGAGCGCGGAATCAACGCGTGGGACCACGCCGCAGGAGAGCTCCTCGTGCGCGAGGCCGGCGGGGTGTTCCGGCGCTCGCTGGAGCCCGGCGAGACGCGGGCACTTGTCGTGGCCGCGGGGCCCAGCCTCGTCGACGAGCTTTTCTCGACCGCAATCGCCGATTGACCGGGACCGCTCCCACGAATCGGGGGTCGGAGTCAAGCCCTGGGAATGGATTTGCCCCGCCACGCGGGAACCTGTACATGGCATTCTCAGAGAGACCGGGGTAGTGTTTACGCGATTGTTACCTTCGTCGCCCGAACGGCGAGGGTGATCAGAAGCCCGATTGTCCGCCCGTTGCCCCCCGCGAGCGACCAGTACCCGAGAGCCCCTGCGTTTTGCCTTTCGACGCCCCGATGGCTGAGCCTGCGCCCACGCGCCGCTCGAGCCGCCCCGCTTCGGCGCCTGCACAGGCGCGAGCGGAAGCAGCCGGGATCTCGCGCGCCGAAGCGCGTCGTCGTGAAGGAGCGAACGCTCCAGAGCGCCCCGCCATCGTGTGGGGCCGCCCCGCGACACCCCCTCCCGCACCCGCTCCCGCCCCCGCCCCGACCGCTTCCGCGACCCCGGCCGCCCCGTCGTCGACGGCACCGGCCGAGCCGGTGACCGAGCCCACGGCCACGGATGCCGCGCCCGCCCCTTCGCGTCGCGCGCGCTCCTCCCGCCGTCCGGCTGACACCGTCGTTTCCGCGACGCCGACCGCCGTTCCTCCGACCGTCACGGACTCGACCCCCACCTCGTCGCCCACCGCGCCGGTCCCCTCCGCGACCCCCACCACCCCGACAGCCCCCACGGGCCGGACCTCTCGCCGCGCAGCCCGCGTCGCGCGAGCCTCGACGGGTGAGCAGAACGTCGTCGCGGTTCCGGGGCCCAAGCCCGCGGTCGACGACCGTCCGGGCGCCTCGAAGCCCGAGGTCGCCGCGGCCGTTCCCGAGGCCGTGGTCGAGACCGGACCCGTCGACACGGTCATCGCCGTCACCACGAGCACGAGCCCCGTCCCCGTCTCACCCACGAGCGTCGCCGCCCCGGCCGAGCCGGTCGAGCAGGTCGCCCAGGCCGAGTCGATCGTCGCGCCCTCGCCGGTCGCCGCCGCCGCGCCGATCGACGAGGCACAGCAGGCGCAGCAGGCGCAGATCCGCGCCCGTCGGGCCCGCCGCGCCGCGGGGCGTGGAGCCGTGGCCCCGATCGTCCCCGAGCCGATCCCCATGCCGGCCGCCTCGACCTCGGAGGAGCCGGTCGTCGAGCCGACGCCGGCGGCAGCATCCGTCGATTCCCCCATTCAGCCCGTGATGACCCCGGCTGAGCCGTTCGAGCTCCTGGAGCCGGTTGTCGCACCCGAGCCCCAGCCCGCCCCCGCGCCCGCCGCGGAGCGGCGCATCGAGGACGAACTCGACGACGTGTTCGAGGTCGCCGCGCGCGTGTTCTCGTTCACGGGCGAGACGCCGGTGCAGGCGAAGGTCGAGCCGAAGGCGGAGCAGGCCGAGTCCGACGAGGCGCCGAAGGCCGCATCGTCCGATGACCACGTCGCGCCGCGCCGCACGCGTCCGACGTCGCGAACGACGATCAAGCGCATCGCAGGACTGTCCTTCTCGATCGGCGTCATGGGCGTCGTCGGCCTCATGACCGTGGGCATGACGACTCCGGCCGAGGCCGTCGCCGCGATGAACGGCTCCGTCCCCGAGCCGCTCTCGGTCGTCGCGGGCAGCGAGGTCGCCGAGGCCGAGCTCGACGACGACCAGGTCCAGGCATATGTCGCGCCGGCGGAGCTCGAGGCCGTCGCGCTCGACCGTCCCGACGACGACTACTCGACGATGACGCTCGCCGAGCTGGCTTCGGAGTCCGGCATCCGCAACTTCTCGAACTTCTTCGTCAACGACCCGAACTCGCCGATCCAGTGGCCGTTCGCGGTGGGCGTGCCCATCAGCTACGGCTTCGGGATGCGCTCGGGCCGCATGCACGAGGGCGTGGACTTCACGCCCGGTGCGGGCTCTCCGATCCAGGCGATCGCCGACGGCGTCGTGCGGGAGTCGACCGACGCGGGCGGCGCGTACGGCGTCCACGTGATCATCGACCACGTGATCGACGGTCAGCTCGTCTCGAGCCACTACGCGCACATGCAGTACGGCTCGCGCCGCGTGCAGGCCGGGCAGCACGTCACGGTCGGCACGGTGCTGGGTCTCACCGGCAACACCGGTCGCTCGTACGGCGCCCACACGCACTTCGAGATCCTGCTCAACGGCACCACGGCGATCGACCCGATTCCGTGGCTCCGCCAGCACGCCGGAGGCTGATCTCGATTAAGACGGATGCCGCGCCTCTGGTATCCTCTTCTAGTTGCCCGCGCGCGGGTGACACGCCCCGATAGCTCAGTGGCAGAGCACTTCCATGGTAAGGAAGGGGTCGTCAGTTCAATCCTGACTCGGGGCTCGCAGCATCCGTCTCTGTGACCGCGGGTGCATCGCGGCAGGGTAGCTCAGTTGGTGAGAGCGCACGACTCATAATCGTGAGGTCGCGGGTTCGAGCCCCGCTCCTGCTACGAACGGAAGCCCGCCTTTTGGCGGGCTTCCGTTCGTTCCGGGGCGGTTGGTCGAACCCGTCACGCGTGGGGGGTCCCGCTCCGCCGGAGGCTCCGCGCGCCGCGCAGTGGCGTGTGGAGTGGCGGAGTGGCCGAGCCCCGCTCCTGCTACGAACGAAGGCCCCGGTTCTCCGGGGCTTTTGTGCGTCCGTCGACAGACGTTCTCACCGGCGTCGTGCCTTCTGGATCGACTCGGCGACGAGCCCGCTGAGCGCGCCGAGACCGGCCGACCTGCCCACCTCGACGGCGCCCACGAGGAGGTTCGGGCCGACGCCGTGGTCGGACCGGTCGCCGGTGAGGACGGTGGTCGCGCCGAGCAGGAGCGCGAAGAGGACTCCGGAAAGCGTGAGGGTGAGGACCGGCCGCGGCACCCTTCCCAGGCCGGCCCCCAGCACCCAGACGGCGAAGGTGGCGAAGAAGGCGATCATCGCGGTCGCGACGTCGCCGACGATCGATTCCAGACCGATCCGGCGAAGGAGGGGCCAGAGGAGCCCCAGAAGACCGAAACCGACCACGGCCGGCCAGCTCAGTCCGGGATGCCGGCCGGTGGGTACCGCTCGCGGGTGAGAGTGCGGTGGAGGCTCGCTCATGCTGACGAAGGTAGGCAGACCGCTTCGAGGTCGCGTTCGCTCCGCGACGACATCGAGGTCGTCGGAGGGCGGTGTCAGATGTCGATCGGTGAGGATTTCGGGCGGCCCAGGGATCGAGCACGGTGGATGGCGATCGCTCGACGACAAGGACTGACTCGATGGAACATCGCGAACCGTACCTCCACCTTCGCGTGCTTGATCGCACCGACGTCGCTGAGGCCGCGGCCCTGCTCGGGCGGGGAATGGCCGACAACCCGATCCACGTATCGGTGTACGGCGACGACGAAGTCACGCGAATCCGTCGGCATGCGTCGCTCATGCGTGTGCTCCTCTCGAGTTCGCCCGCTCTGACCATCGACGGCGTGGAGCAAGGCGGAGCGCTCGTCGGCGTTGCAGCGGCAGCACCACCGGGACGCTGTCAGCCACGGGCCGTGGCTCGGCTGCGGCTTGTGACTCGCGGCGTGACGTTCGGCCCGCGAGCAGCGGAGCGCCTTCTGACCTGGAATCGGGCATGGGCCGCGCACGATATCTCGGAGCCGCACGTGCACCTCGGGCCGGTGTCGGTTGATCGGCATCTGCGAGGGCGGGGGATCGGCACTCTCCTGATGCTCCGCCACACGACTCACCTCGACTCGCTGGGTGTGGCCGGGTACCTCGAGACGGATCGCCCCGAGGCGGTCGGCTTCTACGAGCGGCACGGATACGCGGTCATCGCGGAGGAGGAGATCCTCGGCGTGCCGAACTGGTTCATGCGGCGCCCGCCGAACTGAGCAGTCGCACTTCGTCGTCACCGGATGGAGGACCCGGACATTGAGCATGCATGAGACTCCCGGTCAGCGGCCCGAGAGCAATGAAGATCACGCACCGGGCGCGCCCGATGGACTCGGTGCGAAGCAGGTCGGGGGAGTGACCTTGTCCCGCCGCGCACTCCTGGGCTCAGCGCTCGTGACTGCGGGCGGGGCCGCGGCGATCGGCTTCGCCGCCGCGCGTGTGGCACCTCTGACCGCCGATGCCGCGTCGCCGGACTCAGGCTCGGGCGCGGAGGACGTGATCTCGCCCTTCGGCGCGCACCAGGCCGGCGTCGCCACGCCGCAGCAACGGTACGCGACCTTCGTCGCGACGGATCTGGCCGCGCAGGACGCCGCGCTGCTTCGTCGATTCCTCGCCGACGTCTCGGACACGGTCGTGGCCATCGTCCACGGCGAGGAGACCCCGCCCTCACCGCTGTATCCGGACGACGCGGTGACGCCGACGGATTACGCCACGGGGTTGTCTCCCTCCCGCCTGACGGTGACGACGGGAGTCGGACCGCGCGTCTTCGATCTGCCCGGAATCTCCCGTGAGCGCCCACGACGGCTGCGACCGCTGCCGGAGTTCACCGGCGATCACCTCGATCCGCGTTGGGGCGGGGGAGACCTCCTGTTCCAGATCTGCGCAGACGACCCGCAAGTGGTCAGCGCCGCCATGCGCGCGCTGCGTGCACGGATGCCCGGGTACGCGGTCATCCGTTGGACGCAGACCGGATTCCTCACCCCGCCGAAGGGCGGCGGAACGCCTCGCAACATGTTCGGGCAGAAGGACGGAACATCCAACCCCCGCGTCGGGACCGCACAGTTCGACGATGCCGTGTGGTCGCTTCCGGACGAGCCGTCATGGTTCCGCGGAGGCACCTACCTCGTCTTCCGGAAGATCCGGATGATGACCGCGAAGTGGGACCTCACCGCGCGCGACGAGCAGGACGCGGTGATGGGGCGTCGTCGCACGGACGGATCGCCGTTGACCGGGAAGACGGAGTTCGACGAGCCCGACTTCGAGGCCGCAACGGCCGGGGGCGAGCCCGTGATCGAGCCGGATGCGCACATCCGGCGTGCGCACGGCGTCCCGATGCTGCGTCGCAGCTACAACTACGACTACGGCCTCCTCACGGCGATGGCCGGTGGCAGCCCCGATCCGCTCGAGCATCCCGAGGATCATCCGCATGCTCCCGGAACGGAGGAGCACCACCACGGTGGCCACGGGAAGCTCGATGTCGGCCTGCTGTTCTGCGCGTACGGCAACGACCCGGATCGTCAGTTCATCGCGGCGCAGAAGCGGCTCGCCGAGCAGGATCGCCTGAACGAGTTCATCCAGCACACCGGCAGTGCCATCTTCGCGATCCTGCCGGGCTTCGGGGAAGGTGGATACGCCGGCGACACCCTGGTGTGACCTTTATCCGCCCAGGGCAGACGGCCGAGCCGGAGCCATGAGACCGACAGCCACCGTTCGGGAGAGGATATGACCCTTGAGCTGAGCGCGGACGACCGTGCTCGAATCGCCGAGTTGGGGATGCGCTACCGACTGTGGTCGCCCGCGGAGGAGCCGACCCTCGTATCCCGCGGGGGCGAGAACACGACCTTCGCGGTCGGTGAGTACATCGTCCGATGTTCGGGCGATCTCGATGCAGTCAACCGTGAGGTGGAGCTGCTCGACGCGCTCGCGGGTGCGACCTCCGTCCCCACACCGACACCGGAGCTGCACGAACCGGAGTCCGGAACATTCGCATACCGACGGCTTCGAGGCGCGCCCCTCATTCACCGACGTCACCGTGACACGAAGAAGATCCGACACGCGCTCATCGACGTGCTGTCTGCGCTCCGAGAGTCTCCACGCGCCTCGCGCCTGCCGGTCGATCCGTATCCGAATGAGCAGTGGCATGCGGATGCCGCAGAAACGTACACGGCCGTGTTGAACCACCTCGACGGCGAGCAGGCGCGCATCGTCCGCGCGTTCCTGAGCGAGCCGCCGCCGCCCACACGGACTTCGACCGTCGCTCAGCACAACGACCTCGGAGCGGAGCACATCCTCGTCGACGACGCGGGAGAGGTGACCGGGATCATCGATTGGACGGATGCGGCGATGACCGACCCGGCGCGCGACATCGGGTCCCTCTACCGAGACCTCGGGCCCGCCGCGGCGCTCCGCGTGGGGGAGAGCCTGGACGGGCCCATCACCGAGGACGAGCTGCGCCGCATCCGATTCCACGCACGCTGCAAGTGGCTCGAAGACGTCGCCTTCGGGATCGAAGATCCGTGGACGCGCAAGCCCTATCTCGACAACGCAACGATCACGTTCGATCACACGTTCGCAGCCGATCCGTGAGCCGGGGCAGGAGGACGGGGAGCAGGAGGAAGGATGAAAGGCCGAATCGGATGATCATCACAAGGAGGGTCATCGCGGCGGGAATCGCGCTGGGACTGGCGGTCTCACTGACGTCCACCAGCGCCGGAGCGCACGACGCGCTCACGGACAGCTCGCCCAGATCCGGAGACGTCCTCGCATCGGGTCCCTCGGAGATCACCTTGACCTTCTCGGACCGCGTCTTCGAGGACAGCGCGGTGGTGGCGGTGTCGGATTCGGAGTCCCGCGATTGGGTGTTCGGCTCACCTGCCGTCGACGATGCGACCGTCACCGTCCAGCTCGAGCGAGAACTCCCCGACGGTGAGTATGACGTGCTGTGGCGGGTCGTCTCGAGCGACAGCCACCCGATATCCGGAGCGTTCACGTTCCGGGTCGGGGACGGCGACACTGTCGACCCCGCATCCGGCGCCGGCGATACAGAGTCCCTCACGGGGCCGGCTCAGCCCGCGGCAGTCGTTCTGTGGACAGTCGTCATCGCCGCCCTTGCAGCGGTGGTGGCGGCCGTCTTCCTCTGGCGTTGGGTCACGTCACGTCGACGAAACGGGTGATCGTGCCCGTCTCAGGCGGGCCGGTCGTCCAGTGTGAGCCAATGCAGGACCTGCTCCAGACCGTCGCGCCAGTGCCGGCGGACGATGTCGGCGGCTCTCTCCCGGTCTCCGTCAGCCAGTGCGTCGAGTATCGCTCGGTGCTGGGCATCCGCCTCGGCTCTGCTCCCGACCAACCGCATGTAGGTCAGTTCATATCGGGAGATGCTGGTTCGCAGACTCTGCGCCATCTCCACGAGCTTGGCGTTGCCTGACGTCGCCGTCAGCAGATCGTGCCAGTGGGAGTCCAGCTGCCACCTGCGAACCGGATCGTCGCACTCGGAGAGTTCGCGCGCCACCGCGCGCAGGTCGCCG
>NZ_DASRXZ010000054.1:0-41821 GCF_035687345.1 Microbacterium sp.
GCCAAGATCTACGCGGCGCTGGTCGGCGGTGGGGTTACGGCCGATTCGTACCACATCACGGCGAACGACCCCGAGGGCCAGGGTGCATCTCGTGCGGTGCGCATGGCGCTCGAGATGGCGGATGCCTCGCCCGACGACGTCACGCACATCAACGCGCACGCGACGTCGACCCCCGTGGGCGACCCGAACGAGTACGTCGCGCTGAAGACGGTGTTCGGCGACCGCGTCGACGAGATCCCCGTGTCGGCGACCAAGGCTTCGACCGGGCACCTGCTGGGCGGCACCGGCGCGCTCGAGGCGATCTTCACCGTGCTCGCACTGCGCGACCGCCAGGCTCCTCCGACCATCAACGTGACCGAGCAGGACCCCGAGGTGCCGTTCCGCATCTCCGGCTCCCCCCTCGCCCTGGGCGACGGCGACCAGCTCGCGATCAGCAACTCGTTCGGATTCGGCGGGCACAACGCCGTCGCGGCGTTCGCGTCGGTCTGATCCCCGCCCCCGAAGACAGATCCCCGGGCGTCCCGCTCCACGCAGGACGCCCGGGGATCTTCGTCTGCTCCGGGGGCGGCGATTCGCCTTCCCAGCGCCGGGACTTCGGTCTCCGGCATCCGGTATTCGCGCCTCGCCGCGCCCCGGGGGCCTGTTCGCGCGCTCTCCGGCGCGCCCGCCGATCACCCCACCTTGTGCAGCCACACGACGGGTGCGTCGTCGCTCGCGTGACGGAAGGGCTCGAGCTCATCGTCCCATGCTGAGCCGAGCGCGACCTTGAGCTCGCGTTCGAGCTCGCGCGGGTCGCCCGCCGCGAGCTCCATGGCATAGCGGATGCGGTCCTCGCCGATGACGACGTTCCCTGCGGAGTCGGTCTGGGCGTAGTGGATGCCGAGGCTCGGCGTGTGCAGCCAGCGCCCGCCGTCGCTGCGCGGCGTCGGGTCTTCGGTCACCTCGAAGCGCAGGTGCTCCCAGCCGCGGATCGCGGTGGCGAGCGCGGCGCCCGTGCCGGCGGGTCCGGTCCAGTAGAACTCGGCCCGGCGGCTGCCCGCGAGGACGGCCTGGTCGGTCCAGTCGAAGCTCACCGCTCGCCCGAGCACGCGCCCGACCGCCCACTCGAGATGAGGGCACAGCGCTCGTGGCGCGGAGTGGATGAAGACCACGCCACGCGCCTGAGGTGTCGCCATGATGTCTCCGTTTCGTTCAGGTACGTCTTCCCCAACGACCTGATACGGAGGGCGGCGGTGTTCGGTTGTGCTGGGGCCATTATGCCTGCGGAACGAGCGGAATCACAAGGATGTCATTCCGTGTCGCGCGATGCCGGATGCACGTCGGCCCCGGTACGGGACCGGGGCCGACGCGGAGGTTGCGCGAGATCAGGCCTCGCTCATGGCCCGGACCTCGGCCTGGCCCTTGGCGGCGTAGTAGGCCGCGCGAGCGGCGTCCTTGCGCGCCTGCTCGGCGTAGCCGGCCTCGAGCACGTCCTGCGGGACGTGGACGCTCTCGACATGGTTCACGCCGTTGTACTTCTCGATGTAGGCGTCGAGCTCGGGGCCCGACGTCCACGAGGTGATGAGGCAGTAGCGCGGCTCGGTGCCGACGTGGGTCGCGGCATGCCACAGGCGCTGCGTGTCGATGATGAGCTGCGCGCCGGCGGGAAGCGCGATGCGCACCTCGCCCTCCGGGTCGGTGCGGTTCTCACGCAGGACGAAGAAGCTGTCCTTGTCGTCGGTGAGGTTGAAGAACCCGCGAACGACCCAGCCGGTGCCGTCGGGGTTCAGACGGTTGTTGTCGTCCTGGTGCAGGTTGTAGAGGCACTCGCCGTACGGCGTCGGCTGCAGCTCGATCACGCGGCAGCGGCCGACGTTGGCACCCGGCTCCTGCGCACGACGCACGAGGTTGGGGGCCTTCTCGACCTGCGACGGGATCCAGACGCCGTCCTTGTCGGTGCGCGGCGGCTTGTGGTTCCAGAAGCCGTTGCACTCGATCTCGCCCTTCGCGCTCGCGAGGGGCGCGAAGCGGGTGTCGCCGGAGGACTTCCAGTCGACGTACTCGATGTCGAGCCACTCCTTGGGGTCGAGTTCCTGGTTGTAGCGGTCGAGGACGACGTAGCCGGTCTCCTCGAGCGCCTCACACTTGATGTAACCCATGAACGGATTGCCTTTCGGTCAGCGGGCCAGCACGTTTTTACAGGCCCGACTGAGGCAAGCCTACCCGCGCCCGCCGCACGCCTCCTGGCGGCGTGACCGTGGAAAACCGCGTCCCGGACTACCGCTCGGCGCGGTCGACTAGAGTGAAGTGCGGCGTGTCCGGCCACTCATCGCGCCCGCGCCACCGAGCACTTCGAGGGAGCAATCCGGGCGATGGTCAATGCCACGAATGTCGACGCGACCGCGGTGAACACCATCGGATGGCTGTCGGCAGGCGACTGGCGCATCGTCGTCCCCGTCTACCAGCGTCAGTACCGATGGGACATCGGCGGCTGCGAGCAGCTGCTGTCCGACATCCGCGCCGTCGCCGACTTCGACGACCGGCACATGCATTTCATCGGCTCGATCCTGTCGTCGATCAGCTCGCACGACGGGTCGCGCGACCTCGTGCTCATCGACGGGCAGCAGCGCATCACGACGCTCATGCTCCTTGTCGCCGCGCTCCACCACACGGTGCGCGACGACGACCCCGAGCTCGCGGCGCAGCTCGAGCGGGTGATCGTGCGGCGCGAGTCAGGCGAGACGAAGCTCCGGCCGCATTCGGCGTGGGCGGACGTCTTCGAGAGCGTCGTCCTCGACCGTCGTGCGCCCGAGGACGCGACCCGCGAGTCGCGCTTCGACGACAACTACGCCTTCTTCCGCAGCCAGATCAGCGCCGACGAGGCACCCAAGATCTGGCGCGGACTGCAGAAGCTCGAGCACGTCGCGATCACGCTCGGCGCCGGCGCCAACGCGCAGCAGATCTTCGAGAGCCTCAACTCGACGGGCGAGCCGCTGCGCGACCACGAGCTCATCCACAACTACGTGCTCATGGGGCTCACGCACGCCGAGCAGCGCGAGATCGAGAGCGAGTACTGGCTGCCCATCGAGCGCAACACCGGCGAGTCCATCGCCGCGTTCTGGCGCCAGTACCTCGTCATGAAGACGGGCCGCGAGGTGGTCGTGACCGGCGGTCGCGGCGTCTACGACACGTTCCGCCACGTGTTCCCACGACTCGACCCCGAGAGCCTCCGGCGGCACGCGGCCGAGTGGCGCGAGTACTCCGAGGTGTATCGCGTGCTGCTCGACCCGGAGCAGGCGACGGATGCCGCGGTGGCCCGCCAACTCGCCTACCTCAACACGTTCGGCAGCGGCATGTACCCGCTCGTGATGCGTGCGTACCGCGATCACCTGCACGGCGAGATCACGACTGACGAGCTCATCCGCACTCTCGAGCACCTGCAGTCCCTGCTCATGCGCCGCGCGGTCGTCGGTGTCAGCAACGACCGACTCGTCGCGCGGCTCTGCCGTGCGCGCGAGGAGGGCGGCGACGCGCTGCGCGCGGCGATCGCGCGCATCACGCCGTCCGACGAGCGCGTGCGCGCGGCTCTCAAGTACGCCGAGCTCCCCCACCCCGCGTACGTGCTCGGGCGGCTGTCGGGGGTCGACGACACCGCCGGGCTCGAGGTCGCGCACGTGTTCCCGCTCGCCCCGTCCGACACGTGGAGCGGCGACGGGGTGCGCGAGTGGGCCGACTACACCGAGGACGAGCAGAACAGCCACCGAGCGCTCGCTCAGACGATCGGAAACCTCGCGCTCCTCGAGGAGGACCTTGCCCTCCGCGCGTTCGACCAGTCGTTCCCCGCCAAGCAGGGCATCTTCGCGCGCAGCGCCGTCCCGACGACGACCGAGCTCGCCGAGATCGAGGCGTGGAACACCGCCGCCATCACCGCGCGGTCCACTCGCCTCGCCGAGCGCTTCGTCGAGGTGTGGGCGCGCCCCGCAGTCCGGCTCATCGACGACGACGGCCTCACCCCCATCCTCGACGCCGTGCACCGGCGCGGCTGGCCGCGCGGGTGGCAGCGCGAGTGGGACTACGTCGAGTACCGCGGCGAGCACTGGGAGGTGCACGACGTCAAGTACCTCTTCAACCGCATCTTCAAGCGCCTGTGGGCCGATTCGCGCGAGGCCGTCGTCTCGTACTGCGCACGCCGCGGCGGCCCTGTCTACGGCGCGAAGTCGTGGAACGGCCAGTGGGACCGCCTCGACGACGACCACTACCTCTACATGGGGTGGGATTCCAGCTACATGCTCACCGCCGTGCAGGGCGTGCTCGAAGAGGCCGGCATCGCACCCGAGGTCTTCGTGAAGTACTCGTACATCGGCAACGCGATGTGACGATCCGACGGATGCGGCCCGTCACCGGTCGAGGGCGCAACCGTCCGTCCAGAGGATCCTGTAGGACACACGGAACGGCCGCCTCCGCGAGCATCTCTTGACGCCGGGCCGCCGCCCCGCCACGATGATCGCAATCCTGGGGGCGACATGGGGACCGACAACCCGCACCTTGCAAAGGTGCTGCGGCGACTTGCGGTCGCGGCTGCGGCGGCCGTTGCTGTCGGCGGGGTCGCGGTCTGGCAGGCGGCGACGGCCGACCACCCCGACGCGAGCGCCGTCCGAACCGCGTGTTCGGTCGCGGCGGCGACGTTGGAGGATCCGAGCCGAGATGCTGCCGAAGAGGCCGTCAGAGTCCTGGCGGCCGCAGGAGTCGCCGGACCCGATGCCGACACGGGCGGGCCCGGATGCGACGACGTCTGGCGGGCGGCCGGGGCACGAGCCGCAGGGCTGACGTACAGCCTTCTCGAGCCCGCGTGCGTCGAGGCGACCACGGCCCTGCGCGACGCCGATGGCCGGCGGGCGATGGACGCCTTCGCGAACGCGGGGGTCACGGCAGAGAACGCGCGGTGGCTGCCGGAGCGCTGCCGTGCGACCTGGCTCATATCGGTGGCGACGCAGGACGCCACCGAGTCGGATCCGGTCGACGCGGAGACGGCGACTGCGGCGTGTGCGCTCGCGAACCGCCAGCTTGCGCGCGGCGACGAAACGGATGCCCTGGCGACGCTCACGGCCGTCGGCGGCGCGAGCGCGGCCGAGGCCGGCACGTGCGCGCCGACGTGGAACCTCGTGTCGGCGCTCGCCCCGCCCGCATCCGACGAGACCGGTCCCGAGCAGGTCGGAGGCTGGTGGGACGACTTCGTCGAGAACTTCGCAGCACCGCTCGCCGCGTTCGGACTCGCCGTCCTCGGAACTCTCCTCGCACTGTTCGTCGTCTCGCGTCTGTTCGTCGAGCTTCCTCGCGTGCGCGATCTCGCCTCGAGTCGAGCATCGCGGCGCACCGCTGCACTCGCGGGGATCGTCTCGATCCTCGTCGCGGCCGCCGGAGGAGGCGCCACGGCGATCGCGGTCGGTCGAGGCGATCTGAGCGGCTGGTGGGTGGTCGTGCTCTTCGCTGCGATCGCCCTCATGGGGCTTCTCGGAGCCGGTGCACTCGCGTGCGCCATCGCGACGCTTCGCAGGATCAGCATCACCGTGACTCCGGTCGACGACGTGGCACTGGGCGAGACGGACGTGGTCCGGGCGCTCCGCGCGCTCGCGGTCGAGACCGGTCCGATGGAGCTGCAGAGTTCGCCGATCCTCGCCGACGTCGACAGCGCCCTCACGAAGCTCTCCGACAACAAGGTCGTCGCGGCCGCGCAGGCGGTGACCCTGTTCCTGGTGGGCATCAAGCCATGGCGCGCCGACATCAAGGTCCGTTCCGACCGCGAGGTCACCCTCACGCTCGATCGGAACGGAAGGAACAGCTGGATGGGCGCCGTGGCGACGGACGCGCCCCGCTTGGCCCCTCTCGAACCGCTGCCCCCCGGCGCGAAGCATCCGGCCATCCTGGCCGAGTTCATCGCCGCCCACATCCTCGTGCGGCTCTCCCGGGCTTATCCGCACGAGATGAAGCCGGGCCTGAACGGGGCCACCACGGCGGTGTCCGTCGCGATCCAGCGCGTCGTGCTCCGATGGTTCGCCGATCCCTCCACCGCTTCTCAGGCGATCGCCCTCCTCGCCTTCGCGATCGATCGCGACCCGGAGAACGCGCTCGCGGCGGCGACGCTGCAACGCATCCGATATCGCGACAGCCACGATGTCGACGATCTCGTGCGCTTGGCCATGTGGCTCAACGAAGCGCTCATACGAGGCGAAGGGGAGCAAGCCCCTGCGCCGGAAGCACAGCCGGCGACCCGAGGCGGCGGAGCGCCATCGGAACCTGCTCCGCCCAGACCCTCGGCCATCGCCGAGCGCAGTGGCGGTGGCCAGGAGGGCGACGCAAGCGGGGTCGCAGACCTCGAGTTCCCGGGCGGAGACCTGCCCACCATCGCCGCACCGCGGGAGAGCCGCTTCGCGCGCAGTCTTCTCGTCTCGCAGGCGGTGTCGGCGCGCAATCTCGTCGCACTGGTGCTCGCCGCCGCACCGACGGAGGGACCGGATGACTACCCCGAGCCGCCGCCGATAGCGGAGCGACCGCCCGTTCTCACCCTGTCGCGTGCGCGCGAGGACGCCCGCCGCGCGGATGCACGTGCGCGAGCGTCCCTGTCGTCCGCCAAGGCGCACCTCGCACACGTCAGACGGATCGCCGAGCGACTCCGCCAGGAGGTCTCGCCGCAGCTGACGGCGGCGGTCGAGGCGACGCGCCGTGTGGCCGAGAGCGCGCAGCAGACCGCGGATGCCGCGCAGAGTGCGCTCGCCGCCGAGAGCCGCGACCGGTGCATCGAGTTCGCCGAGACGGCGGCCGCTCGCGCGAAAGCCGCCCACGAGAACGAGCGCCAGGTCGCCGCCGCGTTCAGCGAACTGCGCGCCGAGCTGACACGGCGTTCGCGTCCTGCGGCCGAGAAGGTGGTGTCCGCTGCACTCGCACGCCTCTCAGCCGCGGGTGCCGAGGTCGTGCCGACCGACGGCGACCCCGCGGAGCGCGCGACCGGGATACGCCTCAAGATCGAGTGGGCGGCCCTCGCGCGGGCTCGCCTCGTGCTCAAGGGCTCTCCCCCGTCGATCTCACCGGCCGAGGCCGTCGAGGCGGCGCTTCCCGATCCGTCCGATCGCGCTTTCGCCGGCTCGCGCGCCGCGCTCGCCTACGGCATGGCCTGCTACCTCGTGCGGTGGTGCGACGCCCCGTTCGGCGACCGCGCCGTGACGTCGCTGTTCGATGTCGCCCTCGCCGTGAGCACCTACCGGAAGGGCATCGCGCGCGACGCCGAGCTGATCTCCGCGAGTGACCATGCCGGATACCTCGATCTGGTCCGGCGCGCGGAGCGGATCTCGGAGGCGGTCGCAGCGCCCGTCCCCGCGGTTCCCGCCATGGCGAGATCAGACGTCACCGCACCAGCGTGAGGCCCCGGCGACGTCTGCAGCCGTGGGGCCGCGTGGGAACGGACCTCACGGTCCGCATCCTTGATCGCATCCGGCCCGAACGCGATACTGATGGGCGTTCCGCTGGGGAGCTGGGGGCTCGAGTGTCCGACATCCGCATCACGCTGCTGGGCGGCTTCGACGTGATGATCGACGGCCGTCCGACCGGCGCGGGATCGCTCACCCGACGTCATGCCTCGGGTCTGATCAAGCTGCTCGCACTGACGCCGGGTCGACGGATGCACCGCGAGCGAGTCCTCGACGCGCTGTGGCCCGACGAGCACGTCGATCAGGCGCTGCCGAAGCTGCACAAGGCCGCGCACTTCGCGCGTCAGGCGATCGGCGAGGCGGACTCGATCGTCCTGCGAGACGATCACGTCGCCCTGTTCCCCGGCTTCGATGTCGCGATCGACGCCGTCCGATTCGAGGAGCTGGCGCGTCGCGCGCTCGAAGCAGAAGACGCCGCCCTCGCAGCGGAAGCCGCCGACGCGTACTCCGGTGAGCTGTTGCCCGGCGACCGATTCGAGGACTGGGCGATCGACGCGCACGAGCGACTCGCCGCGATGCGGGCCGATGTCCTCGCGCTGGCCGAGCGCTGGACCGACCTCGTGGCGGTCGCTCCGACCGACGAGCGCGCCCACGTCGCCCTCATGCGCGAACAGCTGGCACGGGGTGACCGGCACGCCGCACTTCGCCAGTTCGAGCGTCTCGAGCGGGCGCTGCAACGAGAGCTGGGTGTCGCTCCGAGCGACACCGCCGTGCGCCTTCGCGACCGAGCTCTGGCTGCAGTCCCGCCCGCGCCGCCCAGTCCGCGGGGCGTGGTCGAACGCGCCGCCGAGCTCGCCGCCGCCACCGCAGCCCTCGAGGGCGCGGCGAACGGCGAAGCACGCCCCGTCGTCGTCGTGGGGCCGGCGGGGATCGGCAAGACGGCGCTCCTCGACGCGATCCGTTCGGCGGCGTTCGATCGGGGGATGCGCGTCGCGACGGGTTCGGCGTCCCGCGTCGCGGGCGCGTGGCCCTACGCGGCGATCGTCGAGGCCTTCGGCCGGATCATCCGAGCACGTCCGGATCTGCTCGAAGAGATCCCGTCCGTGTGCCGCGACGAGCTCGACCGCGCTCTCACGGGTCAGATGGCGGGAACATGGTCGGGCGAGATCGGACAGCACCGGTTCTTCGTCGCCGCGGCGGAGCTGCTCCGCGCCGCCGCACAGCCGGCCCTCGTGCTGATTATCGACGACCTCGAGGACGCGGATGAGGCGACGCTGCGCCTCCTGCACCACCTCGTGCGCACCCTCGCCGATGAGCCCGTCGTGTTCGCGCTCGGGGTCGATGAGACGGCCGCACCCGCCGTGCTCGAGTTCCTCGAGACGCTCGAGCTTCGCGCGGGTGCGCTGCGACTCGATCTCGCCCCGCTCAGTGACGTCGAGATCAGGAGGATCGTCCAGCAGGTGCTGCCTGATGCGTCACCCGGCGTCGTCGACGAGGTCATCGCGCAGTCCCACGGCGTTCCCGCGATCGCTGTCGAGCTCGCCCGTCGCCTGACAAGGGCGCCGGGCGCGCGTCCGCGGGAGCTCACGATCCTGAGCGGCGTCCCCGCGGAGACCCGCACGCTCCTGCAACGGGCGGCCGTGCTCGGCATGACGTTCGACACCGACGACTTCGTCGCAATAGCCGGACTCCCCGAGGCGGAGGCCTTCGCCCACCTGGATGCCGCGCTCGAATCCGGCGCGGTCGAGTACGCCGACGCGACCTATCGATTCCGGCACGCGATCGTGCGAGACGCCCTGCTTCGCGGGATCCCGCCTCACCGGCTCCGGACGATCCACCGCGAGATCGCCGACCGCCTCGTCGCCGCGAACGAGTCGCCCGCCCGCATCGGCCACCACCTCCTGGAAGCGGGCGACGAAGAATCAGCCGTGCCGCACCTGCTCCGCGCGGCCGAGACCGAAGCCACCGTCGGCGCCTATCGCGACGCGCTGCGGCTCGTCGAACGCGCGCTCCCCTTCGCCTTGGGTGCGGAACGGACTCGGCTGCTGCAGCTGCGTGCGGACCTCCTCCTCGCGACCGGTGATCCGGATGCGGTGGCGGCCTACAGGACCGCCCTCGCGGCTTCCGACGATGCCGACGCACCCCGCGTGCGCGCCCGGCTATCGCGCGCAGCGCTCATGGCGGGCGACGCCGAGACCGCGGCGGCTGCGCTGCACGGTGTGCCGGTCACCGAGGACGACGTGGGCACCGAGGTGCTGCTCGCCCAGGGCAACCTCGCGTTCTTCGTGTCGGATTGGGAGCGGGCTCGCGAGATCGCTGAGGCCGCCCGCGTGCGCGTGCTCGCCGGCGAGCACAACTGGCAGGTGCTCGACCTCGTCGCGCTGCAGGGGCTGCTCGCACATCGTCGGGGCGAGTGGTTCGACCGCATCCGTGTCGAGCTCCGCAATCACGCCGAGCGACCCGAGGTCGCGAACTCGCTCTTCGACGGCTACCTGTGCGCGGCCGAGTACCTGCTCTACGGACCGACCCCGTACAGCGACGTCATCGACCTCGCGCGCGATCTGCAGCGCACCGCCGAGAGATCGGGCGCGCTGCGCGCGGCAGCCTTCGCCCGGGCGCTCATCGGCGAGGCCGCGCTGCTGTGCGGGGAGCTCGACCTCGCCGAGCGCGAACTCGATGCCGCCGCCGAGTCGCACGCGGCGATCGGGTCGCCGGCGGGAGAGGCTCACGCGCTGCAGCGCCTCGCGGAAGTGCGCCTCGCGCGCGGCGACGCCGCATCAGCGCGCGAGCTCCTCGTGCGTGCCGTGCCCCTCGCCCGGTGGTCGGTGATCGCGAATCACCTGCTGCAGCGCATTTACGGGACCATGGTCGAAGCGGCTCCGGATGCCGCATCCGCCGTCGCCGTCGTCGACCGGGCCGAGAGCACGCTGGGCATCGACGACCGATGCCAGTTCTGCGACATCATGCTCGCGGTGCCCGCGATGGTCGCGTGCGCGCAGGCGGGCGACCTCGAGCGCGCGGAGAGCTACCGCGCCATCGCCGCGAGTTCGGCCGAGCTGTGGGAAGGCACGTCGTGGGCCGCGGAGCTCGAGGAGGGCACCGCGCGCGCCGCGATCGCGGCGGGCGAGGATGGTGCGGCATCCGCCCTCGAACGCGCGATCAACGGGTTCGAGCGCGCCGGGCAGCCGCAAGACGCTGCCCGCTGCCGCGCTCTTCTCGACGAGGTGCGCGGCCTTCCGTCCCGAACCTGACGTCGGGGTGGTCCGGCCGGATCCCTCCCGGGCGGGCTGCGCGTAGCGCTGGGAGGCGCCGCCCTCGCGGACGGCGCCTTCATACGTGGGGCGGGTGGGACTTGAACCCACGATCGTCGGGTTATGAGCCCGCTGCCTTGACCAGCTTGGCCACCGCCCCTCGGCCAACGAGCCTACCGCCCGGCGGGCCGCGACCCGCGCGTGCGAGAATCGCGGCGTGGACGCCGTCGGATGGATCGTGCTCGCGAGCGTGGTGGTCGTCGCCGTCGTGCTCGTCGCGATCGCTCCCCGCCTGAAGCGCGAGAATCTGCGCCGTCAGCTCGACGGCGGAGGCGGCTCACTCGCCGGCATCGGCGGGGGCCTCGACGCCGTGTGGCGACCGTCCGCCGAGGAAGCGCACGCGCAATGGGAGGCTCAGGTCGAGCTGCCGGCCCCCGCGCCGGCACCGGGTGACGGGGATCTCGACGGCGGCACCATCGTGATCGCCATCGACCGTCCGGTCGGGCAGGACTGACCTACGTGGTGTCTTCGGGGTCGCGCACGGGTGGCTCCGGCCACACCTTCGCGACCGCCTCCGTGACACGCACCGAGCCCGTGGTGGGGTGCGCCGAGTCGAGCGACCCGGAGCTCCCCCGCTGGATCGGCAGTTCTTGACTGTCACTGATCACCTGCGGATGGTAGCGCGACAGCTGGAACACGCCCCACACCGCGAGCGCGCCGGCCACGGCGAATCCGAAGTACGCCCAGAGCGGCGCATGGGCCGCCTCGTTGAGCACGATCAGGCCGATGAGGATCGCGACGATCGGGTCGATGACCGTGAGCCCCGCGATGACGAGGTCGGGCGGGCCGGACGAGTACGCGGTCTGCACGAAGTAGGCCCCCATCGCCGCCGCTGCGATCAGCGCCACAAGTGACGTGACCGTCAGCCATTCGAAGTCGCCGGTCTGGATGCGGCTGATGACCACCTTCGCGAGCGTCGCGACGAACCCGTAGAGCACGCCCGCGCCGACGATGTAGAACAGCGCACGCATCCGATGTCGCAGCCACAGCCACAGGGCCGTGAAGGCGATCACGACACCGAGCAGAAGGAGCAGGATCGTGATCACCTGGCCGCTGGTCACTCGCTCCTCGGTCGCGAACAAGGCGGCGATCGTCACGAAGATGAAGATGCCGCCGGTGCACGAAGAGATCGCCATCAGCGAGCGCTTCGTGGGGCGATGACCGCTGATGCGCGCGTTCAGGAGCGTCGTGATCACGAGCGCGATCGCGCCGAGCGGCTGGACGACGATGAGCGGCGCGAACGAGAGGGCGGCGAGCTGGCACACGATCGCGAGGCCGAGCATGATCGTGCCGATGACCCACGACGGACGCGACAGCAGACGCAGCAGCTGCTTCGACGTGAGGCCCTGCGTCGCCGCCGAGCCGCTCAGACGCTCGACCTTGAGCACTCCGCGGTGTTGATACTGCGCGCCGAACGACATGAAGACCGCCCCGAGCAGCGCCAGCGGGATGCCGATCAGCAGCCCGGGGTTGCGGAAGACACCGAGAAGCGTGTCCCCCACGCTCTCGAGTCCGACGTCGCCCACGAGCACCCTCCGACACTACCCCGACCCCTCGCGCGGCTAGGCTCTTGGCGTGGCCGTTCTCCCGATCCGCATCATGGGCGATCCCGTCCTGCACGCTCCCGCAGCACCCGTCGAAGAGATCACCGACGAGATCCGCACACTGGTCGCCGACATGTTCGAGACCATGGATGCCGCTCCGGGCGTCGGCCTCGCCGCCCCGCAGGTCGGGGTCGGTCTCCGTATCTACACGTACTCGTATCCCGACGACGAGGGCAACCCGTGGCGCGGAGTCATCATCAACCCCGAGCTGTGGATGCACCCTCTCGAGCCCGGGGAGCCGGACCCCGACGAGGAGTCGGAGGGCTGCCTGTCGTTCCCCGGCGAGCGGTTCCCGCTGCGTCGATCGGATCGGGTGCTCGTGACAGGCATCGACCTCGACGGCGAGCCTGTCCGCATCGAGGTCGACGGCTGGCGCGCGCGCATCATGCAGCACGAGTTCGACCACCTCGACGGCATCCTCTACATCGACCGCCTCAGCGATAGCGACTGGAAGACGACGCAGAAGATCGCGCGCAAGCGCGGGTGGGGTCGCCCGGGACAGTCGTGGACGCCGGGCGTCGACGACCTCGAGGCCTGACGCGAACGGCTAGACGCGCGCGACCGGCTGCCGCAGGATCGTGCGCAGCTTCGCAGGCTCGACGCGGCGTGCGTCGCTGAGGTAGATCTCGTGGTGGGTGCCGGTCATGCGGAGTCCGTGCGACGGGATGAACTCGTCGTGCATGCGGGCGAGCACCGGCCCCTCGTCGTCGTACGAGCCGATGTGCAGCGTCTGCACGCACAGCCCCTCATCGAGCGTCTCCACTCGCAGCCGGTCGAACAGCGGCACCTCGGCCGACTGCTGCTTCGCGCGTGACACGAGCTCATCGTCGATGCCGTCGGGGACCAGGATCATCGCCGTCCACGTCCACCGCGACTTGTCGCGCGCGGTGGTGAAGGCCGTCTTGTCGGCAGCGTCCCACAGCGCCTCGAGCGGCGGCACGACGTAGTCGCGGTCGTGCTCCCGCTTGCTCAGGAACTTCAGCCTGTACGCCACAGGGAACAGAGTCGCGAGGGCATCGCGATACTCGGCCGACGTGTTCGGATCGCCAGTCCCATCGATCATGAGGTACCGCAGCGGCGGCACCTCGACGAGGTCGAACACGCCCTTGCGCGCGCGGTACGACGGCAGCTCCTTCTTCGGATCGAACTTCGCCACGACACCAGCCTGGCGCACACCGCGGACACGGCGGCCTCGCCCGGTCAACCCGCGAAGCGGCCGCGGGCACGGCAATCGTGCATTCCGTGCCACCGGGGACGCATGCCAGGATGTCGTCAGCGCACCGAGAGGGGCGGTGGAAGCCCGCCCTGGTCCACTCGTCAGCGAGGGAGATCCACCAATGCGCAGATCCGTCGTCTTCGTCCTCTTCGACGGGGTCAAGCTGATCGACGTGTCCGGACCGGCGGAGGTGTTCTCCGAAGCCGCCCGCTTCGGAGCCGAGTACGACCTGATCTACACGTCATCGGCCGAGGACAGCGTCCGGACCTCCGCGGGCACTCGGCTCGCGGTGGACACCCTGCTCGACGATGTCGATTACGCCGACACGGTGATCGTCACGGGCGGCGACGGACTCGTCTCGAAACCCATCCCGCCCCGGCTCGTCGACGCCATCCGCAGGGTGCGCGCACGCAGCCGGCGCATGGTGTCGATCTGCACGGGGTCGTTCCTGCTCGCGGCCGCCGGGATCCTCTCCGGGCGTCGCGCGACGACGCACTGGCGCTACGCGAACCAGCTCGCGCGCCTGTATCCCGACATCACGGTGCTTCCCGACGCGCTGTTCGTCGAGGACGACTCCGTGTACACGTCGGCGGGCGGCACGGCCGGCATCGACCTCTCCCTCGCCCTCGTCGAGCAGGACCACAGCGCCGACCTCGCGCGGAGCATCGCACGTCACCTCGTGATGTTCATGCAGCGCCCTGCCGGGCAATCGCAGTACTCCGCTCCCCTGTCGATCAACCCGCCCCAGAGCTCCGTCGTCCGCAAGGCGATCGACGCCGTCTCCGCGAACCCGAGTCAGCGGCACAGCATCGCCTCACTCGCGTCGGCGGTCGGAGTCAGCGCACGCCACCTCACGCGTCTGTTCAGCTCGGAGCTCGGGGTGACGCCCGCGCAGTTCGTCCAGCGCGTGCGGATCGACCATGCGAAGTCGCTGCTGGACTCCGGGCACGACGTGACGCGGACCGCGCACGAGTCCGGCTTCGGCAGCTACGAGAGCATGCGCCGCGCGTTCGTCAACGTCGTAGGAGTCTCGCCGAGCGTCTACCGCTCGCGCTTCCTCACGACGAAGCGCGGCGGAGACGTGCGACCCCTGCCCACCGCCGTCTGAGGGCCGGGTTGCCGACAACGTGTCCGAATCTGTGGGCTGACCGTCCCGCGATCGCGTAGTCCGCGCAGCGATTCCGCACGAACGTGGAGGCATAGCGAATCCCGAAGCGAAAGGAAACGTCGATGCCCACCGTCACCACCCCCGACGGAGTCGAGATCTTCTACAAGGACTGGGGCTCGGGTCAGCCCATCATGTTCCACCACGGCTGGCCGCTCAGCTCCGACGATTGGGATGCTCAACTCCAGTTCTTCCTCCAGCACGGCTACCGCGTCATCGCCCACGATCGCCGCGGCCACGGGCGCTCCACCCAGACGTCCGAAGGACACGACATGGACCACTACGCCGCGGATGCCGCGGCGGTCGTCCAGCACCTGGATCTGCACGACGTCATCCACGTCGGACACTCGACCGGTGGCGGCGAGGTCGCTCGATACATCGCCCGCCACGGCGGCGACCGCGTCGCGAAGGCGGTGCTCATCAGCGCCGTGACGCCGCTCATGGTGAAGACCGACGCGAACCCGGGCGGCACGCCGATCGAGGTCTTCGACGGCTTCCGCGAAGGGGTCGCGAAGAACCGCTCGCAGTTCTTCCTCGACGTCGCATCCGGGCCCTTCTACAACTACAACCGCGACGGCGTCGAGCCCTCGCAGGGAGTCATCTGGAACTGGTGGCGTCAGGGGATGATGGGCGGCGCCAAGGCCCACTACGACGGCATCAAGGCCTTCTCCGAGACCGACCTCACCGAGGACGTGAAGGCCATCACGGTCCCCACGCTCGTGATGCACGGCGACGACGACCAGGTCGTGCCGATCGCCGACGCTGCGGAGATCACGATCACGCTCCTGCAGAACGGCAAGCTCAAGGTCTACCCCGGCTTCCCGCACGGCATGGCCACGACGCACGCCGACGTCATCAACGCGGACCTGCTCGCGTTCATCCGCGACGAGCTCTGATTCGGCCAGAAGGCCCCCGTCGCATCGGCGGGGGCCTTCGTCGACCCCGCGAGGTGCGGACGTGGTTTCGGTACGTGACCGGGCATCCTCTGCGGGCGTAGGCTTCGCGCCATGGCGAGACAGATCATCACGACGGATGCCGCACCCCGCTCCCCTCTGTTCAGTCAGGGCATCCGCGCGGGCTCCACGATCCAGGTGTCGGGCATGGTCGGCATGGACGTGACCACGGGCGAGCTGCCCGAGTCGATCCAGGACCAGACCCGCCAGGCGATCCGCAATTGCGCGGCTGTGCTCGAGGCCGGTGGGGCGTCGCTGGGCGACGTGACGATGGTCACCGTGCTGTTGGCGGACCCGTCGGACTTCGCCGGCATGAACGAGGCGTATGCCGAGATGTTCGGTGAGGACCCACCTGCGAGGGCGGTGGCGCGACTCGGACCCGAGCTGCCCGGCATCCGCGTCTCGATCTTCATGACGGCGCACGTCGAGGACTGACGGTCATCCGCCACGGCTCACTCGCCGCCAGGCTCGATCGCGACCCTCTCGATCGCGGGCCCGTGCGAGCCCTTCCTCGGCCATCTCGCCTTCACGGAGGCGATGCGGCAGTTTCGGTATTGGAACGACCTGACGACGCCACCGTCGTCGTCGACGAGGCTCACCGAGACGGTCGTGCGCGCATCCGCGACATCTCCGCCCGTGACGGCCTTGACCCACTCGAACGGCTCGTCCCCCGACGTCAGCTCCCGGGTGATGCGGAACTCCCCCGCTTTCGGCCGACCGGGCAGTCTGCGCGTCACGTACTTGCCGTCCGAGAGCTGCTGCTTCAGCTCGACGGCCCCGCCGTCGTCGCCACCGAGCCCGGTCACCTCGACGACGTCCGGGATGGTGACGCCGCCGACGGTCACGACGAGCGCGAACGCGGGCGCCTCCTCGGGGATGAGCACACCGCGATGATAGGCGCAGACCGCGCCAGGGCGATAGGCGGAGACGAAGAACTCCCGTGAACGATCACGGGAGTTCGGAGTGGCTCCCCCACTTGGACTCGAACCAAGAACCTATCGGTTAACAGCCGATTGCTCTGCCAATTGAGCTATGGAGGAATGTGCGCCGCTTACCGCGGGCAACCAGACCATCTTAGCAAAGCCGCAAGCGTGCTCATGACCATCAGGAGGCGATGAGACGCTTGTCGGCTTCGCCGCTCGGGGTCCAAAGCAGGTCGTTCGTGCCGTGCCCGTAGGCGATCGCGTGGCCGCCCCGAAGCACCAGCACGTCGGTGTCGAGGTCGCGCACGACATCGGACTCGTTGGTCACGACCACGGCCGACATCCCGTACCCGTGCCGTCGGCGCAGGATCGCCTTCTTGGCCGCCCTCCGCGCCTCGACGTCCATGTTCGCGAACGGCTCGTCGGCGATCAGCATGCGCGGCTGGAGGATGAGCGCGCGTGCGAACGCGACGCGCTGGCGCATGCCTGCGCTCAGCTCGTACGGATACTTCGCGGCGGCGCCCAGCGGCAGCATGAGCTCGTCGAGGAGCGACGCGATCCGCACCGCCAGCGCCCGCTCGTTGACGCGGCGTGAGCGGCTCGTGATCGGCTCGCCGATGAGCTCCGACACCGTCTGGCGCGCGGGCAGGTTCGCACCGGCCCGCTGCGGGAGGTAGCCGGTGTAGTAGGTCAGCTCGCGATGCGCGCGGCCGGGACGGCGGACACGGATGCCGAGCACCTCGGCGTCTCCGCCGACGACCGCCAGTCCCTGTTCGGTGCTCCCCGCGAGGATCGCCGCGAGGCTGGACTTGCCCGCCCCGGTCGGACCCATGAGCGAGAGCGTCGCACCGTGGCCCAACGTGAACGAGACGCCGTCGACGACACGCTCGCTCGGGGCACCTCGTCCGGCACGGGCGATCGAGAGATCGGTGCACCGGATCGCGACTTCGGCGTCTCGACGGCGGGACATGCCCACATCATGCCCTGCGAAAGTCCGGCGCGCCAATCGGTTGCCCGATCAGAGGTCGGCGACTAATCTCTCGCGCTCCACGTCGATCTCCCGGAGGCGCACGCGGATGCCGCGACCCTCGTCCGAGTCGGCCGGAACGCGTTGGATCGCGCCCAGCAGCTCCGTTTTCTCGCGTTGGAGCGCGCGCAGGATGAGCCGGCGCGCGAGATCGGCGGTCGATGCCACAGCGGCGTCGTCGGTCAGCGCCGGGAAGTCGGCGGCGAGCAGCTCGGCCGCGAGCGACCGGAACGGCTCGCGCACGTTCGACACGGCATCCGCCGCCCAGCCGGGACGATCGACATCGGATGCCGCCGCAACCGCCTGCCGCACGACCTCGAGCGCCGGGTGCCGGAACGGCAGCGCGAGCGCCTGCCCGCGCAGATCGGCCTCGATCCGGTGGCCGAATTGCAGGAACCCCATGAGCGCTTCGCGCTCGAGCACGACGTCGGCGGTGCGGGGCAGCGACGCCAGCGTCACGCGAACGATGGGTTCGACCGGCGCCTCGGCCTGCGCCTGGCCGCGCTGCGGACGGCCGGGGGCCGGGGCATCCGCTCGTCCTCCCCCGCCGCGTCGGGCGCGCTCAACCGCCTGCGTGACCTCGCCGAGTTCGAGACCGAGCCGTCGCGCGAGCACGCGCGCGTAGCCGGGGCGCAGGGAAGGATCGCGGATCTCGGCGACGATCGGCGCGGCGGCACGCAGGGCGCCCGCGCGGCCCTCCACCGTCGCGAGGTCGAACCCCGCGAGGCGCCGATCGATCACGAACTCGAACATGGGTGCCTTGGTCTGCATGAGCGCGCGCACGGCCGAGTCGCCGCGCTTGAGGCGCAGGTCGCACGGATCGAGGCCGTCGGGCGCGACGGCGACGTACGTCTGCGCGGCGAACCGCTTCTCGTCTCCGAACGCGCGCAGCGCCGCCTTCTGCCCGGCCTCGTCGGGGTCGAACGTGAAGACGACCTCGCCCGCGGCCGTGTCGTCGCCCATCACACGCCGCAGCACCGTGATGTGGTCGGAGCCGAACGCCGTGCCGCACGTCGCGATCGCGGTCGTGATGCCGGCGAGGTGGCACGCCATGACGTCGGTGTACCCCTCCACGACGACGACCCGGTGCTCGCGCGAGATGTCGCGCTTGGCGAGGTCGAGCCCGTAGAGCACCTGGTTCTTGCGGTAGATGGGCGTCTCAGGGGTGTTGAGGTACTTCGGGCCCTGGTCGTCGTCGTACAGCTTGCGCGCGCCGAACCCGATCACCTGGCTGGTCACGTCGCGGATGGGCCACACGACCCTCCCCCGGAAGCGGTCGTACACGCCGCGCTGCCCCTGCGACACGAGGCCGGCCGCGGCGAGCTCCTCATCGCTGAAGCCCTTGCCGCGAAGCGCATCGCGCATGCCGGACCAGCCCTTCGGCGCGTACCCCACCCCGAAGTGGGCTGCGGCGCCCGCGTCGAAGCCCCGCGAGCCGAGGAACGAGCGCGCCGCCTCCGCCTCGGGCGTCATGAGCTGCGCGCGGAAGAACTCGGCGGCCGCGGCGTTCGCGGCGTACAGACGCGCCCGGCCCGTCGTCTCGGGCGCCGCTCCCCCGTCCTCGTAGTGCAGCGTGTAGCCGATGCGCCCCGCGAGGCGCTCGACGGCCTCGGTGAACGACAGGTGGTCCATGCGGCGCAGGAATGAGTACACGTCGCCCGATTCGCCGCATCCGAAGCAGTGGTAGAAGCCCGCCTGCGGGCGCACGTTGAAGCTGGGGCTGCGCTCGTCGTGGAACGGGCACAGTCCCTTCATGGAGCCCACGCCCGCCGGCTTGAGGGCCACGCGCTCGCCGATGATGTCGGCGATGTTCGTGCGCGCCTTGACCTCGTCGACGTCGGCTTGACGGATGCGTCCGGCCATCACAGCCCTCCCCGGCGGCGGGCAGTGTCGGGCTTCGGAGCGGCCGGCGACCACACGCCGAGGGAACCCGCGTCGATCTCGCCGACGAGCCGGTCGTGCCACGCGATCGCGAGCTGGTCGGTGAGGCTCGCGACCTGGTCGACGACGACGCGGCGGCGCGCGGCATCCGTCTCGGCCGCCGCGAAGTCCTGCGCGTGCATCGCGTCGAGCGCGTCGGGGTGCTCCCACAGAGCCGTCGCGAGTCGCTTGAGCACACGGCGCTGCTCCTTGTAGAGCGCCTTGCGACCCTCGATCGAGACCACCACGGCTCCGATGATGCCCTTCAGCACCGCCATCTCGGCCTCGACGACACGCGGCACGACGACGTGCGCGCGATAGCGCGTGAGCACGGCGACCTCGTACGCCTCGCGGGTCGCCGTCGTCGCCGCGCGCGCGAACCGGCCGATGAGGTCGGACGTGAGGTTCTTGAGGCGCGCGTGCGCGGCGCGCGTGCCGTCGAACGAGCGGATCCACTCCGGCATCCGCATGAGCCGATACAGCGCGTCCTCGAGCTCGTCGAGCGCGAAGTCGAACCCGACCCACGACTGGATCGCTCGCAGCAGCGCGTCGTGCTCGGACGCGTCGGCGAGGCGCGCGGGGTCGAGGTACCCGTTCACGATCGCGTCTTCGAAGTCGTGCACCGAGTATGCGATGTCGTCGGAGAGGTCCATGACCTCGGCCTCTATGCACCGCACGCGTCCGGGGGCGCCCTCGCGCATCCAGCGGAAGACGTCCTCGTCGTCGGGGTACACGCCGAACTTGAGACGCCCGCCCGGATCGGGCAGCGGATGCTCCGCCGTCCACGGGTACTTGCACGTCGCGTCGAGGCTCGCGCGCGTGAGGTTGAGCCCGTACGTGCGGCCGTCGTCGCGGAGCACCTTCGGCTCGAGCCTCGTGAGGATCCGCAGGGTCTGCGCGTTGCCCTCGAACCCGCCGATGTCGTCGGCCCAGTCGTTGAGCGCGCGCTCGCCGTTGTGCCCGAACGGCGGATGCCCCAGGTCGTGGCTCAGGCACGCCGTGTCGACGACGTCGGGCGACAGCATGAGCGCCGTCGCGAGCTCTCGGCCGACCTGGGCGACCTCGAGGGAGTGCGTGAGGCGGTTGCGCGCGAAGTCGGCAGGGCTCGCGGGACTCAGCACCTGCGTCTTCGCGGCGAGGCGGCGCAGGGCCGCGGAGTGCAGCACGCGCGCGCGATCACGGGCGAAGTCATCGCGCTGCGACCGGTGCCGTTCGGTGTGGAAGCGCGCGGCATCCGCGTCGTCGTAGCCCTCCGGTCGCCCCGACGCGACGCCGACCGCCCCGGGGCCGTCAGCCGCCACTGGTGTCGAGTTCCGCTTCGGCGAGGGTGGCGGATGCCTCGGCCCCGACCTCTCGCGAGTCGAGCCAGCCTTCGGGCAGTGCCGGGCGCTTGGGGCTTCCGGCGCGGCCGCGCTGCCCCTCCGCAGCGGCGCCGGGGTACGGCGCGTCGAGGTCGAGCGTGGCGAGGAGGTCGTCGATCTCGGCGAGGCTCGACACGGTCGCAAGGCGCGCACGCGTCTCACCGCCGACCGGATAGCCCTTGAAGTACCAGGCGACGTGCTTGCGGATGTCGCGGCAGCCGCGCCCCTCGTCGTCGAAGAACTCGACGAGCAGCTCGGCGTGGCGGCGGAACGCCTGCGCGACGAAGCCGAGCGTCGCGTCGACCGGTCGGCTCTCGGCGCCGAAGGCGGCGGCGAGTTCGCCGAACAGCCACGGGCGGCCCAGGCATCCGCGACCCACGACGACGCCGTCGCAGCCGGTCTCGTCCATCATGCGCACCGCGTCCTCGGCGCTCCAGATGTCGCCGTTGCCGAGCACGGGGACGCTCGTGACCGCCTCCTTCAGGGCGGCGATCGCCGACCAGTCTGCCTCGCCCGAGTAGAACTCGGCCGCCGTGCGCGCGTGCAGGGCGACGGCCGCGACGCCGGCGTCTTCGGCGATGCGGCCCGCGTCGAGGTACGTGAGGTGGTCGGCGTCGATGCCCTTGCGCATCTTCACCGTCAGCGGGATGTCACCGGCCGCGCGTACGGCGCGCGTCACGATCTCGCGGAAGAGCCCGAGCTTCCACGGGAGGGCGGAACCACCGCCCTTGCGCGTGACCTTGGGCACGGGGCATCCGAAGTTCAGGTCGATGTGATCGGCACGGTCCTCTTCGACGAGGAGGCGCACCGCCGCCTCGGTCGTCGCGGGATCGACGCCGTAGAGCTGGATGGACCGCGGCGTCTCGGACTCGTGGTGCGTGATGAGCCGCATGGTCGTCGCGTTGCGCTCCACGAGGGCGCGGGTCGTGATCATCTCGCTGACGTAGAGCCCGGCGCCGTACTCGCGGCACAGGCGCCGGAACGCCGTGTTGGTGATTCCCGCCATGGGCGCGAGCACGACGGGAGCATCGAGCTCGATCGGCCCGATGGACAGCGCGCGTGCGGGCGCGTCGACGAGAACGGAAGTCACCCGACTATCTTCCCATCCCATCCCGAATCGGGGCTGGACGCGCATGTCGCGCGCGTCATGCGACATCCGAGGCCGCGTGCTGGGGAGGAGCCACGAACAGGCAGACCCCCGATCCGGCACCCCGCGAGGCGCTCTAGCCTGGTGGCATGACCTCCACGGCGACAGATCTCCGCGACATCCCCTTCCGCACGGCCGACGGCGGCACGGCGACCCTCGCCGACTACGGCGACAAGGTCGTCCTCGTCGTCAACGTCGCGTCCAAGTGCGGCCTCACACCCCAGTACGAGCAGCTGGAGCAGCTGCAGCGCGACTACGGCGACCGCGGTTTCACCGTGATCGGCTTCCCGTGCAACCAGTTCAAGGGGCAGGAGCCCGGCTCGATCGACGAGATCCTCGAGTACTGCTCCACGACATGGGGCGTGACCTTCCCGATCATGGACAAGATCGAGGTCAACGGCGAGGGCACGATCCCGCTCTACCAGGTGCTCAAGCAGACGGCCGACGACGACGGCCAGGCGGGCGACGTCGGCTGGAACTTCGAGAAGTTCCTCGTGACGCCGGACGGCTCCGTGCGCCGCTTCCGCTCCCCTGTCCGCCCGGACGACCCCGCGATCGTCGAGGCGATCGAGGCGAACCTGCCGCGCTGACGGTCGGCCGAAGACGGAAGAGGGGGCGGATGTCGCGGCATCCGCCCCCTCTTCGCGGTCTCTGTCAGACGTCGGCTGTCGCCGGCTCCGGGGCGGCGTCGACGTCGGTTTCCTCGCCGGTCGTCTCGGCGGCGCGGTGCTCGGCCCACACCTGGCGGGCGATCTGCGCGAACGCCTCGGCCGGCTGAGCGCCGGAGACGCCGTACTTGCCGTCGATCACGAAGAACGGCACTCCGTTGATGGCGTACGCGGCCGCCTGCTTCTGGTCGGCGCGCACCTCGGGGAGGTACCGGCGCGACTCGAGGGCCTCGCGCGCGGCATCCGCGTCGAGTCCCACATCCGACGCGAGTGCGACGAGCTCGTCGGTGCGTCCGAGGTGGCGGCCCTCTGTGAAGTACGCCGACATGAGCCGCTCCGCGAGTTCGAGCTGGCGGCCGTGCGCCTTCGCGAAGTGCAGCAGCTCGTGCGCCTTCACCGTGTTGGTGTGCTTGAGGAGGTCGTAGCGGTACGTGAGGCCCGACTGCGCGGCGACGCCCGTCACCCGGTCGATCATCGACTGCGCCTGCTCGCGCGAGATGCCCTTGTGCCCGGAGAGGTAGTCCACCTCGTCGCCCTCGAAGTCCACGGGCGTGTCGGGCGACAGCTCGAACGAGTGGTAGGTCACCTCGACGACCGGCGCGTCTTCATCGGCGGATGCCGCGGCCAACCCGTTCTCGAGGTTCCGCTTTCCGATGTAGCACCAGGGGCAGGCGATATCCGACCACACGTCGATCTTGATGGCA
Organism: Microbacterium sp.; assembly: GCF_035687345.1. Classification (GTDB taxonomy): domain Bacteria; phylum Actinomycetota; class Actinomycetes; order Actinomycetales; family Microbacteriaceae; genus Microbacterium. The sequence goes on from NZ_DASRXZ010000054.1 coordinate 23,400, forward strand.
TCCGTCATGCTGAAGGACAACGGTCGACGCGGGACGGTCTATTCCCGCACAAGCATGATCAGCCCGGCGGGTCCGCGTCCGGGAAGAAGCGGAACCGCACGCGGACCGAGTCGTCGTACGGCACGACGAGAGTCGAAGCATCCGGCGACCATTGATCCGGCACCAGGAACAGGCGTCCTCCGCCCTGCACGAGGAGCCGCAGCCCGTGATACCGGTAGCGGTACATCTGCCCCTCCTCATGCGGCTCGAGCTCCTGGAAGAGGATCGCGTCGTTCCCCGGGAACATCCGCTCCTGCGTGTCGAGCACGACGGCCGGCAGCGACGCGAGGTCGGCGGCGAGCGCCCGCGCCTGCCCACGCCCCCACCACTCCGCGAGGGTCGCCGTCGCCCAGAATGCGCCCGCGACCATCGCCACGACGAGCAGCACGACGACGCTCCGCCCCTCCGATCCACCGCGCAGTGCGCGCGCGGTCGACGCGGCATAGGCGGCGAGGCCCGCACCGACGGCGAGCAGGAGGGGCGTGACGAGCGGCGCGAGTTCCCACCCCCCGAACACCCCCCACAGCAACGCGAGCACCAGGCCGGCGAGGATCAGGCCGATGCCCGTCCAGGCGATCACCGCCACGACGCGCGTGCGGACCGTGGCATCCGCATTCTTCAGCCGTTTGCGCAGCAGGCGGTGCCCCACCACCAGACCCGCCGCGAGGATCAGCGCGATCACGAGCGGCACGAAGAGTGCACCGGGGCTCCGCATGACGAACGCCTGGTTGCTCAACCCGAGCACGTCGACGTCGACCCCGAAGTATGCGAAGAACGTGCGCGACGACACGTACCCGAAGTAGAAGAGCAGGGCGGTGATGAGCGTCACCGGTGCGACGAACGAAGACAGGAAGCCCATCCACTTCTCGAACGCGAGGTTCGGCGGACCCGGGATCACATCGGCGGGTGCGGGTGCCGGGTCGGCCTCGGGCTGTGCCGCGTCGGGGGTCGCGGTCGTCGCGCGGACGGGTCCGTGACCGATCGGCTCCGCGGATGCCTCGGAGTCGCGCTCGGGTCGAGAGGTGGTCGTCACGGCGCCTCGCTCTCCGGTGACTCGGGCTCATCGGTCGGGGTCTGCGGATCTTCGGTCGGCGGATCATCGGGGTCCTCCGGAGGATCCGGATCCCGCACGAAGATCTCTGGACCCGCCTCGGCGGGACGTGCGATCGCGGCCTCGCAGAATCGCGGCTCGGTGCAGACGAGGGTGCCCCTGAAGGTGACTCCCGCCTCGATCGAGAACGACGGGGTCGCGAGCACGAGCAGGTCGCACACCGTGAACGGCGTCTCGGGCGTCATCGTGAAGCCGATGCAGGACCCGACGATGTCAGGCGAATCGCTGCAGCGCTCGGTCGAGGCCGTGACGGCGCCGGCGGGGTGCGAGTCGATCCCGTCGATCGTGAACGTGACGTTCTCGGGCGGCGCGTCTCCGCCCCAGAAGAACCCGACCTTCGCGCACCACCGGCCGTCGCCGATGGACTCTACGCCCTGATCGCCGTACGGTGGACCGCCGTACTCCGCGGCCGGGCCGCTGCGTCGGGTCTGCTGCGAGGGGTCCACCGGACCGTCGCCGCCATTGTCGGGTGTCGGAGTCGGCGACGGCTCCTGCGTGGCGGTCGGCGTGGGCGTCGGTGTGTCGTCGGCCTCGTTCGCGACGGGCGCGCACGAGGCGAGAGCCAGCACACCACCCAGGACGAGAGCGGCCACCATCCCGGCGCGCCGCGCGGAGTGTCGCGCACCGTCCATGAGACACCTCCTGACCACGGCTTCTCCGCCGTGCCCCACAGGAGAGGAGCATCCACCCGCCCGCAGGATACGCCCGCAGAGGGCGCGGCATAAGTAGCGTCAGAGCGCGGGCGGCGCGGGCTGGTCCACGGCCCCGCCGAAACGGCGATCGCGGTCGAGGTAGATCTGGATCGCGTGCCACAGATCCGTGCGGCTGAAGTCGGGCCAGAGCGTGTCGAGGAACACGAACTCGGCGTACGCGGACTGCCACAACAGGAAGTTCGACGTGCGCTGCTCGCCCGACGAGCGGATGAAAAGGTCGACGTCGGGCATGTCGGACTGGTACAGGTGGCGGCGCACCGTCTTCTCGGTGATCGCGGATGCCTTGAGCCGACCCGCCGCGACGTCGGCGGCGATCTCGCGCATCGCGTCGACGAGCTCGACGCGCCCGCCGTAGTTGATGCACATCGTCAGCGTGAGCACGTCGTTGTCCGCTGTGAGTCTCTCGGCGGACTGGAGCTCCTTGATGACCGACCCCCACAGCCGGGGCCTGCGCCCCGACCACCGCACACGCACGCCCCACTCGTTGAGCTGGTCGCGTCGGCGGTGCAGCACATCTCGGTTGTAGCCCATGAGGAACCGCACCTCGTCGGGCGAGCGCGCCCAGTTCTCGGTCGAGAACGCGTACACGGACAGGTGCTTCACGCCCGCCTGGATGGCGCCCGCGACGACGTCGAGCAGCACCTCCTCGCCGGCTTTGTGCCCCTCGATGCGCGGCAGCCCGCGGCGGTTCGCCCAGCGCCCGTTGCCGTCCATGACGATCGCGACGTGGTTCGGCACGCTCCCCGAAGGGAAGGCAGGGGGGTTGACGCCCGTCCAGTCGAGCGGGCGATACGGAACGGCGTCGCGATGGGTGTAGGGCTTGGGCGTCACCGAGGCGCCTCCACATGCGACAGAGAACGGATGCCGCGCTCCAGGTGCCACTGGGCGTAGGCGGCGATGAGGCCGGATGCCGCGGCCGCCGCCGCGGGAGGGGCGGCGTCGACCTCGTCCCACTCCCCCGCCATGAGCGAGCGGAGCAGGCGCGCCGAGTCGCCGTCGAGCCGTGCCGCGCCCGTCGGAGCGCAGTCTCGGCAGACCATCCCGCCGAGCTGGGCGACGAACGCGTCGTGCGGTCCGCTCGCGCCGCATCGGGCGCATTCGGCGAGCGACGGAGCCCACCCCGACAGCGCCATCGCGCGCAGCAGGTAGGAGTCGAGGATGCTGCGCGAGGCGTGCTCCCCGCGCGCGAGCGCGCGCAGCCCGCCCACGAGCAGCAGGTATTGGTTCGGAGTGGCCTCGGCCTCGTTGAGGCGGTCGGCCGCCTCGACCATCGCGTTCGCGGCGGTGTAGCGGTCGTAGTGGACCGCGATGTCGGCGCCGTACGCGCCGAGGGATTCCGCCTGCTGCACGATGTCGAGCGAGCGACCCTGGTAGAGCTGGACGTCGGCGACCATGAACGGCTCGAGCCGGGCGCCGAAGCGCGACGACGTGCGCCGCACGCCTTTCGCGACGGCGCGCAGCTTGCCGTGGCGACGGCTGAGCAGCGTCACGATGCGGTCGGCTTCACCCAGCTTGTGGGTGCGCAGGACCACGACCTCGTCGCGGTAGGTGGGCACCCGTCCATTATCCGTCCGGGCACCGACGATCCGGCGCAGGCGGGCGGGCATTCGCACATGCCCTGACCTCCCCCCACAATGGGTTCGTGGACGAACCCGTCTTGGTGATCCCGCTGTGGGCGGACCTGGTCGCCGTCGGCCTCGGCGGCATCCAGGGCGCGCTCTTCGCATCGGGTTTCCGTGGTCAGCGACGGCTCGATCTGCTCGGCGTCGCGATCATCGGGATCGTGATGGGCATGGGCGGCGGGCTCATCCGCGACCTGCTGCTCAACGTCACACCGGTGACGCTGCAGAGCAACTGGTACCTCCTCACCGCCGTGTGCGCCTCGCTCGTGGGGATGCTGCTCGCGGGGCTCTTCCAGCGCCTCAACGCCGTCATCGTCGGCCTCGACGCGATCGTCATCGGACTGTTCGGCGCCTTCGGCACGAGCAAGGCGCTCGCGCTCGGGCTGCCGCCCGTGCCCGCGGTGTTCGTCGGCGTGTGCTCCGCGGTCGGAGGCGGCATCCTGCGCGACATGATCATGGGACTGCCCGTCGCGATCATGCACGTCGGCTCGCTCTACGCCGTGGCCGCAGGGGCCGGATGCGCCGTGCTCGCGATCTCCCATTCGGCCGGCGTCGCACTCTTGCCGGCGTCGATCGCCTGCATCATCGTCACGGCCGTGATCCGCGTGCTCGCGGTCATCTTCGACATCTCGCTGCCTGAACAGCGCGCGCTGCACCGGCGTCGCGTCGCCGTCGAGACGAGCGCGATCCCGATCGTCAAGCCCGGGCCCGACGCCGACTGACGACGGGCCCGACGCCGACGAACCGGGTCAGACGGCCGCGAGCTCGCCCGCGCGTTCCCGCTCGCGTGTGCGGATCGCGCGGTTGACGCCCGACACGATGGCCTTGAGCGACGCAGTCGAGATGTCGCTGTCGATGCCGACGCCCCACAGACGCTCGCCGTCCACCTGGAGCTCGACGTAGGCCGCCGCCTGCGCGTCGCCGCCCGAGCTGAGCGCGTGCTCGACGTAGTCGTAGAGCGTCACGTCGAACCCGTGCGCGCGCACGATCTCGAGGAATGCCGCCACCGGACCGTTGCCGTGGCCGGTTGCCTCGACGCGATCGTCGCCGTCGCGCAGCGTGACCTCGAGCACGACGTCGCCCGACAGGTCGCTCTGCGTGCGCGTCGCGAGCAGCTCGAACCGGCCCCAGCGCTCTTCGGCGTCGGCGGCGGGCAGGTACTCGTCGGTGAAGATGCGCCAGATCTCGTCGCTCGTGACCTCGCCGCCCTCGGCATCCGTCTTCGCCTGCACGACGCCCGAGAACTCGATCTGCAGCCTGCGCGGCAGGTCGAGCGCGTGGTCGCTCTTCAGCAGATAGGCGACGCCGCCCTTGCCGGACTGCGAGTTGACGCGGATGACGGCCTCGTACGAGCGGCCCAGGTCTTTCGGGTCGATCGGCAGGTACGGGACGGCCCACTCCAGCTCGTCGACCGAGACGCCCTCGGCGGCCGCGCGGGCCTCCATCGCCTCGAAGCCCTTCTTGATGGCGTCCTGGTGCGAGCCGCTGAAGGCCGTGAAGACGAGGTCGCCGGCCCACGGGCTGCGCTCGTGCACGGGCAGCTGGTTGCAGTACTCGACCGTGCGCTTGATCTGGTCGATGTCGCTGAAGTCGATCTGCGGGTCGATGCCCTGCGTCAGCATGTTGATGCCCAGCGCCACCAGGTCGACGTTGCCCGTGCGCTCGCCGTTGCCGAAGAGGCATCCCTCGATGCGGTCGGCACCGGCCATGTAGCCCAGCTCAGCCGCAGCCACGGCGGTGCCGCGGTCATTGTGCGGATGCAGCGACAGGATGACGTTCTCGCGGTGGTTCAGGTGACGCGACATCCACTCGATCGAGTCGGCGTACACGTTCGGGGTCGCCATCTCGACGGTCGCCGGCAAGTTGATGATGACCTTGCGCTCCGGCGTCGGAACGAAGACCTCCATCACCTTGTTGCACACCTCGACGGCGAACTCGAGCTCGGTGCCGGTGTAGCTCTCGGGCGAGTACTCGTAGTAGACGGTCGTCTCGGGGACGGTGGCCTCGTACTGCTTGCACCAGCGGGCGCCGTTCATCGCGATGTCGATGATGCCCTGCTTGTCGGTGCGGAACACGACCTCGCGCTGCAGGATGCTCGTCGAGTTGTAAAGGTGGACGATCGCCTGCTTGGCGCCGCGGATCGCCTCGTACGTGCGGGCGATGAGCTCTTCGCGGGCCTGCGTCAGCACCTGGATCGTGACGTCGTCGGGGATCAGGTCCTCTTCGATCAGCTGGCGCACGAAGTCGAAGTCGGTCTGGCTCGCACTCGGGAAGCCGACCTCGATCTCCTTGTAGCCCATGCGGACGAGCAGGTCGAACATGATGCGCTTGCGCTCGGGGCTCATCGGATCGATGAGCGCCTGGTTGCCGTCTCGCAGGTCGACGGCGCACCAACGCGGCGCCTTCGCGATGCGCTTGTCGGGCCACGTGCGGTCGGGCAGGTCGACCCGGATCTGCTCGTGGAACGGCCGGTACTTGTGGACCGGCATGGACGACGGCTTCTGGTGGTTCTCCATGATGGGGGCTGCTTCCTCGTCAGATGTTGCGGGCCAACACCAAGCTCCGCGACGAGAAAGGCCCTAGAACGAAGCCTCGCCGCGGCGGCTAAGAAGAAGGAGCGAGCCTGCGCGCATGGATCGAGGGTACACCCGCCCGCGGGGGCGATGCCAAATGCGGATGCCGCTGGGCGAGGCATCCGTGTCGATTCGTGACTGAGACGATCGCCTCGCTCGCGACACGTTACGGGTATGAGTCCTCACCGACGAGTCTCCGTCCTGCGCGCCGCCGCCCTCTCGATCATCGCGGCCGGCGCCTTCACGCTCTCCGCATGCGCGACGCCCTCCGCCGACGCTCCGCCGCCCGGAGCGAGCCTCGACAACGCCTGGCCCGACCCTCCGACCGGCGAGGTCGTCGCGACGGGAACCGTGCTCGACAAGGGCGGCGACGCCGAGCTGTGCCTGGGCCCCGTCGCGGAGTCGTGGCCGCCCCAGTGCGCGGGTCTGCCGCTCGAAGGCTGGTCGTGGGGCGACGTCGAAGGCAGCGAGACGTCGGGTGACGTGACGTGGGGCGCGTACGCCGTCACCGGCACGTTCGACGGCGAGACCTTCACCGTGACGCAGCCGCCGATCATGCTCGCGCTCTACGACCCGATGCGCCCCGACGACCCGGCCGGCGGCGTCGAGGGTTCGACGGATGAGGGCCGATTGCTCGAGATCCAGGAGGAGCTGCCGGCGAAGATGGGCGACGCGTACCTCGGGTCGTACCCCGATCGCGGCTACCTGTGGGTCGACGTGCCGTGGGACGACGGCACGTGGCAGGAGGCGGTAGACGCCGAGTACGGCGAGAAGGTCGTGTTCATCCAGTCGATGATGCGCGAGGTGTCGGGCTGACGGATGCCGCCGCCGCGGGCGGCTCGCTACGAGTCGCACTCGCAGATGAGGTTGTACTCGACGACGCGATCGCCCTCTTCGGGGCGCGCCCACGCCTCGGCCTCCGCGCGGTTCGCGAACCGGCGCGGAGCCAGCCGCCCGTTCGCCATGAGGACGCCGACCTCGATCTCTTCGCGCGGGTCGGTCCACGGCAGCGGAGTCGTGACCGTCTCCATGTTCGCGAGTCTACGCCGCGCGGAGTGAGCGGGGCTCAGAACCCGAGCCGCCCGAGCTGCTTCGGGTCCCGCTGCCACTCCTTCGCGACGCGCACGTGCAGCTTGAGGAACACCTTCGTGCCGATGAGCGGCTCGATCTGCGCGCGCGCCTTCGCGCCGACGTCCCGCAAGCGACTGCCCTTGCGGCCGATGATGATCGCCTTCTGACTGTCGCGCTCGACGATGATGTTCGCGTAGATGTCGGTCATCGAGCCGGTGTCGCGTTCCTCGATGTCGTCGATCGTGACGGCGATCGAGTGCGGCAGCTCGTCTCGCACGCCCTCGAGCGCAGCTTCGCGGATGATCTCGGCGACGCGGTCCTCGAGCGACTCGTCCGTGACGACGTCCTCGGGATACAGCGCCGGCCCCTCGGGCATGAGCGTGAGGAGCTCGTCGGTGAGCACGTCGAGCTGGTCGCGGGTGAGCGCCGACAGCGGGATCACGGCGGCCCAGTCCTCGCGGAGGCTGTCGACCTCGATGAGCCTCTCCGTGATCTGCTCGCGGGTCGCGGCATCCGTCTTCGTCACGATCGCGACCTTCTTGGCCCGCGGATAGCCGGTCAGCGACTCGGCGATCCGCCGGTCTCCCGGTCCGACCTTCTCGGTAGCCGGCACGCAGAAGCCGATGACGTCGACGTCGCCGAGCACCTGCTCGACGAGGTCGTTGAGGCGCTGGCCAAGGAGCGTGCGAGGCTTGTGCAGACCTGGGGTGTCGACGACGACGAGCTGGCCGCTCGGGCGGTTGAGGATGCCGCGGATCGCGCGGCGCGTCGTCTGCGGCTTGTCGCTCGTGATCGCGACCTTCTCGCCGACGAGTGCGTTCATGAGCGTCGACTTGCCCACGTTGGGGCGTCCGACGAATGTGACGAAGCCCGACCGCGTGTGTGGCGACGACCCTTCCACCACCTCAGACCCTTCGACGAGCTCAGACCCTTCGACGAGCTCAGGGACCGCTGAGGGCTCACGCGCCTCGGGGATCCGCGCGGACTCGGGGTTCTCAGACATCCCGTTCCCCTCTCCTCACGATGCGCACCTCGCCGGTACGCGGGCGCACGGTGCGGATCTCGCCCGTGCGCGGCGATCGTCCGTTGAGCGGGTCATCGGCCGCCTCGAGGGCGGCCCCCCGCTCGACGAAGACAGTGCTGATGCCGCGGCCGCGTCCTCGTGAGGCGCCGCCGGTCATGATGAGCCCCGCGTACTCGGCGGTCGCGCCGGGCTGCGGAATGCGGCCGAGCGCTTTGCCGAGAAGACCGCCGATCGAGTCGACGTCCTCGTCCTCCAGCTCGATGCCGAACAGGTCGCCGACCTCGTCGAGCCCGAGGCGCGCGCTCACGCGGTAGCGGCCGGGCTCTACCTCGGTCACCTCGTCGGCGCGCGGGTCGTACTCGTCGGCGATCTCGCCCACGAGCTCCTCGATGAGGTCCTCGAGCGTCACGAGGCCCGATACGCCCCCGTACTCGTCCACCACGAGGCACACGTGCACGGCGTCGCGCTTCATCTGCTGCAGCAGCGTCTCGGCGCGCATCGACTCGGGCACGAACACCGCCGGACGGCTGATGGGGGTGATCGGCGCGTCGCGCCAGCCGTTCTCGTCACGGAAGCCGAACTGCACGAGGTCCTTGAGGTACAGCACCCCGACGACGTCGTCCGCCTCGTCGTCGACGATGGGGACGCGCGAGACCCCCTTGTCGAGGAAGATCCGCATCGCCTCCCGCGTCGACGCGTGCGCGTCGACCGTGACCATGTCGGTGCGCGGCACCATGACGGCGCGCACGTACGTGTCGGTGAAGTCGAACACGGAGTGGATGAGCTCGCGGTCGTCCTGCTCGATGAGCTCGTTCTCGGCGGCCTCGTCGATGATCGAGAGCAACTGCTCCTCCGACGCGAACGACGAACCGCGCGACCCGCCCGGCGTGATGCGCGTGCTCAGCGCGACGAGGCCGTGCGCGAGCGGCCCGAGGATGATGCGCACACCCCGCACGACCGGCGCCGCGCTGAGCAGCAGGCGGCGCGCATGCTGGCGCCCGAGATTTCGAGGACCCGTGCCGACGACCACGTACGACAGGCCGGTCATGAGCAGCGCCGCCGCGAGCATCGCCCACCAGATGTTCTCGAACAGCAGCGTGAACGCGACGGTGATGAGCACCGCCGCCGTCGTCTCTGCGAAGACGCGGATGAACACGACCGCGTTCTCGTGCGCTTCGGGATCGTCGGCGATGCGACGCAGCGAGGTCGCGTTGTGTCCGTTCGCCGCCAGCTCCGCGAGGTCGGCCCTCGACGTGACGCTGAGCGCCGCGTCGATCGCCACCATGAACGCGCCGAAGGCGATGAGCAGCAGTGCCGCGACGAGCAGGAGGGCTTCGGTCATGCGCGGCCGCGCCGACGTTCCGAGCTCTGGAACGCGGTGATGAGGCTCTTCTGCAGCCCGAACATCTCGCGCTCCTCCTCGGGCTCGGCGTGATCGAATCCGAGCAGGTGCAGCAGCCCGTGCGTCGTGAGCAGCACGAGCTCGTCCATCGTGGAGTGCTTCGCGGCGACCGCCTGCGTCTCGGCGACCTGCGGGCACAGCACGATGTCGCCGAGCAGCCCCGGGGGCGTCGGCATATCCTCCGTACCCGGCCGCAGCTCGTCCATCGGGAAGCTCAGCACGTCGGTCGGGCCGGGCTCGTCCATCCACTGCACGTGCAGCGCCTCCATCGCACCCTCGTCGACGAGAAGGATCGCGACGTCGGCATCCGGGCTCACATGAAGCTCTGCGAGGTTGTGCTCCATGAGCCGCAGCAGGACCGTCTCATCGACCTCGACGCCCGACTCGTTCGTGATCTCGATCGTCATGAGCGGCCTCGCTTCGGAAGGTGGTCACGCGGTCCGCCGGGGCGGGCGGAAGCGCGTCGCTCGGCCCGATTGGCGAACTCGGATGCCTCGTCCCGCTCGCGCCTCGCCGCGAGACGTCGCTCGTCGTACTCGCTGTACGCGTCGACGATGCGGCCGACGAGCGTGTGACGCACGACGTCGTCGCTCGTGAGGAACGCGAAGTGGATGTCGTCGATCTCCTTCAGCACGCGCGTGACGAGCCGCAGGCCGGATGCCCCCTGCGGGAGGTCGATCTGCGTGATGTCGCCCGTGACGACCATCTTCGTGCCGAAGCCGAGGCGCGTGAGGAACATCTTCATCTGCTCGGGCGTCGTGTTCTGCGCCTCGTCGAGCACGACGAACGAGTCGTTGAGCGTGCGCCCGCGCATGTACGCGAGGGGCGCGACCTCGATCGTGCCGGTCGCCATGAGCTTCGGCACGAGCTCGGGGTCCATCATCTCGTTGAGCGCGTCGTAGAGCGGCCGGAGGTAGGGGTCGATCTTGTCGGTGAGCGTGCCCGGGAGGAATCCGAGCCGCTCCCCCGCCTCGACGGCCGGACGGGTCAGGATGATGCGGTTGACCTCTTTGCGCTGCAGCGCCTGCACGGCCTTCGCCATCGCCAGGTAGGTCTTGCCCGTGCCGGCGGGGCCGATGCCGAACACGATCGTGTTCTCCTCGATCGCGTCGACGTACGCCTTCTGCCCGAGCGTCTTGGGCCGGATGACCTTGCCGCGCGTCGACAGGATCGCCTCGCCGAGCACTTCGGACGGGCGCGGGCCGCCCTCGGACTGGAGAATCCGGTTCGACGACGTGACGTCGGCAGGGTCGAGCCCCTGCCCCGCCTTCGTCATCGCGAGCAGCTCATCGACGAGGGCGCGGGCCGCGGCGACCGCCGACGCGTCGCCCGTGAGAGTGATCTCGTTGCCGCGGACGTGGACGTCGACGTCGGGGTGCTCGCGCTCGACGACGCGCAACAGGCGATCCTGAGGTCCGAGGAGCTGCACCATGGCGACTCCGTCGGCGTAGACCCGCTCGACGGCGGGTTCGTTGTCGGTCAAAGACTTCTCTCTTCCAGTCCTCCGGCGAGGACATGGGCGTGGACGTGGAACACGGTCTGGCCGGCGCCGGCACCGCGGTTGAAGACGAGCCGGAAGTCGCCGTCGGCGTGCTCGGCCGCGAGGGTGTTGGCGAGCCCGATCATCTCGGTGAGCAGGTCGGGATCACCCGCGGCGAGCTCGACGACGTCGCGATACTCCTGCGTCTTGGGGATCACGAGCAGGTGCACGGGCGCCTGCGGGTTGATGTCTCGGATCGCGAACACGTTCTCGGTCTGCGCGATGATCTCGGACGGGATCTCTCCGTTGTAGATGCGCGTGAAGATCGAGGGTTCGCTCATCCTTCAAGTCTAGCGAGGACCCTTCGACAGGCTCAGGGACCGATGCGGTCCCCTGCGGGTCGGTGAGCCCGTCGAACCGTCGCCCACCCCACCCGGTCGGTGAGCCCGTCGAACCGTCACCCACCCCCACCCGGCCGGTGAGCCCGTCGAACCGTCGCCCGCCCCACCCGGTCGGTGAGCCCGTCGAACCGTCGCCCACCCCTACCAGCGACCGAGCGCAGCGTTCACGATCGCGAGCGCCGCCGGCCCCGCCGTCGACGTGCGCAGCACGGTCTCGCCCAAGCGGACGAGGTGGGCCCCCGCATCCGCGAACGCCTGCAGCTCCTCCGGTGCGACGCCGCCCTCGGGGCCGACGACCAGCACGATGTCGCGCGGGTCGGTCGCATCGAGCGCGACGGCGGTGAGCCGCTCCTCCCCCGTCGGCTCGAGGACGAACACGGATGCCGCGCCCTGGCCGACCCGCTGCACGAGCTGCTTCGTGGTCGAGAGCTCGCCGACCTCGGGGACCCACGCGCGGTGCGCCTGTTTCGCCGCCTCACGCACGATCGCCGCCCAGCGCGCGCGACCCTTCGCGGCCTTGGCGGTGTCCCAGCGCGACACGCTGCGGGCCGCCTGCCACGGCACGATCTCGTCGACGCCGAGCTCCGTCGCCGCCTGAACGGCGAGCTCGTCGCGGTCGCCCTTGGCGAGGGCTTGCACGAGCACAAGGCGCGGCGCAGGCGGCGGAACATCCGTCCGCTCGTCGATCCGCACGACGACCTCGCGGGGCGCCACGGCCTCGCACGTACCGGTGAGCCACGCTCCGTGGCCGTCGCCGACGGTGACCTCCTCGCCGACCCGCACACGGCGCACGGCCGCTGCGTGGTGCGCCTCGGCTCCCGTGAGCACGACAGTCTCGCCCGGGCGGGCGAGCACGTGCTCGTCGAGGAGGAAGTGCAGCGGCATCCGGGTCAGCCGTTCCGGAAGCGGTCGCGCAGCTTCGCGAACAGGCCCTGCTGGAAGTGCGCGAGGCGCGGGGCCGGGGGCTTCGTCTTCTTCGCGAACTCCTCGATGAGGGCGCGCGACCGGCCGTCGACGCGCGTGGGCGTCACGACGTGCACGCCGATGCGGAGGTCGCCCCGCTGCGTGCCGCGCAGCGGCGTGATGCCGCGGCCGCGGACCGTGATGACGTCGCCGGACTGGACGCCCGGGCGCAGCTCGAGGTCGACCGGGCCGTCGAGCGACTCGATCGTCGTCGTCGTGCCGAGGATCGCGTCGGGCATCGACACCTCGAGGGTCGCGAGCAGGTCGTCGCCGTCGCGGCTGAACACCTCGTCGGGCGCGACCGTGACCTCGATGTACAGGTCGCCGTTGGGTCCGCCGCCGGGGCCGACCTCGCCCGAGCCGGGAAGCTGCAGACGCAGCCCCGTCTCGACGCCGGCCGGGATGTCGATCGACACCGTGCGGCGGGCGCGCACGCGGCCCTGGCCCTGGCACGTCACGCACGGGTACGGGATGGTCGTGCCGTAACCCTGGCACACGGTGCACGGCTGGCTCGTGACGACGTTGCCGAGCAGGCTCCGCACCTGACGCTGCACGTAGCCCGCGCCGTGGCAGATGTCGCACGTGACCGGACCCGTGCCCGGCTGGCAGCACGATCCCTGACACGTCTCGCACAGCACGGCCGTGTCGACCTCGATGTCGCGGTGCACGCCGGACACGACGTCCTTGAGCTCGAGCGTGATGCGCACGAGGGCGTCCTGACCGCGCTCGCGCCGCGACCGCGGCCGCGCCGCGCGCGTGCCGCCCGCCGCCCCGAAGAAGGTCTCGAAGATGTCGCTGAATCCGCCGAACCCGTTCGCGCCGCCGAACGGCGAGTCGTCGCCGCCCATGTCGTAGCGGCGCCGCTGCTCGGGGTCGCTCAGCACGTCGTACGCGTGCGTGACGAGCTTGAACCGCTCGGCCGCGTCATCGCCCGGGTTCACATCGGGGTGCAGCTCGCGCGCGAGCCTGCGGTACGCCTTCTTGATCTCTTCCTGGCTGGCGTCGCGTGAGACGCCGAGGACCTCGTAGTGGTCAGCCAACATTCGCCTTCCCGCCCGCGTTCCGCGGGATCGATCGTCACGGATGCCTCGTCAGCGGGAGTTCTCTTCGTGGAGCATCCGGGTGAGGTAGCGCGCGACGGCTCGCACCGCCGCGAGGTTCGTGGGGTAGTCCATGCGCGTGGGACCCATGACGCCGACGCGCGCGAGCGAGCCCGTCGCATCGTAATCGCTGGCCACGACAGACGCCTCGGCCAGCCCGAAGGGCTCGTTCTCGCGACCGATGCTGGCGGAGAGTCCCTGGTCGTCGGCGTGCATCTCGCTCACGAGGCGCAAGAGCGTCACCTGCTCCTCGATCGCCTCGAGCAGCGGATAGATGCTGCCGCGGAAGTCTGCCTCGCGCCGCGCGAGGTTCGCCGCACCCGCGAGCACGAGGCGGTCCTGGCGGAACTCCTCGAGCTCTTCGGCCACGGCCCGCAGAAGGTCGAGCGCGGCCTCGTCGAGCGGGGTCGTCTGCGCCGATGCCGGCGCGGCGGATGCTTCGGCCAGCCGCTCCTCGACGAGCTGCGCGCCGTCGCGGACCGCCCGGCCGACGATGACGGCCGACACGGCCGTGCGGAGGCGCTGCACCTCTTCTTCGCCGAACTCGCCGCGCACGGTCGCGAGGCGCTGCGAGACGCGACCGGTGTCGGTCACGATGATCACGAGCATGCGCCCGCCGCCGAGCTGCACGAGCTCGACGTGCGACACGCTCGCACGCGCGAAGGACGGGTACTGCACGATCGCGACCTGGCCGGTGAGTCGGGTGAGGGCGCGCACGGTGCGCACGAGCAGGTCGTCGAGGTCGCCGGCGCCGTCGAGGAACGAGGTGATCGCCGCGCGCTGCGCGGACGTCAGCGGGCGAAGCTCGGCGAGGTGGTCGACGAACACGCGGTAGCCCTTGTCTGTGGGCACGCGACCCGAGGAGGTGTGCGGGGCGACGATCAGCTCTTCGTCTTCGAGCTGCGCCATGTCGTTGCGGATGGTCGCCGCGGATACGCCGAAGGCGTGCCGCTCGACGATGGACTTGCTGCCGACCGGCTCGTTCGTGTCGACGTAGTCCTGCACGATCGCCCGCAGGACCTCGAGGCCGCGTTCGCTGACCATTCACCCTCCCGCCTGGCACTCTACTGTCGTGAGTGCCAATTCTAGCGGACGACCTGGGGCGATGACCGAGAAACGCGGCCTCACAGACCCGGCGTCAGCGCCCGCACGACGGCGTCCGCGAGCAGGCGCCCACGCAGCGTCAGCACGATCCGCCCGTGGAGGGCCTCGGCCCCGTCGACGAGCCCGTCCGCGATGAGGCGGGCCACCGCGTGACGGCCCTCTCCCAACAGCTCCGACACGGGGTACCCCTCGCGGATCCGCGTGCCCAGCAGCACTCCCTCGAGGGCGCGGGCCGCGGCATCCGTCCTCTCCCTACCCGCCGCCGGCGTCTGCCCAGACGCGAGTCGCTGCGCGTAGGCGGCGGGGTGCTTCACGTTCCAGAACCGCACGCCCGCGATGTGGCTGTGCGCGCCCGGGCCGAAGCCCCACCAGTCGTGGCCGCGCCAGTACGCGAGGTTGTGCCGCGAGCGGTGCTCGGGGCCCCGCGCCCAGTTCGACACCTCGTACCACTCGAACCCGGCCGCGCCGAGCAGCTCGTCAGCGAGCTCGTACATGTCGGCCTGCAGGTCGTCGTCGGGTGCCGGCACCTCGCCGCGACGGATCCGGCGTTCGAGCTTCGTGCCCTCCTCGATGATGAGCGCGTACGCAGAGATGTGGTCGGGCTCGAGCGACAGCGCCGTCTCGAGCGAGAGGCGCCAGTCGGAGAGCGACTCCCCCGGTGCGCCGTAGATGAGGTCGACGCTCACGTCGAGGCCCGCGCGGCGCGCGGCTTCGACGGCCGTGCGCACGTTCGCCGGCTCGTGCGTGCGGTCGAGCGCAGCCAGCACATGCGGGACGGCCGACTGCATGCCGATCGACAGCCGGGTGACGCCGGATGCCGCGAGCTCGGCGGCTGCGGCATCCGTCACGGTGTCGGGGTTGGCCTCGACGGTGACCTCGGCACCCCCCTCGATCCCGAAGGCGTCTCGCACGCCGGCGAGCATGCGCGCTAGGTCGCCCGGCGGGAGGAGCGTCGGCGTGCCGCCGCCGAAGAACACCGTGGACGCGGACCGCAGCGGACCCTTCGCCTCGAGCACACGGCGAGCGAGCGCGACCTCACCCAGCAGCGTGTCGGCGTACTCGTCCTGCCGTGCGCCGCGCAGCTCGCTCGAGGTGTACGTGTTGAAGTCGCAGTAACCGCATCGCACGCGGCAGAACGGCACGTGCAGGTACACGCTGAACGGCGTGGCGGGATCGGTCGATGTCTCGTCGGGGAGCGCTCCGTCTGCGGGGACCGGCTCGCCGAGCGGCAGCGCAGCGCCCATCAGGCCGACGTCGCGTACAGCGGCGAGATCGCGCGAAGGTACCGCGTGAACAGCTCGCGCCGCCGACGACGCACGAGCCGCGGGAACATGCGGTAGAACAGGCCGACCGGGCGGTCGAACGCCCGCACCGTGAACCACACCTCGTCGTTGTCGTGCCAGTCGAGCATGAACGACTCCTCGCCGCTGACGACCGAGTCGCCGACCGTGCCCAGTGCGAACCCGACGCGACGCGGCTCTTCGACGGCGAAGATCACGCGCAGCTCACCGCCCGCGCGCATGCCGCGCACGCGCCCCTCGAGCTGGATCGTCATGCCGCCGCTCACGAACGGCGTGCCGTCGGAGTCGAAGCGCTGCTCGACCTCCATGCGGCTCGGCGCGATCGGATTGCCCTCGCTGTCGAAGCTGACGCCCGAGTACATGGGGCTGGATGCCGGACGGACGTCTGCGAGCGTCAGACCCGCTCCGCGCTGTGCCGTCCACGACATGAGCGCCTCGCTCGCGGTGTGGAAGCGGGACTCGCCGCTGCCGATGCGCCACGAGGACTCCGCCGGGATGCTGCGCTCCGGCGGGTACTGCATCAGATCCGGCGCCTGCGTCGCCCCGACGGCGGCGTAGTCGACGGTCTCGTCTTTGAACGTGCCCCGGCGCATGGATTCCAGCCTACTTCGCCTACTTCGGGCCCTTGCCCTCGACGTCGCCGGAGAGGGCGGCGATGAACGCCTCCTGCGGC
Organism: Microbacterium sp.; assembly: GCF_035687345.1. Classification (GTDB taxonomy): domain Bacteria; phylum Actinomycetota; class Actinomycetes; order Actinomycetales; family Microbacteriaceae; genus Microbacterium. The sequence goes on from NZ_DASRXZ010000054.1 coordinate 39,977, forward strand.
ACCTCGACGCGGCCGACCATCTTCATGCGCTTCTTGCCTTCCTTCTGCTTCTCGAGCAGCTTGCGCTTGCGGGTGATGTCGCCGCCGTAGCACTTGGCGAGAACGTCCTTGCGCATCGCGCGGATGTTCTCGCGGGCGATGATGCGCGCCCCGATCGCAGCCTGGATGGGCACCTCGAATTGCTGGCGCGGGATGAGCTTGCGCAGGCGCTCGGTCATCATCGTGCCGTAGGCGTACGCCTTGTCGCGGTGCACGATCGAGCTGAACGCGTCGACCTTGTCGCCCTGCAGGAGGATGTCGACCTTCACGAGGTCGGCCTCCTGCGAGCCGTTGGGCTCGTAGTCGAGGCTCGCGTAGCCCTGGGTGCGGCTCTTGAGCTGGTCGAAGAAGTCGAACACGATCTCGCCGAGGGGCATGTTGTAGCGAAGCTCGACGCGGTCCTCGCTCAGGTAGTCCATGCCGAGGAGGGAGCCACGGCGTGACTGGCACAGCTCCATGACCGTGCCGACGTAGTCCTTCGGGGTGAGGATCGCCGCCTTGACCATGGGCTCCGACACCGACGCCACCTTGCCGTCGGGGTACTCGCTCGGGTTCGTGACCGTGACGTGCTCGCCCGTGTCGGTCGTGACCTCGTACACGACGCTGGGCGCGGTCGTGATGAGGTCGAGGTCGAACTCGCGTGCGAGGCGCTCGGTGACGATCTCGAGGTGCAGCAGCCCGAGGAAGCCGCAGCGGAAGCCGAAGCCGAGCGCGACCGACGTCTCGGGCTCGTACTGGAGTGCGGCATCCGACAGCTTGAGCTTGTCGAGCGCTTCGCGGAGCTCCGCGTAGTCGCTGCCGTCGATCGGGTAGATGCCCGAGAACACCATGGGCTTCGGATCGGTGTAGCCCGGGAGCGGCTCGGCGGCGGGCTTGCGCTGGTTGGTGATCGTGTCGCCGACCTTCGACTGGCGCACGTCCTTCACGCCCGTGATGAGGTAGCCGACCTCGCCGACGCCGAGGCCCTTCGTGGGCATCGGCTCGGGGCTCGAGACGCCGATCTCGAGCAGTTCGTGCGTCGCCTTCGTCGACATCATCTGGATGCGCTCGCGCGGCTCGAGCTTGCCGTCGACCATGCGGACGTAGGTGACGACGCCGCGGTACGCGTCGTAGACGCTGTCGAAGATCATGGCGCGGGCCGGGGCATCCGCCTCGCCCTTCGGCGCCGGGATGTCGCGCACGATGCGGTCGAGCAGCTCCTCGACCCCCTGCCCGGTCTTGCCCGACACCCGCAGCACGTCGTCGGGGTCGCCGCCGATGAGGTTGGCGAGCTCGAGGGCGAACTTCTCCGGGTCGGCAGCCGGGAGGTCGATCTTGTTGAGCACCGGGATGATGTGCAGGTCGTTCTCGAGCGCGAGATACAGGTTCGCGAGCGTCTGCGCCTCGATGCCCTGCGCCGCGTCGACGAGCAGGATCGCGCCCTCGCACGCCGCGAGCGAGCGGCTCACCTCGTACGTGAAGTCGACGTGCCCGGGGGTGTCGATCATGTTGAGGGCGTACACCTGGTCGGGCCCCTGTGCTTCGGCGGACTCAGCAACCGGGCGATGGGCCCACGGCATCCGCACCGCCTGCGACTTGATCGTGATGCCGCGCTCGCGCTCGATGTCCATGCGGTCGAGGTACTGCGCGCGCATGTCGCGCTCGGCGACGACTCCGGTGATCTGCAGCATCCGGTCGGCCAGCGTCGACTTGCCGTGGTCGATGTGGGCGATGATGCAGAAGTTGCGGATCAGCTCAGGAGGGGTCGCGGACGGCTCGAGAGGCTTCAGGGCGCGCGGTGACATGTCCCGTCGATTCTACGTGGGC
>NZ_DASRXZ010000055.1:0-14203 GCF_035687345.1 Microbacterium sp.
CGCGCTCAGGCGGCTGATCGAGATGCACCGGTCGGTGACCCTCGCGGAGCGGCATGAGGCCGCGGTGGTGCGGCGGCGGGTAGTGGTGGAGCACACGGATGACGGGATGGCATGGCTGAGTGCGTACCTGCCGGCGGTGGAAGCGCACGCGATCTACGGGCGGCTCACCGCCATCGCGAAGGCCATCAAGAACCAGGACGAGACGGCGACGCCTCGGCAGGACGCCACGAGCCGCGACTGCGACCCGGCACCGCCGGATGAGGATCGCACGATCGACCAACTCCGGGCGGACGTTCTCTCCGATCTGCTGATCGAGGGCGACACGACCGTGCACCCGGTCGAGGCGCGCGGGATCCGCGCGACGGTGGCGGTGACGGTGCCGGCCCTCACCCTCCTCGCGACGGACGATGCGGATCGCGCCGCGCAGGGCCTTGCTCCGGCGGTCGTGGAGGGCGTCGGACCGATCCCGCTCGACCGTGCCCGGGAGTTGTGTGGAGGTGCCGAGGGGTGGATGCGGATCCTCACCCACCCCGAGACCGGAATGGTCCTCTCCGTCGGCCGGTCGCAGTACCGGCCGCCGCCGATGTTGCGGAAGCTGGTCCGGTGGCGGGCGGACCGGTGCATGGCTCCCGGATGCGGCATCCCCGCGTCCCGGTGTGAGATCGATCACACGGTCGCGTGGGAACACGGCGGGGAAACCTCGCTCGACAACCTCGCACCCCTGTGCAAGGGGCATCACACCGTGAAACACCACGGCGGGTGGCGGGTGCGGCAACTCCCGGACAGCGGGGGAGCACTCGAATGGACCTCGCCCGCAGGCAGGCGATACGTCGTGCAGCCCGAACGCCGCGTACCGGTGTTTCGCCCTGCAGACGAACACGACGCCCCCTTCTGATCAACTCGCGCAACGGCTGGCTCAAACCCCGCTGCCGCCGAGCAGCCCGCGTCGCCGACCCCCCTGCATAGGGACGCGCCAACCATCGCGGCTCGACGATGTCAACCCCCGAGTCCGTCCAGGCTGCGCGGGCTACCGTCGCTCGATCAGCAACACGCACGCCCACCACAGGGAGGACCCACGGTGACTTCGCAACTCGAAGAGACGCCGACCCTCGCCCTCTTGGACGGCCGATACCAACTCCACGAGCAGATCGGGGTCGGCGGCATGGCGCACGTCTATCGCGCCGACGACCTCGTTCTGGGACGCACCGTCGCGATCAAGATGATGCGAACGGATGCCGACGTCCTCGCAACCTCTTCCCGAGCGCGCAGCGAGGCCGGCGCCCTCGCGATGCTCAATCACCCCTCCCTCGTCACCCTCCTCGACGCACGCATCGAGCCGGACCGGCCCCGCTACCTCGTCATGGAGTTCATCGAGGGTGAGACCCTCGCCGGACGTCTCCGAAACGGACCCTTGACCGAACGAGAGATCGCGCTCGTGGGCTCCGAGCTCGCCGCAGGGCTCAATGCCGTCCACGAAGCGGGCCTGCTTCACCGTGACGTCAAACCGTCGAATGTGCTGCTGGGCGCCGCATCCGCTCCTGGCGTCGGCTTCCGCGTCAAGCTGGCCGACTTCGGTCTCGCCCAGCTCATCGGCGCGGAACCCGTCACGACTCCGGGCGTCGTCCTCGGAACCGCCGCCTACCTGTCGCCCGAGCAGGTGCGCGGGCAGGGCAGCAGCCCGGCATCCGATGTGTACGCGCTGGGACTCGTGCTCATCGAGGCGTTCACCGGGGTCCGCCCGTTCGGGCACACATCGGGCATCGGCGCCGTGCTCGCACGCCTCCTCGAGCCGCCGACGATTCCCGACGAGATCTCACCGCACTGGCGTCCGCTCCTCCAGCAGATGACCGCCCTCGATCCCGCGGCACGTCCGACCGCGCTCGAAGTGGCGCAGCGCATCGCCGACATTCCCGAGCATCCGACCGGCCCGCTGGTGGCCGCCCCGTCAACGCCGCAGATCCTCGCCGACCATCCGACGACACGGATGCCGGCGGGCCGCCACGTCGCGGCCGCACGCCGCCGTCGGCACACAGTGCTTGAGACCCGCGGTAAGTGGGCGCAGCGTGCCGCGGTCGCCTCATCGGCGACTGTCGCGGCGCTCATGATCGTCGGCGCGGCCATTCTCGGCGATGCCGCGTCGCCGGGCGAACCGGAGGTGGTGGCCGGTCCCGCGCCCGCATACACCAACCCGTTCGCGCTTGTCCCCGATGCTGCGGAGGCGACGGCCCAGGAGGCCGACATCGTCGTCGGCGCGGTCGATCCCGCGATCGTCCCGGTCGAGACGGTCGAGACAGCCAACTGGTCGGACGGCGTCGACGTCGTCACGCAGCCCGGCGGACATTCCAGCGATGGCCCGACCCGCGCCGACGACAAGCCCCACGCCGAGAAGCCCCACGCCGACAAGCCTCACGCCGACAAGCACGCCGCCGACAAGGCCGCCCGTGACGCGGAGAAGCAGGCCGCGGCCGAAGAACGCGAAGCCGCCAAACAGGCGGTTGCGGAGCAGCGCGAAGCCGACAAGGCGGCCCGCGACGCCGCCCGCGAAGCCGACAAGGCCGCAAAGCAGAAGGACCATCACTGAGCGGGTCGCGGCAGCCCACCGGCGTGTCAATCGCGGCATACGGAGCGCCATAGGCTATTCGAATGACGACGGCCGTACGACGGGGGATCACCGCCGTCGTCACCGTTCTCGTGCTCGTCGCGCTCGGCGCGGGCATCGGCGTCGCCGTGGGCGATGCGCTCGGCATCCGGGTCGAGGAGTCCGGCCGCATGCACCCGGCCGAACCCGCGATCGCGCGGGTTGAGGCATCCGTCCCCACTCCTTCGTTCACGGACATCGACGCACCCGGCGGCCCACGGTTCGAGGCGGCGATCGACGACCTGACGGATGCCACGGCCGACGCCGCGCCCGACGCAGAGCAATTCACCCTCGCCGTCACCGCGGGCCCCGACGAAGACGAACACGACGACGGCTACGCCCTCGCGGTCGACGGCCGCCGCATCCGCATCGACGCGCCGACCGAAGCCGCGGCCGTCCGCGGCATGTACGACCTCGCCGCGCAGATCCGCGGCGGGCGCGCGATCGAAGACCTCCCGGGCACGCGCGAGCCGTCGCGCCTGCCGTTCCGCATGGTCGACATCGGCGCCGTCGGCGTCACCGCCGACCCGGAGGAGTGGCGCCCCGGCACGAACTACTCGCACATCTCCGAAGCGTTCCGTGACGTGTACCTCGCCGACGCGCCGTACATCGACGAGGCGGCCCTTGACGACGCGTTCGACGAGTGGGAAGAGTTCCTGCGCACGTCGGTCGCCCAGGGGTACAACGCCGTCGCGTGGCCGGGGTTCATCGAATACGTCGACTTCGCGCGTGCCCCGGGCGGGCCGGTCTACCCCGACGGCGACCCGCACATCGCTCGCGCCGCCGCGCTGGGCGAGGCGTTCGGGCCCTTCTGGGATCGTGCCGCCGAGCTCGGGGTCGATGTCTACCTGCGCACCGACATGCTCGCGCTCACGCCCGCGCTCGACGACTACTTCACGAAGCGCTTCGGCCGGGCCGACACCGAGAACGCCGAGCTGTGGCAGGTCTACGCCGACGCGCTCGACGAGCTCTACGCCGACCAGCCCGCGCTCGACGGCGTCGTCATCCGCATCGGTGAGGCCGGCGACATCTACGACACCCCGGGTTGGGACTACTACTCCGCGCTCGCGGTGCGCAGCGTGGACGCGGTGCGCACGATGCTCGACGTGCTCACGGCCGGCGCCGAGGCATCCGACACAGAAGTCGTCTTCCGCACGTGGAGCGTGGGGATCGGCGACGTCGGCGACATGCACATCGACCCCGAGTCGTACGAGGCAGTGCTCGGCGGGATCGACTCCGACGCGCTCATCGTGTCGACGAAGTACACCGCCGGCGACTTCTACAGCTGGCTGCCCCTCAACGAGACCCTCGCGATGGGCGAGCACCGGCGCATCGTCGAGTTCCAGAGCCGCCGCGAGTTCGAGGCGTTCGGCTCCTTCCCGAACGACCTCGGTCCCGAGTTCCAGTGGGCGCTGGGCGAGCTCCTGGCGCAGAACCCGAACATCGAAGGCATCTGGACGTGGACGCAGGACGGCGGCCCGTGGCGCGCCGGCCCCATGTCCCTGTACCTGAAGTCGGGCTTCTGGCAGCTGTACGAGCACAACACCCGCCAGGCGGGCGCGCTCGCGCGCGACCCCGACGCCGACCTCGCGCAGGTCACCGCCGATTGGGCGCGCGAGTGGTTCTCGGACGACCCCGCGACCGTCGCGGCGATCGCCCAGGCGATGGCGCGCTCGCGCAGCGCGATCGAGAACGGCCTGTACCTCGCGCCCTTCGCCGAATCCCCAGTGTCGGCGCTCGGCCTCGAACCGCCGCCGCAGATGTGGCTGTTCGAGTGGGACATCCTCACCGGCGACTCCGCCACGCTCGACGTGCTCTACGCGATCATCGGCCCCGATCGCATCGAAGAGACGATCCAAGGTGGCCGGGTTGCGCTCGCCGCGGCCGAGCGGATGCGAGCCGACATAGAAGAGACGGATGCCGCGACCTGGCGCGACCCCGAACTGCGCGACGCGTTCCTCGGCGCGCTCGACTACGAGATCGACACCCTCGGCTTGCTCGGCGCATACCGCGAGATGTTCCTCGCGCAGGGGGAGTGGCACGACAACGGGTCGCCCGAGGCGTATGAGCGGTGGCAGCATGCGCGCGACGACTACGTCGCCCGAGCCGCCGCGCACGTCGACGCGTACGAGGGCGACGTCGATCACCCTGCGTGGAACCTCACCGCCGCGCAGCTCGGCATCGACCGCGCCGATCGCGATCTGCTCGTCGCGTGGGGTGCGCGCATCCTGCTCGTCCTCGCCGTCGCGTGGCTAATCATCGGAATGCTCTCCGCCCGCACCCGTCTCGTGCGACGACCCGGAGCCGCCGCCGCACGCGCTGCGTGGATCGCCTCGACGCGCCCGTGGCGAGCGCGCGAATCGACGCTCGGCATGCTCGCCCTCGACCGCTGGCTTCTCATAATCATCCCCGGAGGGCTGCTGGTCGCTACGCGCGCGCTCCAGACCTCCTTCCTGTCGTGGACGCACCTCGCGATCGTCTTCGGCGCGTGGCTCCTCTTCCTTCTCGTGGTGCGCGTGTGCGTCGGCATCCGCTCGCCCTATCCGGTGATCGCGGCCGTGGGCGGCGTCATCGTGCTCCGGTGCATCGTCACGCTCTTCGCGCTCGCGTTCACGGGCCCCGGCGGGTACTGGTTCGCGTTCTGGACCGAGCCCTTCGCACGCGTCGTCTACATCGCGATCGCGTTCGCGCTCTTCGTGTGGGCTTTCGTGGCGGCGGGCTGGGCGATGTCGATGCAGGTCGGCGCGCGCCGCGCGACCGGGTTCGTGCTCGCCGGCGTGGGCGCCGCACTCGCGGTGACCGCCTTCGCGGTCGCGGTCGTGGGGCTCGAGCGCGCGCTCACCGTGTGGAACGACGAGATGGGTCTTCTGCCGTGGGGCATGGCGCGCATCCTCGGCATCACGACGTTCCTCGAGATCCCCGCATCGACGCCGTGGTGGGCGGCCGGCCTCGGACTCGTCGTGCTCGCGGTGGGTGCACTGCTCGCGCTGCCGTGGAGGCGGCGACTCGACAGCGCCTCCCGGTGAGCGGGTGCCGCGCGGTCCTCGCCGAAAAGTGCGAGGCGTAGCGTTAAAGGCATCCCAAACAAATCGAAGAGGTGTTTGTCATGCGTTCGCGCAGCTCTGCAATCCTGTCCGTCCTCGCCGTGTCCGGTCTGCTCCTGGCCGGTTGTGCGTCCGGGGCGGCCCCGTCGGAGACGTCCGCGCCCGACACGTCGGTCGTCGAGTCCACGGTGACGGAGCCCGCGAGCGTCGGCGAGCGCGTCGGCGCCGACGGCGTCATGCTCGAGGTGTGGAGCGGCGCAGTCCCCGACGACACGATCGGCGAGGCGGACCCGGGCAACCAGTGGGTCACGGCGAACGTCGCTCAGTGGGTGACGGGGGAGGGCGTGACGGCCGCGGATGTCGCGCCGGTACTCCGTTCGACCGCTGACGAGTCCTTCTCGGCCGAGGCGGAGGCCCGCCAGAACGTCGACATCGAGATGGCCCCGAACAAGTCGTACACCTTCGTGTGGAGCTACCAGGTTCCCGAAGACCTGGTCGACCCCGCGACCCTCGTGCTGTGCGTCGGCGACGGCGACGAGGGCTGCAGCCTCCTCAGCGACTGATCGCCGCGTCGAACTCGCCCTGGCGCGTCGAGACGATGTCCTTGCCGAGCGGCATGATCGAGATCGGCACCATCTTGAAGTCGGCGAGACCGAGCGGGATGCCGATGATCGTGATGCACAGCGCGATTCCCGAGACGATGTGGGCGAGCGCGAGCCACCAGCCCGCGAGGATCACCCACACGACGTTCCCGAGGAACGCCCACACGCCGGAGTTCTGCTTCTCGACGATCGTGCGCCCGAACGGCCAGAGGGCATAGAACCCGATGCGGAACGACGCGATGCCCCACGGGATCGTCACGATGAGGACGCACAGCAGGATGCCCGCCGCGACGTAGGCGAGGAACAGCCAGACGCCGGACAGGACGAGCCAGATGACGTTCAGCACGGTGCGCACGAGATGATTGTGGCAGTCGGCGTGACCCCGCGGGGGCCGTGTCGGTGGGCCCGAACTAGACTTGAGGGGCCATGACCGACGCCGTCACACCAATCATCGTCGGCGGGGGCTCAGGGCCTCGCCCTGGTGCGGCGCGCGCCGACGAAGACCTGCTCGCCGGCCTCAATCCGCAGCAGCGCGAGGCGGTCGTCTACCGCGGTCCGGCGCTGCTCATCGTCGCGGGAGCGGGCTCCGGCAAGACGCGCGTTCTCACGCACCGCATCGCGAGCCTGCTCCGCAACAAAGAGGCGTGGCCCAGTCAGATCCTCGCGATCACGTTCACCAACAAGGCCGCGGGCGAGATGCGCGAGCGCGTCGAGCACCTCGTCGGAGATTCCGCGCGAGGCATGTGGATCTCGACCTTCCACTCCGCGTGCGTGCGCATCCTGCGACGCGAGGCGCAGCAGTTCGGCTTCACGAGCTCGTTCACGATCTACGACTCGGGCGACTCGCGTGCGCTCATCAAACGGCTCGTCAAAGAGCATGAGGCGGATGCCTTCGGGCTGACGCCCGCCGCGGTGCAGGGCAAGATCTCGAAGCTCAAGAACGAGCTGGCCGACGCCGACTCGTACGCGCGCCAGGCGAACATGAACGACCCCGTCGAGCGTGTGTTCGTCGAGGTGTTCGGCGCCTACCAGCGCGAGCTGCAGCGCGCGAACGCGTTCGACTTCGACGACCTCATCGCGCAGACCGTCTACCTCTTCCGCGCGTTCCCGCATGTCGCCGATGTGTACCGGCGTCGGTTCCGGCACATCCTCGTCGACGAGTACCAAGACACGAACCACGCGCAGTACGCGCTCATCAACGAGCTGACGAAGCCGGTTGCCGGAGCGGTCGCTGAGCCTGTCGAAGCGTCGAACGGGATGTTGATCTGGGGCCCCGACCCTTCGACGAGCTCAGGGACCGGTGGTGTCGCCGGCGCCCCCGAGCCCGCGTCCCTCACGGTCGTCGGCGACTCCGACCAGTCGATCTACGCGTTCCGCGGAGCGGACATCCGCAACATCACCGAGTTCGAGCGCGACTACCCGGGTGCGAAGGTCGTGCTGCTCGAGCAGAACTACCGCTCGACGCAGAACATTTTGAGCGCGGCGAACGCGGTCATCAGCAACAACTTCGACCGCAAAGACAAGAAGCTGTGGACCGACGTCGGCGCGGGCGAGAAGATCGTCGGGTTCACCGGCTACTCGCAGCACGACGAGGCGCAGTTCGTCGCCGACGAGATCGAGGCGCTCCGCCGCGAGGGCGTCGACTACGGCCAGATGGCCGTCTTCTACCGAACGAATTCGCAGTCGCGTGCGCTGGAGGAGATCTTCATCCGCTCGGCGGTGCCCTACAAGATCATGGGCGGCACGAAGTTCTACGAACGCGCCGAGATCAAAGACGCGCTGGCCTACCTCGTCGCGGTCGCGAACCCGGCCGACGAGATGGCGCTGCGTCGCATCGTGAACAAACCCCGCCGAGGCATCGGCGACGTGACGATCGAGGCGATCTCGCGGTACGCACGCGAGGAGCAGATCACATTCCGCGACGCGCTCGCGAACTCGTCGGCGCTCGGAGTCGGACCCAAGATCCAGGCGGCGATCGCCCACCTCGACGCGGTGCTGGCCGAGGCATCCGACATCATGCTTCCGCCCTCCGGCGAGATCGCACCGCCGACGTCCGTGACGGAGGGGCTGCAGCTGCTGCTGAACAAGAGCGGCTACATCGACGCGCTGCGCGCGAGCCGCGACCCGCAAGACGAGGCGCGCGTCGAGAACCTCGACGAGCTCGTCGCCGTCACTCGCGAGTTCGCGCGCAACAACCCCGAGGGCACGATCCTCGACTTCCTCACCGAGGTCGCGCTCGTGTCCGACGCCGACGACCTCGAAGACGCCTCGGGTTCGGTGTCGCTCATGACGCTGCACACGGCGAAGGGCCTGGAGTACGACGCGGTGTTCGTCACGGGCGTCGAGGAGGACCTCATCCCGCACCGCATCTCGGCGGGGGAGCCGGGCGGACCGCAGGAGGAGCGCCGCCTCTTCTACGTGGGCATCACCCGCGCGCGCAAGCGCCTCTACCTGTCGCTCGCGATGACCCGCGCGCAGTTCGGCGAGGTGTCGGTCGCGATGCCGAGCCGCTTCCTGCAGGAGATCCCGTCGGAGCTGCTGCACTGGCGGCAGTCGCCCGGTGACGTCAACTCGCGCGGTGGCTCCCAGTCGCGGGCGCTCAACGCCCGCCGGGGCTTCGGCGGATCCGGGTCGGGCAAGCGCTACGGCGACGACCTTGTGCCGCTCGCTCGCCGCCAGCCGAACGGGTCGATCGAGAAGTTCGCGAACCGCATTCCCGCGAAGGTGCGCGACAACGGCGACCTCGAGCTCGCGCCGGGCGACCGCATCCGCCACGACGACTTCGGCGAGGGCCGCGTCGACCTCGTGACGGGCGAGGGCGCGAAGCGCGTCGCTCACGTGCGCTTCGACACCGCCGGCGCGAAGAAGCTCCTCATCAAGGTCGCACCGATCGAGAAGATCTAGTCCGCCGCGCTCTCCGTGGGCGGTGGCACCGCTCCGCTCACGAGCAGGTGGTGGTGCGCGAGCCGCCGCAGCGCAAGCATGACCGGCTCGTACAGCGCCGTGCCCAGCACGGCGTACACGACGGCGTCCTGCAGGGTCATCTCGGCGATGGGTGCGACCTCTTCGCCCGCGACCGCGCGCATCGCATCCGCGTATCGGCTCAGCACAGAAGGATCCCACCGCAGCCCCGCATCCTCGATCGCGCGGATCGCGGAGTCGAGCTGTCTCACCGCGGCGAACCTCGGCTCGTACGTGAGCCCGGCGTGCTCGATCGCCTCGCGCGCACGCGGGTAGTCGTCGGCCTCCTCGACGTAGGGCGGCAGTGCGCCGACCGCCCGCCCGAGCGTTTCGACCGGGTCGGGCGCCGGCTCGTCGATGAGCGCGAGGATCTCGCGCACCCGCGACAGCGGCAGCCCTCGCACATCCGCCAAGGCGGCGATGAGCCGGACACGAGCGAGGTGCTCCTCGCCGTACTCCGCGTTCGTCGCCGACACCGCTTCGCCGCGGGGGAGCAAGCCCTCGCGGATGTAGAACTTCAGCGTCGCGACCGGCACGCCGCTGCGCGTGGAAAGCTCGGAGATCCTCACGGAAGGGTCCGCCGGTCCGACGCGCGTGTCGGGAATGGATTGGACATGTAGATAGTTTAGCTATCTAATACTGGATAGCAAAACTATCCAATCTCGCTGGACCGAGATCTACCGAAGGAGAAGCATGGATCCCGTACTCACCATCGTCCTCGGCGCCACGGTGCTGACGGTCATCGGCATCATGTCCGGGGGCACGTTCCTGCTCCGCATCGCGTCGCACGGCCTCCCGTTCAACGGCCTGCAGAAGACGTTCTTCCGTGCCGGTCACGCCCACGCGGGCGTGCTCGTGATCCTCGGGCTCGTGTCCGCCCTGCTGCTCACGGTGGCCGGTGTGACCGGTCCCTGGCTGTGGTCCGCGGTCGGCGTGCTGGCGTCGGCGATCCTCATCCCGGCCGGGTTCTTCCTCTCGGTGCTGGGGCAGGATCCGAAGCACCCGGGCCGCCTGATCGGGCTGCTGTGGGCGGGCGTGGTCGTGCTCGCGCTCTCGCTCATCGCGGTCGGCGTGAGCCTGATCGTCGCCGGCGCGAGTGCGCTCGGGTGACGGTCAGGAGGCCCTGTTATCGGTAGTTCACGAACTGCAGGTCGACGTCTAGGTCGGCAGCCTTGAGGATGCGGATGACCTCCTGCAGGTCGTCACGGCTCTTCGACTGCACGCGCAGCTCGTCGCCCTGGATCTGCGACTTGACCGACTTCGGCCCCTCGTCGCGGATGATCTTCGAGATCTTCTTGGCGTTCTCGGACGAGATGCCGTTCTTCAGCGACGACACGATGCGGAACTCCTTGCCGCTCGCGACCGGGTCGCCCGACTCGAGGCTCTTGAGCGAGATGCCGCGTTTGATGAGTTTCGACTGGAACACGTCGAGCACGGCCTTCGCGCGCTCCTCGCTGTTCGCCTTGATGAGGATCTGCTCGCCGCTCCACTCGATCGAGGCGCCGGTGCCCCTGAAGTCGTAGCGCTGCTCGACCTCTTTTCGGGCCTGGTTGAGCGCGTTGTCGGCCTCCTGATGGTCGACCTTGCTGACGATGTCGAACGAGGAATCTGCCATGCCGGGCAGTCTATCCGGCAGGTCTCGCGCCGAGCGGGTGACACGGATGCCGGGACCACCGTGCAAGCGCTTCCAAGGTCCGCGGCGGTTGATCACGGGATGATATCGGGTTCATCTCGGGATTGCGCGAAGGCCCGTCTTCGGTGAAACTGTAAGCGCTTGCATTACCGAGGGGCGACGATGTGGACGCCGACGCATCCATCTCGTCTCCGCAGACAAGAGAGGCACACACCGATGAAGGTGAACAAGAAGGGCGCGATCGGCCTGGCGGCGATCGTCGCGGGCAGCGCGGTCGTCCTGGCCGGCTGCGCGGGCGGCGGCGGCAACGAGACCGAGGCCCCCGAGTCGGCCGGTTCGATCACCGTGTGGGTCGACGCCGACCGTGCCGGCGTCCTCGAAGACGCCGCGAAGGACTTCACCGCCGACACCGGCGTCGAGGTCAAGCTGGTCCAGAAGGAGTTCGGCGAGATCCGCGACCAGTTCGTGCAGCAGGTTCCGACCGGCGAGGGTCCTGACATCGCCGTCGGCGCGCACGACTGGCTGGGCGTCCTCGTCACGAACGGCGTCGTGGCGCCGGTCGAGCTCGGTGACACGGCGAGCGACTTCGAGCAGGTCGCCATCGACGCGTGGAGCTACGAGGGACAGACCTACGGCGTGCCGTACGCGATCGAGAACATCGGCCTGCTTCGCAACACCGACCTCGTGGCCGAGGCTCCGACCAGCTACGACGACATGATCGCCAAGGGCACGGCGGCGGGCACCGAGTACGCGTTCCTCGTCGGCCTCGACCCCGAGGCATCCGACCCGTACCACCTGTACCCGTTCCAGACGTCGTTCGGCGCTCCGGTGTTCGGCACCGACGCGGACGGCGCGTACGACCCGGCCGACCTGCAGATCGGCAACGCGGGCGGCCAGGAGTTCGCCACGTGGCTCGCGTCGCAGGGTTCGACCGGCACCGGCGTCTTCAACACGAACATCACGGGCGACCTCGCGCGTGAGAACTTCGTGGCGGGCAAGTCGCCGTTCTTCCTGACCGGCCCGTGGAACGTCCCGGCGGCCGAGGAGGCGGGCCTCAACATCGCGGTCGACCCGATCCCGTCGGCCGGTGGCCAGGACGCACAGCCGTTCGCCGGCGTGCAGGGCTTCTTCCTGAGCTCCGAGAGCGAGAACCGTCTCGCCGCGAACGAGTTCCTCATCAACTACATCGGCAGCGAAGAGGTCCAGACGGCCCTCTACGAGGTCGGCGGCCGCTCCCCGGCGCTCACCGCCGCGTTCGAGGCGGCCGTGTCGTCCGACCCGATCACCGCGGGCTTCGGTGAGGTCGGCGCCAACGCCGTGCCGATGCCGTCGATCCCCGAGATGGGCTCGGTGTGGCAGTTCTGGGGCGTGACCCAGGCTGCGATCATCAACGGCCAGGGCGGCGACCCGGTCGCGCTGTGGGACAAGATGGCGGCCGACATCCAGGCGGCCATCGAGTAATCGACGTCGATGCGGGGCGGCATCCGCAAGGCTGCCGCCCCGCATCCGTCACAGCACGCGACCGAGGGAAACGCGATGACGACGCCGACCATCGAAGAACCACACACGGCCGAAGCGCCGAAACCCACCAAACGGGCCCGCCGGGCGACCCGCATCGCCGAGGCGGCGTCGGGCGGGTGGAAGGTGCTCCTGTTCAAGGTCATCGCGCTGGGCATCATCGACGCGATGGCGCTCTACGCGATCCTCGTGCTCGTGCAGAGCGAGCAGTGGCTCATCGCGGGCATCGTCCTCGCGGTGACCGCCTTCGCGAACTGGATCTACTTCAGCCGCGGCCATCTGCCGGCGAAGTACCTCATCCCCGGTCTCATCTTCCTCTTCGTCTTCCAGATCTTCGCGGCGGGCTACACGGGCTACGTCGCGTTCACCAACTACGGCACGGGCCACAACAGCACGAAGGACAGCGCGATCAACGCGCTCATGCTGTCGGCGCAGGAGCGCGTGCCGGACTCGCCCGCCTATCAGCTCACGATCGTCGAGCAGCTGGGCGAGCTCTCGTTCCTCGTGACCGATCCCGACGGCGATGTCCGCCTCGGCGGCGAGGAGCGACCGCTCGAGCCGGTCGACAACGCCGAGATGGACGGCGGCAAGGCCGTCGGCGTCCCGGGCTACAACACCCTCTCGTTCGCGCAGATCGTCGCCGACCAGCAGCGCATCGCCGACATGGCGGTGCCCATCAGCGATGACCCGAACGACGGCGCGCTGCGCACGCCCGACGGATCCGTCGCGTACGCGTACGTCTCGAAGCTCGTGTACGACGAGGCCGCCGACACGATGACCGACACGCGCACTGGCGTCGTCTACTCCGATATCGGCACCGGCGCGTTCACCGCACCCGACGGCACCGAGCTGCTCCCGGGCTGGCAGATCTTCGTCGGCTTTGACAACTTCGTGCGGGCGTTCGGCGAGGAGTCGATCCGCGGTCCGTTCTTCTCGGTGCTGACGTGGACGTTCGTGTTCGCCTTCTTGTCGGTGTTCCTGTGCTTCGCAGCGGGGCTCTTCCTCGCGATCGTCTTCAACGATCCGCGCATGAAGTCGAAGCGGTACTACCGCGTGATCATGATCCTCCCGTACGCGTTCCCCGGCTTCCTGTCGGCGCTCGTATGGGCGGGCATGATGAACCAGGAGTTCGGCTTCATCAACGTCGTGCTCTTCGGGGGCGCCGACATCCCATGGCTCACGAATGAGTGGCTCGCCAAGTTCAGCATCCTGCTCGTGAACCTGTGGCTCGGATTCCCCTATATGTTCCTCATCTGCACGGGCGCTCTGCAGGCCATCCCGGATGAGCTGCAGGAAGCCGCGCGCGTCGACGGCGCATCCGCCTGGCAGGTGTTCCGCAACATCAAGCTGCCGCTGCTGTTCGTGGCTGTCGCCCCGCTGCTGATCGCGTCGTTCGCGTACAACTTCAACAACTTCGTGCTGATCTACATGCTCACCGGCGGCGGACCGCGCGATGTGAGCGCGGGCGTGAACGTCGGCGCGACCGACATCCTCATCTCGATGGTCTACAAGGTCGCCTTCGTCGGCTCGACTGCCGACTACGGCCTGGCGAGCGCCTTCTCGATCATCATCTTCCTGCTGGTCGGCACGATCTCGGTGATCGCCTTCCGGCGCACCAAGGCCTTGGAGGAGCTGGTCTGACATGAGCGACCTGAAACCTGGAGCCCCTGCAGCGCGCGGCCTGCTCGACACGGTCGCGGCGTCGGACGACGAGCTCACGACGACGACCACCCTCACAACCGGCGGCGGCGTCCGCGGCGAGGGCAAGCTTCCCCGCCGCAGATTCAAGCGGTACTTCCGCGAGACC
>NZ_DASRXZ010000056.1:0-11227 GCF_035687345.1 Microbacterium sp.
CGGCAACTTCGGCCCGGGCTGGCACGAGTGGAACGACCGCTACCGCGACCGCGTGCGCAACTTCTGGCTGAGCGACGTCGACTACGCGCGGCGCGCGGGCACGCCGCCGGTGGGCGTCGGAGGATTCGCGACGCGTCTCGCGGGGTCATCCAACACGTTCAGCGAGGAGCGCGGACCGCTCGCGGGCATCAACTTCGTCACGGCGCACGACGGCTTCACGCTGCACGACCTCGTGTCGTACGACGTCAAGCACAACGTCGCCAACGGCGAGCACAACCGCGACGGCGCCGACACGAACCGCTCGTTCAATCACGGCACTGAGGGGCGCACGAGCGACGAGCGGATCCTCGCAGTGCGGCGCAAGGCGATGCGCAATCTGCTCGGCACGCTCCTGCTCTCGGCAGGGGTGCCGATGATCACCGCGGGCGACGAGTTCGGACGCACCCAGCGCGGCAACAACAACGCCTATTGCCATGACTCCCCGCTCACGTGGCTCGACTGGCAGCACGCCCCGTGGCAGCGCGACCTGCTCGCGCACGCACGGCGGCTCGTGGCGCTGCGGCACGAGAACCCCGCCCTGCGACCGATCCGGTTCGCGCGGCTCGGCGAGCACACGCCGTCGGCCTCCGTCATGGAGTGGTACGACGAGCGCGGCGAGACGATGTCGATCGAGCGCTGGACGGATGCGAGCCACAGAACTCTCCAATACGCGGCGACCTCCACACCCGAGGTCGAGGAGCTCAACCGCATCCTTCTCGTGGTGCACGGCACCGAGACGCCCATGGATGTGACGCTCCCCCGGGTCGACGGAGCGGAGCGCTTCGTCTCGCTGTGGTCGAGCGCCGACGAGGTGCCCGACAGCGAGGGCGAGGAGTTCGCGCCCGGCGCCGTCATCTCGATGCCGGGCACCTCGATGAGGCTCTTCCGCGTCGAGTGACCCGGCGCGACCCGGCCGGTCGTCGCCGCGGCTGTCGGACGCCGAAGCGTCGCGATAGGTTCGAGACGTGGCCACGACGAACCGACGAGCGACCGCGCGACCATGGCGAAGCGCGACATCGATCCCGGTCCGAACCGGTGTCGAGGCATCCGCTCTCGCCCCCGTGACCGACACGATCACGGGCCGGATCCCGACGCATGAGCCGACGCCGTCGGTGCCCGGCGGGCGCTTCCGGCCGAAGGCCTTCGCGGGCGAGGTCGTGCCTTTCCGCGTCACGGCGTTCCGCGAGGGCCACGACCGCATCGGCGTGCACCTTCGCCTGTGGTCGCCGTCGGGTGACGAGTCGCTGCACCGCCTCAGCCCGCTCGAGAACGGCCTCGACCAGTGGCAGACCCTCGTCGGGCTCCTCGAGGAGGGCGTGTGGCGCTTCCGCTTCGAGGCGTTCGCCGACGAGGTCGCGACGTGGCGGCACGCCGCGCACGTGAAGATCGCGGCGGGAGTGGACACCGCGCTGATGCGCGAGGTCGGGGCTCGCCTCTTCGACCGCGCGGCGGAGGAGCGCTCTCGGCCCGCCGCGGAGCGGCGCGTGCTCGAGACCGCGGCGATGGAGCTGCGGCATCCGGATACGTCAGACACCCGCGCCCTCGAGATCGTCGACGATCCGCGCATCGAGTCGTTCTTCCAGACGCGTCCCCTCCTGTCGCTGCTGTCCCCCGGACCCGAGCGCGAGTTGCTCGTCGAGCGCGAGCGCGCCGGCGTCGGCGCGTGGTACGAGTTCTTCCCGCGCTCGGAGGGCGCCCGGCGTCTCAAGAACGGCACGGTCAAGTCGGGCACGTTCCGCACCGCCGCCCGTCGTCTCCCCGGCGTCGCGGCCATGGGGTTCGAGGTCCTCTACCTGCCGCCCATCCACCCGATCGGCTTCACGCACCGCAAGGGCCGCAACAACACGCTCGACGCCCAGCCGGGCGACCCGGGGTCGCCGTGGGCGATCGGCTCGTCCGCCGGCGGCCACGACGCGGTGCATCCGGACCTCGGCACGCTCGCCGATTTCCGCGCCTTCGTGCGCGCCGCGCGCGCCGAGGGCATCGAGGTCGCTCTCGACCTCGCGCTGCAGGCCTCGCCCGACCACCCCTGGGTCACGGAGCATCCGGAGTGGTTCACGACGCTGCCCGACGGCACGATCGCGTACGCCGAGAACCCGCCCAAGAAGTACCAGGACATCTACCCGATCAACTTCGACAACGACCCCGAGGGCATCCGGGCCGAAGTGCTGAGGATCGTGCGCCACTGGATCGCGCAGGGCGTCAAGATCTTCCGTGTCGACAACCCGCACACCAAGCCGCTCCAGTTCTGGGAGTGGCTCATCGCCACGGTGAACGCCGAGCACCCCGACGTCGTCTTCCTGGCCGAGGCGTTCACGCGTCCCGCGCCCCTGCAGGGGCTCGCGGCAGCCGGCTTCCAGCAGAGCTACACCTACTTCACGTGGCGCAACACGAAGGCCGAGCTCGAGGATTTCCTCAGCGGGCTCGCGAACGACACCGCGGACTTCCTGCGCCCGAACCTCTTCGTCAACACGCCCGACATCCTCACCGAATACCTGCAGTTCGGCGGTCGCCCGGCCTACAAGGTGCGGGCGGCGATCGCGGCGACGGGCGCGCCGACCTACGGCGTCTACGCGGGGTACGAGCTTTACGAGAACGTCGCGCGGCCGGGCTCCGAGGAGAACATCGACAACGAGAAGTACGAGTACAAGCTCCGCGACTGGGACGGCGCCATCGCGCGCGGGGAGTCGCTCGCGCCATACCTCACGCGGCTCAACGAGATCAGGCGGGAGCATCCGGCGCTGCGCCAACTGCGCAACCTGACGATCCACTGGAGCGACGACGACGCGATCCTCGTCTACGCGAAGCACCTCGACGCCGACCTCTCCCCGACCGGCGCCTCCGACACGATCATCGTCGTCGCCAACGTCGACCCGCACTCCGTGCGCGAGACCATGGTGCACCTCGACACGAACGTGTGGGGCGTCGCGCCGGGTTCGCCCTACGAGGTGGAGGACCTCATCACCGGAGCGCGGTGGACCTGGTCCGACCACAACTACGTCAGACTCGACTCGTTCGTCGAGCCCGTCCACATCCTGCACGTGAAGGAGCCGTGATGCCCGAGCCCGATGATCGCCTGCTCGACGCCGTCGCCGCGGGGAGCCACCACGACCCGCATGCGGTCCTGGGGCTTCATCCGGGCACGGATGCGGCGGGCGGCGTCGAATGGACCGTGCGCGTGCGCCGCCCACTCGCCCGCAGCGTGACCGCGGTGTTCGACGACGGGATCCGCGTGCCGCTCGAGCACGTGCGGGCGGGGATCTGGGAGGGCACGCGCGGCGGCGAGCCGGGGCGCTACGAGGTCGTCGCGACGTACGAGGAGGGCCCCGACCACACGGCGGAGGACCCGTATCGCCACGCGCCGACGCTCGGCGAGCTGGACCTGCATCTCATCCGCGAGGGCCGCCACGAGGAGCTGTGGCGCGTGCTCGGCGCGCACGTGCGCGAGCACGAGGGCTCGCGCGGCACCGCGTTCGCCGTGTGGGCGCCCAATGCGCGCGCAGTGCGCGTCGTGGGCGACTTCAACAGCTGGGACGGCCAGGGCCACGCGATGCGCTCGATGGGCGCGAGCGGCGTGTGGGAGCTCTTCATCCCGGGCCTGGGCGCCGGGGCGAACTACAAGTTCGAGTTGCTGTCGCGCGGCGGCACGTGGGTGCTCAAGGCCGACCCCATGGCGCGGCAGGCCGAGGTGCCGCCGGGCACGGCATCCGTCATCACCGAATCGTCCTACTCGTGGAAGGACGACGCCTGGATGACGCGTCGCGCGCGCACCCAGCCGCTCTCGCAGCCGATGTCCGTCTACGAACTCCACCTGGGGTCGTGGCGCCAGGGGCTGTCGTACCGCGAGGCCGCCGACCAGCTCATCGAGTACGTCACCGCCCACGGCTTCACGCACATCGAGTTCCTGCCGCTCGCCGAGCACCCGTTCGGCGGCTCGTGGGGCTACCAGGTCACGGGCTACTACGCGCCCACGAGCCGCTACGGCAGCCCGGACGACCTTCGGTACCTCATCGACCGGCTCCACCAGGCAGGCATCGGCGTGATCATGGACTGGGTTCCGGGGCACTTCCCGAAGGACTCGTTCGCGCTGGCCCGGTTCGACGGCGAGCCGCTGTACGAGCATCCGGATCCTCGCCGCGGCGAGCACAAGGACTGGGGCACGTACATCTTCGACTACGGGCGTCCCGAGGTGCGCAACTTCCTCGTCGCGAACGCCCTGTACTGGTTCGAGGAGTTCCACGTCGACGGTCTGCGCGTGGACGCGGTCGCGTCGATGCTCTACCTCGACTACTCACGCGAGTCGGGCGAATGGGTGCCGAACATCCACGGCGGGCGCGAGAACCTCGAGGCCATCGCGTTCCTCCAGGAGGTCAACGCGACCGCGTACAAGCGCTACCCCGGCATCGCCATGATCGCCGAGGAGTCGACGAGCTTTCCCGGTGTGACGGCGCCGACCGACCACGCGGGCCTCGGGTTCGGCTTCAAGTGGAACATGGGCTGGATGAACGACTCGCTGCAGTACATCAAGCGCGACCCGCTGCACCGCAGCCACCACGAGGGCGAATTGTCGTTCTCGTTCGTCTACGCGTTCAGCGAGAACTACATCCTGCCGATCAGCCATGACGAGGTCGTGCACGGCAAGGGCAGCCTCTTCGGGCGCATGCCGGGCGACCACTGGCAGAAGCTCGCGAACATGCGGGTCTTCCTGGCGTACATGTGGGGTCACCCCGGCAAGCAGCTGCTGTTCATGGGCCAGGAGTTCGGCCAGATGTCGGAATGGTCGGAGTCGCGGTCGCTCGATTGGTGGCTGCTCGACCAGCCCACGCACGCGCAGCTGGCCGGCTTCGTGGCGGCGCTCAACCGCACGTATCGCGAGCACTCGGCCCTCTGGGCGCGGGACTCCGACGGCGGCGCCTTCACGCGGCTCGGCGCGCCGTCGTGGAACCCGAACGTCATCGCGTTCGCGCGACGCGACTGGCACGGCAACTCGGTCGCCGTCGTGTGCAACTTCTCGGGCAGCCCGATCACGGGCTATCGCCTCACCCTGCCCGCCGAGGGTGTGTGGCACGAGATCCTCAACACGGATGCCGCGGAGTTCGGCGGCTCGGGCGTCGGCAATCTCGGTGTGGTCAATGCCGACAGCAACGGGCTGGCCTCCATGGTGCTTCCGCCTCTCGGCGCGCTGTGGCTGCGTCACGACCCGGAGGCGCACATCCCGTCACCTACGCGCGGCTGAGGTCACCCCGCCGCGGCGGCGTGCACGCGACGTCGCGCCGTCGTCGACGGGTCTGCTCAGAAGAGCAGGTTCGCGAGGCGGCCGCGCGCGCGGACGACACGCGGATCCGCGTCGCCGACGAGTGCGAACAGTTCGAGGAGGCGCTCGCGCACGGGCGCGCGCTGGTCGGACGGCAGCGCACCGAAGAGGTCGAGCAGCCGGTCGAACGCGTCGTCGACGTGGCCCCCGGCGATGTCGAGGTCGGCCATGCGAAGCTGCGCGTCGACGTCGGTCGGATCGGCGGCCGCGGCATCGCGCGTCGCCTGCAGGTCGAGCCCCTGCACACGCGACAGCAGCTTCACCTGACCGAGGCCGGCGCGCGCGTCGACGTCGCGGGGGTTCTCGGCCAGCGCCTTCTCGTACGCGGCGATCGCACGCGTGTAGTCGCCCGCCTCGATCGCCTCGTACGCCTCGGCGTGCAGGGGCGGCAGCGGCGGCTCTTCGGGGGCCGCGGGCGCCTCGCCGTTGACCTCGACCGTCCCCGTGACGCCGTTCTGCGCGGCGAGCTGCAGCAACTGGGCGAAGACCTCGCGCACCTGCTGCTCGGGCACGGCGCCCGTGAACAGCGGCACGGGCTGACCGCCCACGAGTGCGACGACCATCGGGATCGACTGGGCGCGGAAGGCCTGCGCGAGCTGCGGGTTCGCGTCGACGTCGACCTTCGCCAGCACGAGCCGGCCCGCGAGCTCGGTCACGACCTTCTCGAGGATCGGGCTGAGCTGCTTGCACGGGCCGCACCATTCGGCCCACAGGTCGACGACGACCGGAACCGTCCGCGAGAGCTCGAGCGCGGAGCCGAACGTCTCGTCGGTGACATCCATCACCAGGGACGGCACGCTGCCGGCCGGGCCGCCTGCCGCGGGCGCGGTGCCCTGCGGCGAAGAAGCCGGACGGTTGCGCAATGCGGACAGATCCACGGCACCGCGAAGTGCGGCGCCCGCAGCGGCATCGGTCACTTGATCACCTTCGCGTCGAGGATGTTCGAAGAATACCCGAGGAGCTGGATCTTCTCGTCGGAGTCGAGCACCGGCACGTAGAAGAAGACCTGGTCGCTGAACGTCGTCGTGACGCCCGTGCTGGACTGGTCGACGCCCGTCAGCGCCTTGACCTCGGTGTTGTCGCCGAGCTTGATGACGGCGTCGGCGTTGGTCGGCTTCGCCTCTTCCATCTCGTGCACGTGGACCGCGACGATCGCGCCGTTGTCGAGCGTCGCCAGCGCGACCGGCGGGTGCGTTCCCGCCGCCGCCTTGAACGTCAGGTTGCCCGTGTTCGTCGCGGTCTGGTTGAAGTCGTCGAGCCGCTGCTTGCGGTCGGCGAGCACGCCGGGGCGGAAGTGGTCGTTCTCGACGTCGAAGAGGCTCCAGTACTCGCTCTTCTCGCCGTTGTCGATGATGTCGGCGTACGCCGCCGCGAGGTCCTGCGGCGCCAGCATGAGGAACTCCGAGTCCGGCGGCACCTGCGTCGCGCCCACATAGTGAGCCGCCATCTCGGGCATGACGGTCGACGCCTCGAGGTTGGCGAGGTAGTTCAGCTTGTAGGGCGACCACTGGTCGGCCTGCGAGAGCATCATGATGTTCGCCGTCTTGTCATCGGCGTCGCTCACGACCGCCATGAATGTGCGCGGCCAGCCGTCGAACGCCTGCGGCAGGATGATCTCGAGCGACTTCGTCGGGATCGCCGGCAGCGGCGCGCGGTCGCTGATCGCCCCCCGCAGCTTGTAGTTCGTGGTGCGCTCGGCGAGCACTGCGCCGTCGAGACGCGTTGCCGCGAGCTTGGCGTCGAGCGCCTCATCCGCGTCGGCGACGGTGGACGACACGCGGCTGAGGATGCGATCGGCCTGCGCCCGCGTGACGGCCGGCGCCTGCTGGGTCTCGGGCACGAGGACGGTCTGCGTCGGGGTGGGGGTCGGCGTCGGGCCGAGCTGCGGCCACGCGTCGGGCGTGCAGCCCGTGGACATGAGTGCGGAGACCGCGACGACCGGCAGGATCGCGAAAGCGCGGCGGCCCGACACGGCACGGCGAGTCGGCGCGCCGGCCGAGATGACGCCCTTGTCCTCGCCCTCGATCGAGAGATCGATCGGCTCGGTGGGAGGGAGCGGCAGCCCCTTGCGACGCGGTCCGCGCGAACGTCGGACATGGCGGATGCCGAGGATGTACAGCAGCACACCGATCGCCATCACGAGGCCGCCGCCGACGATGAGAGGACCGGCCCACGGGGTCGTGCTCTCGATCGGCCAGGAGACGCTCACCTTCGACGGAGCAGGCTCGGTGCCGTCCAGCGCGACGAGCACGCTCATGTCCTCCGGAAGCTGCAGAGGCTCGATGAGGAGGTCGGTCTGCTTGAACTCGTCGAGCCACAGATCCGAGCCGGCGGGATTGCGGCCGGGCGTCGCCTCCGCCTCTTCGGCAGGGGCTTCGCTCTCGGCGGGGGCGTCGCCGGCCTCGGCATCCGTCGGCTCTTCGACGGGCTCGGGCTCGACGATACGGGTGCGGATCTCGCCCTCGTCATCGAGGGTCACCGATGCGTACTCGGCGTCGGAGAGCCAGGCCACCATGTCCCCGGTGCGGCCGTAGGCGGCGAAGATGTCGCCTTCGGCCTGCGCACGGAGCGTCTGCGCGCCGGGGAGCTTGTTCAGCACCGCGCCGTCGATCAGCAGATAAGGCACGTCCTGCTCGATCGAGATCGGCGCGGTCTCGGTCTTCGGCCCTTGGAAGACGGTGCGCTGAGCGATGCCCGCACCGATCATCACGGCAGCGATGATGAACGCCACCACGGCCCACACGAAACGCACGGAATGAAACCTCTCACTGGCCCGGGGTCGGGGCACGGGCCTAGGGAACTCGACAGTCCAGAGTAGCGAAGAGCGGCTGAAAGGAGCGTGGGAGGGACCAATCCACGACCTCGGCGTGCCGTGTGCGTATCCTGACCTATACCCCGCTGGGCCCGATGACGAACCGGAGAGCTCGTGAAGATCCACCACCCCTTCCGCACCGCCTTCGTCGCGACACTCGGAGTGGGGCTCGGGCTCGTTCTCATCGGCAGCATCCAGACCCTGTCGACGATCCTGCTGTACATCGGCACGGCCCTCTTCCTCTCGCTCGGCCTGGACCCGCTCGTCGCGTGGCTCGAGCGCCGCAAGCTTCCGCGCTGGGCGGCTGTGCTGATCACGATCTTCGCCGTGCTCGCGGTGTTCGCGGGCATCGTCCTCATGGTCGTGCCGATCATCGTGAACCAGATCGCCCAACTCGTCGGCGAGATCCAGGAGTTCGTCGGCAGCCGCACGCTTCCTCAGTTCTTCGACGACGTGAGCGCGTGGATCGCGGGCATCTTCCCCGGTCTCTCCCCCGAGTTCCTCGACGACGCTCTCGCGAACCTGCAGGACTGGTTCGTCGACAACTGGGGCTCGATCACCGGCGGTGTCATCAACGTGGGCTTCGCGGTCGTGTCGGGTCTCGCGGGCGCCTTCATCGTGCTGATCCTCACGATCTACTTCACCGCGTCGACGCCGTCGCTCAAGCGCGCGGTGTACCAGCTCGTGCCCGCGTCGAAGCGCGAGCGGTTCATCGACCTGTCCGAGCAGATCACCGACTCGGTCGGGTACTACGTCATCGGGCAGCTCACGATGGGCGTCATCAACGGCGTGCTGAGCGCGATCTTCCTGACGATCATCCAGGCGCCGTTCCCCGCGGTCCTAGCCGTCATCGCGTTCTTCTTCTCGCTGATCCCGCTCGTCGGAACGCTCACCGGCTCAGCGATCATCGTGCTGATCCTGCTGTTGGTCCCGGGTGGCCTCGGCATCCCGACGACGGCGATCATCGCGGCGATCTACTACCTGATCTACATGCAGATCGAGGCGTACCTGATCTCGCCGCGCGTCATGAACCGCGCGGTCTCGGTACCGGGAGCCGTCGTCGTGATCGCGGCGCTCGCCGGCGGCGCGCTGCTCGGGCTCCTCGGCGCCCTCATCGCGATCCCCGTCGCGGCGAGCATCCTCATCATCTACCGGCAGGTCGTGATCCCGCGGCAGAACGAGCGCTGACGACACCGCGGGCGGCCGCGGTCATGCCTGCTCGGCCGCTCCGTGCCATTCGACCGGGAGCGGCAGCGCGTCGGGATTGACGGCCGCGACGATCTCGGTGAGCACGCGGCGCGTCTGGCTCTCACCGACCCACAAGTGCTTTCCGCCCTCGACCGGGACGAGCGTCGCATGCGGTATCGCCGCGAACCGCTCGGCGGCCTCGGCCGGGCGGAGGTAGTCGTCGAACTCGGGCACCACGATCACCATCGGACGAGGATCGTCCGCCCACGCCGCCACCTCTTCCGGGGTCGTGCGGTGAAGCGGCGGCGAAAGCAGGATCACGCCGGCGACATCTTGGTGGTCGCGCGCGTACTTGAGCGCGAGCTCGGTTCCGAACGACCAGCCGAGCACCCACGGATGCGGCAGCCCCCGCTCCCGCACGAAGTCCATCGCCGCGGCGACATCGAACGCCTCGCTCCGGCCCCCGTCGAACGTCCCCTCGCTGGTCCCCCGCGGCGAGGTCGTACCGCGCGTGTTGAAGCGCAGGACCGCCAAGTCGGCGAGGGCGGGAAGCCGCGCGGCGGCCTTGCGGAGGATGTGGGAGTCCATGAACCCGCCGGCGGTGGGCAGCGGATGCAGCGTCACGAGTGTCGCCACCGGCTCCTTCTCGAGCGGGCGGGCGAGCTCTCCGACGAGAGTCAGCCCGTCGAGCGTGTGCAGCTCGATGTCTTCCCGCGTCGCGGGCAGGACGAGCGGACCACGGATCTCCACGTCAGGGACACCTCCAACGACAGGCGGATGCCGGGCGCTCTCCCGGCGACGTCACGCGAGCTTCCAGCAGTGCTGGTGCCAGTGCCGGCGGGCGGCGAGATCGGCCTGATCGCCCAGCACACCGTCCGCGCGCCACGCGACGACGTGCGCCGTACCCGGCGCGATCGTGCGCCCGCACCCCGGGCACGTGTACGGCTTCTGGGCCTGCGCGGCTGAGACGGGCTGCACCGTCCACTCCACGCCGCGACGGGTCTCGGTGCGCTTCCAGCCCGCGATCATGCGCGCGAGGGAGTCGTCGTGCGACGACTCCCTGCGCCTGCGGTTGGCCCGCGGCATCCGTCAGTACCAACCGACGCGCTGCGAGTGGTCCCACGCGCCGCACGGCGTGCCGTAGCGTCCGCCGATGTAGCCGAGGCCCCACGCGATCTGCGTCGCAGGGTTCGTCTCCCAGTCGGCGCCTGCGGTCGCCATCTTGCTGCCGGGGAGCGCCTGGGGGATGCCGTACGCGCCGCTCGAGCGGTTGTACGCGTTGACGCGCCAGCCCGACTCCTTGTTCCACAGGGCGACCAGGCACGCGAACTGGTCGTCGCCCCAGCCGCGCGCGAGCACCATGTCGTACGCGATCGCCTGCGCCGTGCCCGGGTCGGGCGCGACGAACGGCGGCTGCCATCCCGAGCCCGACGACGATGTCGACGTGCGCTGTGCGACGGGCGTCGGCGTGGGCTTGGGCTTCACGTACACCTCGTAGCTCGGGCGGTCGAACTTCGCGACCGTGACCTCAGCCGCGTCGACCTCGAGCGACTGCACGTCGCCGAGCGAGCTCGCATACAGGGAGATCGGCGGGATCTCTTCCGCGCTCGCCTGTTCGGTGAGGGGAAGGCCGCTCGGCCCCGCCCAGGCCGCGACGAACGCGATCGCCGCGACGGCGGCGAAGACTCCCATGACGCTGCGACGACGCGACCACCGTGTCTCGACCGGCTTCGCGGGCGGCACACGCCGCGCCACCGCGCGCGCGGGCGTATCGGCTGTGGTGGCCGGGACGCGACGACGCAACGGCGGCGCGGGAATCATCTCGTTGCCGGGAGTCACAGTGTGCCGAGTCTAGCCGCCGTGTCCCGCGCATG
>NZ_DASRXZ010000057.1:0-46398 GCF_035687345.1 Microbacterium sp.
GCGGCGGTGGTCGTGGCATCCGGTGCGCGCGTCATCCGCGCCGACGAGCCGGCGGGCATCGACGTCGCGACCGACGGGGACGACTGGGGGAGGACGAGTCGGCGCCCAGGCACCGCGGCTGAGGGGACGGCGACCCGGCGGATCGTGCTCGACGTCGACCGAGACGCCGCCGAGACCCTGCTCGAAGTGCTCCGCGCGCGGGAGTGGCCGAGCTGAGGCGCGAGTGTCGGCGCCTGGGGCTATGGTCGCCGCATGGCCGACATCGCCGATGTGACCGAATGGCTGCTCGACTCCGACCCGGCGCTGAGATGGCAGGTCGAACGCGACCTCCTCGGTGAGCCCGAGAGCGTGTGGCAGGCGACGCGGGCGCGCCTGGCGACCGAAGGCATGGGCGCCCGGCTCCTCGCGCTTCAGGACGAGGATGGGCAGTGGGCCGGTGGCGCGTTCTTCCCGGCCGACTTCGACTTCGAGGGGCCGGAAGCCGCTCCGGGGGCCGGGCAACCGTGGACGGCGACGACCTGGTCGCTCAACTCGCTGCGCGAGTGGGGGCTCGATGCCTCGGCCCTCGAGGGGACCGCCGAGAAGATCGCCGCGAACAGCCGCTGGGAGTACGACGACCTGCCCTACTGGGGCGGCGAGGTCGACTGCTGCATCAATGCCTTCACGCTCGCGAACGGCACGTGGTTGGGCGCCGACGTGTCGTCGCTTCGGCAGTGGTTCGTCGACCACCAGATGGACGAGGGCGGCTGGAACTGCGAATGGGTCGAGGGCTCGACCCGGGCATCCGTCTATTCGACCCTGAGCTCGATCGACGGGATCCTCTGGTACGAGAAGGCGACCGGCGGCACGCCCGAGCTCACCGCTGCACGCAAGAAGGCGCAGGAGTACCTGCTCGAGCGTCGCATCCTCTACAAGGTCACGACGGGTGAGCCGGTTCGCCCAGGAGTCGAGCTGCTCGCGTATCCGCAGCGCTCGAAGTACAACGTGCTGCACGCCGTGAACTACTTCCGCGACGCGTCGCTGTACGACGGCGTCGAGCCCGACCCGCGACTCGCCGAAGCGGTCGAGGTCATCCGTCGCCAGCGACAGCCCGACGGCACGTGGCTCCAGGGCTACCGGTACCCCGGTCGCGTCTGGTTCGAGCAGGATGTGCCCGTGGGCGAGCCGTCGAAGTGGGTCACCTTCCTCGCGCTGCGCGCCCTCGACTGGTGGGACTCTGCCGCTCCCGGGGTCGAGTCGTAGCGCGGCGTGCGCGTCAGCGCGCGGCTCAGCGCGTGGGCTCCCACCCGAGCGCCGGCGCGACGTGCTTCGCGAACGTCTCGACGACGCGCAGGTTGAACTCGACGCCGAGTTGGCTCGGGATGGTCAGCATGAGGGTGTCGGCCGACGCGATGGCGGCGTCGTTCTGCAGCTGCTCGACGAGCACGTCCGGCTCAGCCGCATACGTCTTGCCGAAGGTCGAGCGCAGGCCGTCGATGATGCCGATGCCGTCGCCCTCCTGGCGTCCGCCGAAGTAGAGGTGGTCCTCGGCCGTCACGAGCGGGAAGATCGAGCGGCTCACCGATACGCGAGGCTCACCCGGATGCCCCGCCTCCCGCCACGCGTTGCGGAAGACGTCGATCTGCTCGGCCTGCAGGATGTCGAACGGCCGCCCGTCCGCCTCGGTCACGAGCGTCGACGACATGAGATTGACGCCCTTGCGGCCCGCCCACTCTGCCGAGTCACGGTTGCCGGCTCCCCACCACACGCGCGAGCGCAGCCCGGGGGAGTGCGGCTCGACGCGCTGCAGACCCCTGGCCCCTGAGCCTGCCGAAGGGCCGCCGCCGAACGGGCTGTTCGGGTCGCGCTCCGCGAGCCCCTCGCCCTCGATCGCGCGCAGGAAGAGGTCGAAGTGCTCGCGCGCGATGTCGGCGCCGCGCGGATCCTTCGAGCCGGTGTAGCCGAACACCTCGTACCCGCGGATGACCGTCTCGGGCGACCCGCGGCTCACGCCGAGCGCGAGCCGTCCGCCGCTGAGGAGGTCGACCGCGGCCGCCTCCTCCGCGAGGTACAGGGGGTTCTCGTAGCGCATGTCGATGACGCCCGTGCCCATCTCGATGCGCTCGGTGCGCGCCGCGATCGCGGCGAGGATCGGCATCGGCGCCGACTGCTGGCGGGCGAAGTGGTGCACGCGGAAGTAGATTCCGTTGACCCCGAGTTCATCCATCCCCTGCGCGAGGTCGATGGCCTGCAGCATCGAGTCGGCCGCGCTGAGACTGTGTCCGCCGCCGAGCGGGCCGTAGTGGCCGAACGAGAGTGTTCCGAAGCGCTTCACGTCGTGCCCAACGGTACGCCACGAGGACCTATTCCACGGCCGGATGCCGCGGTCGACGCATCCGGCCCGAATCCGCGCTCCCGAATCTGTACGCTCGTGCCGTGCCGTCCCGCGGAGTCGTCGTCCCCGACCTCGACGGTGCGCGCGCACTCGTCACGGGCGCGACGAGCGGAGTCGGCCTCGAGATCGCGCGGGTGCTCGCCGCGCACGGCGCGCATATGGTGCTGCCGGCGCGCAGTCGCGCCAAGGGCGAGAGTGCGATCGCGGCGATTCGCGAGACGGCGCCCGCTGCACGGTTCGAGCTGCGCGACCTGGATCTCGTGAGCCTCGCATCGGTGCGCGGGTTCGCGGACGGCCTCATCGCCGAGGGACGACCACTCGACCTCATCGTCCTGAACGCGGGAATCGCCCGCGTGGGCGAGCGCACGCGCGTGGTCACGGAGGACGGCTTCGAGCTGCATTTCCAGACCAACTTCCTCGGCCATGCGCACCTCGTCCTGTCGCTGCTGCCGCTGCTGCGCTCCTCGCACACGCGGATCGCGGTGCAGGGCAGCATCGTGAGCGCGCTCTACGGCGTGGCGTGGGAAGACCCGCAGTTCGCGCGACGCTACTCGGCGCTGCGCGCCTACGCCTCGTCGAAGACGGCGCTCGCGCTCTTCGCGCTCGAACTGGCGCGTCGCGAACCTGACGTCCGCGTCGATCTGTGCCACCCCGGCGTCGTTCCGGCGACCGCCATCGCGCCCGAGATCCGCGCGCGCGTCTCGCCCGGCATCCACGACTTCGCGGTGGGTCGGCTCTGGAACCCGCCGGCGCAGGCTGCTGAGCCCGCACTTCTCGCCCTGACGACGGATGCCCCGGGCCCCGCGTTCTGCGCACCCGGCGGGCTCCTGCAGTTCTCGGGTCCGGCGCGCGTGCGGCGGGCCTTTCGTCGCCTCATCGATCCGGACGGCTCCCGTTGGATCTGGGACCTCGCCCAGAAGCTCGCGACCACGGCGTGAGTGTCAAGGCCCGCCCTGGGCGACGCGGAACGGCCTAGGGTCGAACGGGACGAAGGGAGTCGCATGTCGCGCATTCTGCTCATCGGCGGCCACGGCAAGGTCGCTCTGCTGCTCGAACCCCTCCTCGTCGAGCGCGGCCACCACGTCACGGCGGTGATCCGCAATCCCGACCACGAACGCGATGTCGCCGCCACAGGCGCCGTGCCGCTCGTCGCCGACATCGAGGAGTTCGACACCGACCAGCTCGAGAACCTCGTCGCGGGCAACGACGTCGTGGTGTGGTCGGCGGGCGCGGGCGGCGGCAACCCCGCGCGCACGTATGCGGTCGATCGTGACGCCGCGATCCGCTCGATCGACGCCGCCGCGGGCGCAGGAGTGCGTCGGTACGTCATGGTCTCGTACTTCGGCGCGGGGCCCGACCACGGAGTCGCACCCGACAGCTCGTTCTTCCCGTATGCCGAGGCGAAGGCGGCCGCCGACGCGCACCTGCGCGAGAGCGGGCTCGATTACACCATCGTGGCGCCGAGCGGACTCACGCTCGACCCGCCCACCGGTCGCATCGACACGGCGGCCACGGCATCCGGTTCGGTCTCGCGGGCCGACGTGGCCGCGGTCATCGCGGCCGTGATCGACGACGACTCGACGATCGGCCGAACGATCCGGTTCAACTCGGGCGACGTTCCCATCGCGCAGGCCGTCGCGGGCTGACCGCGCCGCTCATACGACGAACGGCTCGCGGTTGCGCGGCAGCCATCCCGCCGGGTCGCCGTCCGGCGCGGGGGTGAAGCCGATCGGCACGGCTCGCGCGGCCGCCCAATCGGCCGAGTCGGATGCCTGCACGTGCACGTGCGGCTCGGTGCTGTTGCCCGAGTTGCCGCATTCGCCGACCTGGTCGCCCGCCCGGACGACGACTCCCGCACGCACGCGCACCGACCCGCGTCGCAAGTGGGCGAGGAGCACGTAGGGCCCTGTGGGCGACGCCGCGATCACGACATGGTTCCCCGCGGTGCCGGCGACGCCCGCGCTCACGCGCCGCGCTTGCGTGAAGGCGTACGGGATGAGCGTGAACGGCGACCGCCGCGCCTCGTGATCGGGTTCACCGTCGTGCGTGTCGACGACGGTGCCGTCGATCGGCGCCAGGATCGGCGCGCCGAAGCCGATGAATCGCTCCGGCGGTTCGGTCGCGAACACCGACCGCGCGGTGCGCGGCGCCGAACGGCCGCGCTCGTCCACCATGACGAAATCGATCGCATACGCCGACCCGAACAGGGTCGTCCCATGACTCGGAACCCGGTCGGCAGGGCTGTTCTGCGCGACCCATCGGCCGGTGAACGGAAAGCGCAGGAGCATCCGCACACCCTAACCAGCACACGTCGTGCACGCGAGGGGAGCCCCGTCGACCTCCGGCGTGCCTACGATGGCAGAAGACTTCCCTGACGACGGAAGGAGGCGACATGGTCCAGGTCCGCGTCGCCGGAGTCGCGCTCGACGCGGCGCGTCAGCATGTCATCCTGCTCAAGCCCATCGACGAGCTTCCGGGGTCGGGTCAGATCCTGCCGATCTGGATCGGCCAGCAGGAGGCGACGTCGATCCTCATCGCGGTCGAGGGCGCGCCCGTGCCTCGCCCGCTCGCCCACGACCTCATGCGCTCGCTCCTCGACACGCTCGACGCCAAGGTCACGCGCGTCGAGGTGTCGCGCATCGACGACGGCACGTTCTACGCCGACATCACGCTCGAGTCGCCCGCGGGGGAGCGCGTCGTCGACGCGCGCCCGTCCGATGCGATCGCCCTCGCCTCGCGCGTGGGCGCCCCGATCTGGGTCGCCGACGAGGTCATCGAAGAGGCCGGCGTCGACGACTTCATGCCCGAAGAGGACGCGTCGGAGCGCCTCGACGAGTTCAAGCGCTTCCTCGACGACGTCGAGCCGGAGGACTTCGCCTGACCCGCTGCGCCGTCGTCAACCGAGTTCGGCGTCGATGAGCCCGGCGACCGTGTAGATCACGGGCCACGCGCCCTCCGAGCTGTTGCCGAGCACGCTCACCGTCGTGCGGCTGTCGATGAGGTGCGTCGAGCGGAACGAGACCCCCGCGTCGTAGCCCTCCATGATCGCGGCCGGACCCGCGCGGTGCAGCCAGACGCCCATGCCGTAGCGCATGTTCTCGTCTTCGACGTCGTGGCGCGGGTGGATCATCTCCTCGACCGTGTCGGGCCGCACGATCCGTCCTTCCAGGAAGGCCGTCCAGAACCGGTGCAGATCGTCCGCGGTCGTGAACGCGCCCCCGTCGCCGTTGCCGCGCACCGGAAGGCGCAGCGTGTTCACGAGGTCGCCCTCCTCGAACAGGTAGCCGAGCGCGGCGTCGCCGGGGAGCTCGTCGAGGCGCGGGAAGCCGGTGCCCTCGAGGCGTGCCGGCTCGAACACGAGACGCTGGACGACGTCGTGATACGGCTCATCGGTGATGCGCTCGAGCACCACGGCGAGCACCATGTAGCCGCCGTTGCAGTACGAGAACCGCTCGCCCGGCGGAAACTTCTGCGGATGCCCGTCGAGCATCGGCAGAAACGCGCTCGCGGTCGTGAGTGTGTGAACCGGGAGCGTGAGGACGAAGTCGGACGGCTCCCACTCGCCCTCCTCGTCGAGATAGTCGCCGATGCCCGACGTGTGGGTGAGCAGCTCCTCGATCGTGACGGCGTCGTCGATCAGCGGCAGGTCCGCGCCGAGGATCTCGCGCACGGGCTGGTCGAGCCCGAGCCTCCCGTCTTCCACGAGTCGCATGACCGCGAGGGCGGTGAACGTCTTGCTCCCGCTCGCGATCGCGAACCGCGTGCGGGTCGTCGTCGGCACGCGCAGACCGCGGTGCAGGAACCCCTCGCACCGCTCGAACGTGCGCCGGTCGCCGGTGTCCACCGTCACCACGCCCGTGAAGGTCTTCCTCGCGACCGCCTCATCGAGGGCCGCGGCATCGATGCGCATGCGAGCGAGTCTGACGGAAACTCCTCGCGGTCGAAAGGGCGGGCTCGATCGCACCGTCCGGCACTCCGAAAGCCGATTCGACACGATCCGGCCCGGCGCTTTCACGCCCCGCGGCTCCGCCTCCGCCCCTTCACCCCGGGAGCGGGCGCGCCTCACTCGAGCGGGTACACCCGCCTGAGGATGAGCCGCTGGGCGAGCGTCCACGCGACGGTCGTGAGCAGGTACAGCCCCGCGGCCAAGGGCACGAAGACGGCGACGACGGCGGTCGAGAACTGCAGCAGACCGAGCATCCGGGTCGACACGGCCGGGAGCGGGGAGTCCTCCTCGCGCGGAAGGGTCGGCATGCGCAACATGCGTCTCGTCAGCTCGCCGACCGCCGCAATGAGCACGACGATGGCGCCGATCACGGCGACAGTCGTCGGTGTGAGTGCTCCGCCGAAGGCGGCGCCGGTGAGGCTCGTGCCGAGCGGAACGCCGAGCAGGGTCTGACTCAGCAGCGCGTTCGCGTGACCGGCGATCATCGGATGCAGGAACACCGCGTACACGAGCCCGATGACCGGCGCCTGCAGCAGCACGGGCAGGCAGCCCGCGAACGGCGACGTGCGCTCGTCGCGGTAGAGCTGCATCGTCTCGCGCTGCAGGCGCTCGGGGTTCTTGCGGTGGCGCTTCTGCAGTTCGCGCAGGCGCGGCGCGAGGCGTACGCGCGTCTGCTCGGCCTTGGCCTGCGAGATGCCGACCGGGATCAGCGCGGTGCGCACGAGGAGCGTCACGAGCACGACGGCCGCGGCGGCGGCGGATGCGCCGGCGACCGGTTCGAGGAGCGAGGCCAGCCCCATGAACCCCGCGTACGCGAGGTCGAGCAGGGCGGCGATGGGTGGGAAGGCGAAGACATCCATGGCGGTATCCGTTCTGTGGCAGTTCGATGGGGATCGATCGGCCGCGAAGGGACGCCGCGACGACGCATCCGTGGAGGACGCGGGAGCGGACGGCGAAGGCTACGCGGCCGTCGCCGCGCGCTGCGGTGCCCTCGGGCGCGGGTGGCCCGGGGCATCCGGATCGCTCTGCGTGAGCGGAGAGGAGATGTCGATCGCGCGCCGCGGATGCGGGGGAGACGCCCCTCCCGACGCGGGGTGCGTGACCGCGAGGATCGCGACGAGCACGACGGATGCCGCGACGAGCGCGATCGCGGCGGCGACCGCGGTCGTGGCGCCGCCGAAGACCGTGAGGTCGGGCGTGCCCGCCACGGCGAGCGGCGCCAGCAGGAGCTGCACAGACGTCAGGAACTGCGCGAACATGCGGTGCTCCTCTCGGTCGTGCGGCGTGCGGTCATGCCACGCTAACACCGTCCGCGTGACGTCTCCCCGGTCGCTGAGCGAGCACAGCGACACGAAGCGCGTTTCGTCTCCCTCGCTGTGCTCACTCGCTCGACGTCCGGGATGCCGCGGCGCGTTCCTCGAGCGCGCGCACGACGGCGGACATGTCTTCCCGCGCACCGCCGAGCGCGACCGTCTCGGCGAACAGCGTCTCGGCGAGCGCGAGCATCGGCGTCGATGCTCCGACGACGGCGGCCTCGTCGAGCACGAGCCGCGTGTTCATGAGCGCGTCGGACGTCGCCGCCTGCGGTGAGAACTCCCGCGCCGCGAGCTTCGGCAGCTTGACGCGCGTGAGGTCTGAGGCGGTCTGCCCGAGACCGATCGCCTCTTGGAAGGTCGCGAGGTCGACGCCGCTTGCCGCGGCGAAGTGCGTCGCCTCGGCGAGCGCGGCCATCGTCGTGGTGAGGTACAGATTGACGGCGAGCTTCATGCGCAGCCCGCTGCCCGGTCCGCCGCAGTAGAGGGTCGCGCGACACGTCGGCGCGAGGAGCGGCATCACCTCCCGCGCCACGCCTTCGTCGCCGCCGAGCATCGCGACGAGTTGCGCGTTCTCGGCCGGCACGCGCGATCCCGCGACCGGGGCTTCGACGAACCGCCCGCCCGCGGCGCAGACCTCGGCGGCGAGCGCTTCGGCGTACTCGGGGGTCGTCGTGCCGCACGAGACGAGCGTGCGGCCGGCCACACGGCGGGCGAACGTGTCGGTGCCGCGTTCGAGCACAGCATCCGTCGCGGCTTCGTTCACGAGCATGAGCACCACCGTGCGGCAGCGCGCGAAGACGTCGTCGACGGATGCCGCGGCATCCGCGCCTTCGTCGACCAGCGGCGCGAGCCGCTCGCGTGTGCGGTTCCAGACGACCAGCGCGATGCCCGCCCGCACGAGGTTGCGGGCCATCGGCGTGCCCATGAGGCCGATGCCGATGAAGCCGACAGGAGCTGGGGCGTTCGTGGCGCTCATGCTTCGAGTCTCGGACGGGCGTCGGGCCGAAGCGTGCCAACCGTCGCCGTCGGACTGCCGATCTCGCGGATGCTCACCAGCCGCTGCGCGTCGGTGTGTGCCCCTCGCGGGCGTCGTCGGGCATCGCCATCTCGGCGCGCACACCCAGCAGGCGGATCGGCCGGTCGGGCTCGATGCGGTCGACGAGCTTGAGCGTCTCGGCGATCACGGTGTCGCGGTCGAACGTCTCACGGACTTTGTGCACGAACGTCTTCGTGATGAACGGTGCGTAGCGCACCTTGAGCCCGACGCCCACGACAGGCCTGCCCTCGGCCGCGACGTCGGCGAGCACCTGGTCGAGCAGCTCGCGCGCGGCGTTCTCGATGTCGGCGCGGTCGACGAGATTCTGCTGGAAGGTCGTCTCGCGCCCGTGCCCGCGGGGCACCCACGGGGTGTCATCGACGACGTTGGTGCCGTCTCCGCGGCCGAGCTGGCGGTACCACGGACCCATCTTCGGCCCGAACTCCACGGCGAGCGCATCGACGTCGGCGCGCACGAGATCGTCGACCGTGTGGATGCCGAGCGTCGCGAGTCGCTTGGAGATCTTCGAGCCGATGCCCCACAGCGCGACGGTGGGTTTCGAGCCCATGACCTCGAGCCAGTTCTCGGCGGTGAGCCGGAACACGCCGCGAGGCTTGCCGAAGTCGGTCGCGTTCTTCGCGCGGACGAGCGTGTCGCCGATCCCGACGCTGCAGTGCAATTGTGTGCGCTCGAGCACCTCGCGCTGGATGTCGCGCGCGTACGCTTCGGGGTCGTCGGTCGTGATGCCGACGAACGCCTCGTCCCACCCGAGCACCTGCACGACCGCGCCGGGCATCGCGCGCAGGGTCGCCATGACCTCTTCGGACGCCGCGGTGTACGCCGGAGCGTCGACGGGGAGGATGATCGCGTCGGGAGCCTTGCGCGCGGCGATCCGCAGCGGCATGCCCGAGCCGACGCCGAACTCACGGGCTTCGTACGACGCCGTCGAGACGACGGCGCGCTCGGTCGGGTCGCCGCGCCCGCCGACGATCACGGGTTTGCCGGCGAGCTCGGGCCGCCGCAGCACCTCGACGGCAGCGATGAACTGGTCGAGATCGACGTGCAGCACCCACGGTCGGGCCTCACCGGACATGCCCCCAGTCTGGTGTGCAGCGTCGACACGCGTCGAGACACGCGAAAGCCGGGGTGGCGCGAACGCTCACCCCGGCTGACGTGTGTGGATCAGAGAGGCCGGATGTTGGCGGCCTGCATGCCCTTCGGGCCCTGCTCAGCGTCGTAGGAGACCTTCTGGGCCTCGTTGAGCTCCTTGTAGCCGTTGCCCTGGATCGCGCTGAAGTGCGCGAAGAGGTCGGCGGAGCCGTCATCGGGTGCGATGAACCCGTAGCCCTTGTCGGAGTTGAACCATTTCACGGTGCCAGTGGCCATCGTGTCTTTCCTTTTGTTATGCGGGCCGCGTGAGCGACCGGGTGTGCCGCGCCGCAACGTGCGGAGCGGACGGGTGAGGCGCGAGCGACGAGCCCGCGACGATGCGGGCTGATAGACGGATGCCGCGACGGCGGCTTCCGCGGATTCGCGCGTGTCGAAGTGGCCGAGCAGCTCGCCGCGCGCGCTGTGGGCTTCGAAGCCCTGCGGTGCGACGGCGATGAAGCCGGCGTACTCGCCGGCGGTGGTGGCGACGAACACGTCGTCGTCGGCCTGGCGCCAGTCGAGCTCGAGTGCGGGTACGGACGGAGGGAGGGGTTCTGCGAGTATCAAGCGGGTTTCTCAGAGGATGCGCGGCGAGGTGGCACGCGACTGCGCGGAATGAAGGTGAACGGGCCGCGAATCCGCGGCGGGGCGTCAGGCGATCTGCTTCTCCACGATGAGGCAGAGGTTCGACGCGAGGACCCGAGGGTCACCCCCACCCTAGCACGCTGCCCTGCGAAACCCCTGACGCATGCGCGGCATGCACGCATCCGCTGTCGAAACCAGCATGCGCGCCCGTCGCAGACACCTGCGACTGCAGGATCGAGGCGCGCGAGACCCACCCGAACGCGAACAGGCGGATGTCCCCACCCCGAAGCCGGGGGCGGGGGCATCCGTAAGCAGTGTGCCCAGCGCTGGGTGTCAGCGCGGAACGTCGCCTCGCCACGCACCCGTCGCGGCTTGGCGGCTCTCGATGAACTCCTTGAAGTTCTCGAGGTCTTTCTTGACGGCGTGCTTGCCGGCGCCGACGAGGGCTCCGACGTGCTCGAGGAAGCCCGAGGGCTCCCAGTCGATCTGCACGGTCACGCGCGTCGAGTTCTCGTCGAGCTTGTGGAAGGTGACGACGCCCGCGTGAGCCGTCTCGCCGCCGATGCTGCGCCACGCGACGCGCTCATCGGGGTGCTGCTCGGTCACCTCGGCGTCGAACTCGCGCTCGGCGCCGCCGATGTTCACCTTCCAGTGCAGGTGGGTGTCGTCGATCTGACGGATCGACACGACCTCCTCGAGGAACTCGGGGAAGCTCTCGAACTGCGTCCACTGGTTGTAGGCGGTGGTGACGGGAACGTCCACGTCGATGGTCTCGATGATCTGCGGCATCCGCTTCTCTCCTTCGCTGTCTTCGGTCTTGTGGTCAGTGCGCGACGGTCGGGTCGGTGCCGGACTCAGGCGGCGTCGGGAACGTCGGCTCTTCGGGATTCGGCGCGAGCGGCTCCTCCGGCGTGGGAGCAGGTGGCTCCTCCGGCGCGGGGGTGAGCGGCTCCTCCGGATGCGGCGCGACCGGATCGCGGCCGGGAGGTCCCGGCGTGGGCGGCACGCCTGGTGCGCCCGGGGTTCCCGGCGTACCGGGAGCGTCCGGCTCGGGCGGCAGTGGCGTGTTCGGATCGGTCATGGCGACGAATCCTCCTTCCTGCACCGGCGACGGCGCCGCCGGTCGTCGTGTTCGACTCATCCAGCCTGTGCGACCGGGCCTTCGGCACCCACCCCCTTGACCCCGGGTGTGCGCCACGTTATGAACGGCTTGAAGAGCCGCCGGCAGCAGGGAGACGCCCGTGCCCATCGACGATGCGATGCTCGACGCCCTCGATGCGTGGTGGAGAGCCGCGAACTTCCTCGGGGCGGCGCAGATCTATCTGCTCGACAACCCTCTGCTGCGAAGGCCCCTCACGCGCGACGACATCAAGCCGCGCCTGCTCGGGCACTTCGGCACCGTGCCGGGGTTGAACCTCGTCTACGCGCACATGAACAGGGCGATCCGCGAGCGCGATCTCGACGCCCTCTACATCGCCGGTCCCGGGCACGGCGGCCCCGCGATGGTCGCGAGCGCGTACCTCGACGGCACCTACACCGAGCGGTACCCCGAGGTGACGCGCGACGAGGAGGGCCTGCGGCGCCTGTTCCGTCAGTTCTCGTTCCCGGGTGGCATCCCGAGCCACGCGGCCCCCGAGACGCCGGGGTCGATCCACGAGGGCGGCGAGCTCGGGTACTCGCTGTCGCACGCCTTCGGCGCCGCGTTCGACAACCCCGACCTGACGGTCGTGTGCGTCGTGGGCGACGGCGAGGCCGAGACGGGTCCCGCCGCGACGGGCTGGCACTCCAACAAGTTCCTCCACCCCGTCAACGACGGCACGGTGCTGCCGATCCTGCATCTGAACGGCTGGAAGATCGCGAACCCCACCGTGTTCGCGCGGATCCCCGAGGACGAGCTGCTCGCGCTGTTCGAGGGGTATGGCTACGACCCCATCCACGTCGGGTTCACCGCCGACGACGATCATCGCGACGTGCATCGCCGCTTCGCCGCGGTGGTCGACGACGCGCTCGACCGCATCGCGGCGATCCGCGAGAACGCGCGCGGCGGCGACCTGGCGCGCCCGCGCTGGCCGATGGTCATCCTGCGCTCGCCGAAGGGCTGGACCGGCCCGCGCGAGGTCGACGGCGACCCGATCGAGGGCACGTGGCGCGCGCACCAGGTTCCGCTCGCCGGCGTCCGCGACAACCCCGAGCACCTCGCACAGCTCGAGGAGTGGCTGCGCTCGTACCGCCCCGACGAGCTCTTCGACGAGAACGGCGCGCCGATCCCGCTCGCGACGGTGCTCGCACCCGACGGCGATCGCCGCATGAGCGCCTCGCCGCACACGAGCGGCGGGGTGCGGCATCCGATCGTCCTCCCCGACTTCCGCGACTACGCGGTCGAGGTAGACGTGAGCAGACGAGGGGCTGCGGATGCCGAGGCGACCCGCGTGCTCGGAGTGATGCTGGCCGACGTGATCCGGCGCAATCCCACGAGCTTCCGGCTGTTCGGTCCCGACGAGGTCGCGTCGAACCGGCTCGCACCACCCGTGTACGAGGCGACCGCGAAGCAGTGGGTCGCCGAGATGCTGCCGGTCGACCGCGACCTCGCGACAGCGGGCCGCGTGATGGAGATGCTCAGCGAGCACCAGTGCCAGGGGTGGCTCGAGGGATACGTGCTCACCGGCAGGCACGGCGTCTTCACGTCGTACGAGGCGTTCGTGCACATCGTCGACTCGATGTTCAACCAGCACGCGAAGTGGCTCGAGGCCGCGAGTGACGTGCCGTGGCGAGAGCCGATCCCGAGCCTCAACTACCTGCTGTCGAGTCACGTGTGGCGGCAGGACCACAACGGCTTCACGCACCAGGACCCCGGATTCCTCGATGTCGCCGTCAACAAGAGCGCGCAGGTCGTGCGGGTGTACCTGCCGTTCGACGCCAACACGCTGCTGTCGACGTACGACCACTGCCTGCGCTCGGTGGGCTACGTGAACGTGGTGGTCGCGGGCAAGCAGCCGCATCCGGCGTGGCTCACGATGGACGAGGCGATCCGCCACTGCACGCGCGGACTCGGCATCTTCGAGTGGGCGGGCACCGAGGTCGCGGGGGAGTCTCCCGACGTCGTGCTCGCCGGCGCCGGCGACGTGCCGACGCTCGAGGTGCTCGCGGCCGCGTCGCTGCTGCGCGAGGGCATCCCCGAGCTGAAGGTGCGCGTCGTCAACGTCGTCGATCTCATGCGGCTGCAGTCGGAGCACGAGCATCCGCATGGACTCTCGGATGCCGACTACGACGCCGTCTTCACGTCGGACCGGCCCGTCATCTTCGCCTTCCACGGCTACCCGTGGCTCGTGCACCGGCTCACGTACAAGCGCCACGGGCACTCGTTCCTGCACGTGCGCGGCTACAAGGAGAAGGGCACCACCACCACCCCGTTCGACATGGTGATGCTCAACGACCTCGACCGGTACCAGCTCGCGATCGACGCGATCGACCGTGTGCCGGGACTCGCCGAGAAGCACGCCGTCTTCCGGCAGAAGCTCGTCGACGACCGCATCCGCGCCCGCATCCACACGCGCGAGCACGGCGAGGACATCCCCGAGGTCGCCGACTGGCGGTGGCCCGCCCCCGGTCGCTGAGCCTGTCGAAGCGCCCGGGGGCGACTCCCCGGTCGCTGAGCAACCCCCTCCCGGTCGCTGAGCCTGTCGAGGCGCCCGCCAAGCGACTCCCCGGTCGCTGAGCAACCCCTCCCGGTCGCTGAGCCTGTCGAAGCGCCCGCCGCCGAACGACTCCCCGGTCGCTGAGCCTGTCGAAGCGCCCCTTCCCTCGACACACTCACCGATATATCGTTGAGCATCGGCGAGATATCGGCTGACAGTCGCAGGAGGCATCATGAGCGGTTCATTCATGGGCGACCCGTGGGGTTCGCGTCACCGCGGAGGCGGCTACGGCAAGCCCGGCGGAGCGGGCGGAAGCATCTGGGATGCGATGGAGCAGCTGCGCGACGTGTTCGAGCAGCGCTTCGCGCCGCCGCGCATGGGCCGTGGTGACGTGCGGGCCGCCGTGCTCGCTCTGCTCGCCGAGGGGCCGATGCACGGGTACCAGATCATCCGCGAGATCGAGGAGCGCAGCGACGGCGCGTGGAAGCCGAGCCCCGGGTCGGTGTACCCGACGCTCCAGCTCCTCGCCGATGAGGGGCTCATCGTCGCGACCGAGTCGGGCGGCAAGAAGACGTACTCGCTGACCGATGCGGGCCGCGCGGAGGCCGAGGCATCCGGCGCCGAATCGGCCCCGTGGGAGTCCCAGGGCATGAAGGACGCGGCCGCTCGCACGACCGCCCTGCCCAAGGCCGGCGCGCGGCTCGCGCAGGCAGTGGCCCAGGTCGCGAGCAGCGGAAGCGCCGATCAGACGCAGCGCGCGGTGGAGGTGCTCGACGAGGCCAGGCGTAAGCTCTACTCCATCCTCGCCGAGGACTGACCCGACGCGCCGGCATCGGCGTCAAGGAGTATCGATGGCCGATCCCGGCAGCGCTCGCGCCCGCTACCGCAGGATCCTCTGGTTCGCCGCGCGCACGATCGCGCAGACCTGGTGGTTCGAGCTCATCCTGCCCCGGATCGGCTTCGCTGAGTACGTCGCCCGCGGGCGCGCGGCGCGCCTGCAGGGCATCGCGAAGCGCTTCCACGCGCTCGCGGTCGAGCTCGGCGGGCTCATGATCAAGGTCGGTCAGTTCATGTCGTCGCGCCTCGACGTGCTGCCGCCCGAGATCACGAACGAGCTCGCGGGGCTTCAAGACGAGGTTCCCCCGGTGGACTTCGGCCCGATCCGCGAGCTCGCGGAGGCCGAGCTGGGCATCCCGCTCGAGCGCGCGTTCGCGTACGTCGACCCGGTTCCCGTCGCGGCGGCGTCGCTCGGTCAGGCGCATCGGGCGAGGTTGACGGATGCCGAAGCCGAAGACACCGGCTTCGCCGACGTCGTCGTGAAGGTGCAGCGCCCCGGCATCGAGCAGATCGTCGAGGTCGACCTCGCGGCGCTGCGAAGGGTTGCCGGGTGGCTCAGCCGCATCCGCTTCATCGCGAACCACGTGGACCTCCCGAGGCTGATCGAGGAGTTCACGCACGTGAGCCTTCAGGAGATCGACTACCTGCACGAAGCGCAGAACGCGGAGCGCTTCGCGGAGAGCTTCGCGGGCGACCCGCGCGTCGGCGTGCCGGTCATCGCATGGGAGCGGACGACGCGGCGGGTCCTCACGATGTCAGACGTCACCGCGATCAAGATCAACGACATCGACGGGCTGCGCGCCGCGGGGATCGACCCCAGCGAAGTGGCCCACGCCTTCGCGCAGATCATGTTCGACCAGTTCTTCGAGCACGGGTACTTCCACGCCGATCCGCACCCGGGCAACATCTTCGTCACGCAGACCGGGATGCGGCCGGACGGTACCCCCGAGTGGCGCCTCACGTTCGTCGACTTCGGCATGATGGGCGAGGTCCCCGACCAACTGCGCCACGACCTGCAGCAGGTGCTCATCGCGGTCGCCGGCCGCAACGGCAAGCAGCTCGTCGACAGCATCCGTCGAGTCGGCGTGCTGCTGCCGTCGGCCGACACCGCCGAGCTCGAGCGAGCGATGACGGCGCTGTTCGCACGATTCGGCGGGATGGGCTTCGCGCAGCTGCAGCGCCTCGACCCGCGGGAGTTCCGCGATTTCGGGCGCGAGTTCAGCGATGTCGTGCGGTCGCTGCCGTTCCAGCTTCCCGAGAACTTCCTGCTCATCATCCGCGCGGTGTCGCTCACGTCGGGGATGTGCAGCTCGCTCGATCCCGAGTTCAACATGTGGGACGCCGTCGAGCCCTACGCCGACAAGCTCCTGCGCGAGGAGCGCGGCAACGTCATGGGGGCGGTCGCGCGCGAGGCCGCGTCGGTCGCCGGCATCGTCGCGCGCCTGCCGCGACGCACGGACGACCTGCTGACCAAGGTCGAGAACGGGCAGCTCACGGTCGACCTCAGCCGCATGGAATCCCGGATGAACCGCATCGAGCGCCTCGCCCGCCGCGTCATCTCGGCGGTTCTCTTCGCCGCGCTGCTCATCGCAGGTGCCGTGCTGCGCGCGCAGGACATCATGGTCGGGTCGGTGCTGATGACGGCGTCGGTGATCCCGCTGCTGTACGTCGTGTTCGCCGGGTTCTGGCGCCCCGGGCGCTAGCGCGCCTCGCGGCTGTCCCGCCCCGCGAAACGAGGGCATCACGCGGAACGAGGGCGCGCGGGGCTCAGTTCTCCTCGCTCCGCGAGATCCCCTCGATTCGGGACGCGAACCGACGGATGCTGCGGCGACACCACCCCGGTCGCTGAGCGAGCGCGGCGAGACGAAGCGGTCCTCCGTGGCGGTGCTTCGTCTCGCCGTTGCGCGCCTCGCGCAGCATCCGCAGCCGCGCCCCTGGCAGGTCGCGCGGCCCGACGCAACCCCCTCTCGGATTCCAGGTGCCTGGGTTGGGGTGGAACAGAACCCCGAGGAGGCGCCATGAAGGCGATGACGTACCGCGGACCGTACAAGCTCCGCGTCGAGAGCAAGCCCGAGCCGGTGATCGAGCATCCGAACGACGCGATCGTTCGCGTCGAGCTCGCGGCCATCTGCGGCTCGGACCTGCACCTGTACCACGGCATGATGCCCGACACCCGAATCGGCCACACGTTCGGGCACGAGTTCATCGGAACAGTCGAAGAAGTCGGCCCGACAGTGCAGAACGTGAAGGTCGGTGACCGTGTGATGGTCCCGTTCAACATCTACTGCGGCTCGTGCTTCTTCTGCGCGCGCGGCCTGTTCTCGAACTGCCACAACGTCAATGCGAACGCGACGGCGGTCGGGGGCATCTACGGGTAC
This sequence comes from Microbacterium sp., assembly GCF_035687345.1. Classification (GTDB taxonomy): domain Bacteria; phylum Actinomycetota; class Actinomycetes; order Actinomycetales; family Microbacteriaceae; genus Microbacterium. Next base: position 17,257 of record NZ_DASRXZ010000057.1, read on the forward strand.
TCGCACACGACGGGTGGGTACGACGGCGGTCAGGCCGAGTACGTGCGCGTGCCGTTCGCGGATGTCGGGCCGGGGGTGATCCCGGATGACATCGCCGACGAGGACGCCCTCATGCTGACGGATGCGTTCTCGACCGGCTACTTCGGCGCACAGCTCGCCGACATCGAGCAGGGCGACACCGCGGTGGTCTTCGGCGCGGGTCCCGTCGGGCTCGCGGCCGCCCGCTCGTGCTGGCTCATGGGCGCGGGGCGCGTCATCGTGGTCGACCACCTCGACTACCGCCTGCGGAAGGCTGAGGAGTCCGCGTTCACCGAGACGATCAACTTCGGCCAGGTGTCCGACATCGTGCTCGAGTTGAAGAAGGCGACGGGCGGACTCGGGGCGGATGTTGTCGTCGAGGCCGTCGGCGCGGAGGCGGACGGGCACGTGCTGCAGCACGTGACATCCGCGAAGCTCAAGATGCAGGGCGGGTCGCCGGTCGCACTCAACTGGGCGATCGACACGGTGCGAAAGGGCGGCGTCATCTCGGTCATCGGTGCGTACGGACCGCTGTTCAGCGCCGTGAAGTTCGGCGACGCCATGAACAAGGGCGTCACGCTCCGAATGAACCAGGCGCCCGTGAAGCGCCAGTGGCCGCGACTGTTCGAGCACATCCGCGCCGGACACGTGAAGCCGAGCGAGCTCATCACGCACCGCTTCCCCCTCGACGAGATCGCCGAGGGCTACCACATCTTCTCGTCGAAGCTCGACGACATCGTCAAGCCCGTCATCACCGTCGCGTGACGCCGGCGAAGGAGGACGACATGCCGTACACCTCATGGAAGCCCGGAAACCAGCCCGACCCCGAGGAGCTGCGCGCGCGCATCCCCGGGTGGGGCGCCGACCTCGACCCCGCCGACCGGCCCGCGTTCCCGCGGGAGCAGCCGGGCATCGCGACCGGCGCGCATTGGGAGATCCCCGAGCAGCAGCCGACACGCGGAGGTGAGCGCGAGAGGTCGATCGAACACGAGCGCCTGACACCGGTGTTCGGCACGGCTCAGCCGCTGCACGGCCTCAGCGGGCGCATCCGCAAGTACGCCTACGACCGCTACAGCGAGGGGCAGGCCGCGCACTGGCTCCTGCTCGTCGTCGGCGACCGCGTCGATTCTGCGGGTGCGCACGTGAAGTCGCTGTTCAGCAAGAGACCGGATGACCCGATCACGCAGTCCGGCGTGTTGGGGGAGCGCGGTCGGCGGCCGATCTCATCGCGGCTTCAGCCCGGTCGCATCGACATGAAGCACGCGTGGCTCGACCCGATCCTCGTGGTCGGGCCGTGGGTGCTCGCGGGGGTGCTGCTGTTCCGGCTCGGCCGGGCGATCGTGCTCCCGGCCCGCAAGCGGCGCTGAGTCACCCCGAGCGCTGAGCGAACCCCACCCCCGGTCGCTGAGCGAGCCGAAGGCGAGACGAAGCGGTCAGGGCGCGGTCGCCGCGCGCGGCGCCGCCGCCCGGTACCACCGCGCGCAGAAGATCACGACGACGACGGCTTCGACCCACGCCCCCGCGTAGTACATGACCTGCGCGCCGGCTCGGACATCGGCGACCGCGAAGCCCTCGGGCGGGTTGGCGTACAGGTACTTCGCAAGGATCGCGTGCGCCGCCATCGCGAGCACGATCACCGCCACGACGAGCGCGCGGCTCGACGGATGCGGCCGCGGATCGAGCCCGATGACGGCGGCCGTGAACAGGTAGCCCGCGAGCAGCAGGTGCGCGTGCACCGCCACGTGCACAAGGGGCACCTCCCTCATCGCGTCGACGATCGGCGTGACGTAGATGAGCCAGAGTCCGCCGGCGCTCAGCACCGTCGCCGTGATCGGGTGGGCGACGAACCGGGCCGGAGCGCTGCCCAGCACCCGCGACAGCCGCCGGGCCGGTGTGACGGCGAGCGACCGCAGCGCGAGCGTCACGGGCGCCGCCAGCACGAGCAGCACGGGCGCGACCATGCCGGCGAGCAGGTGGGTCGTCATGTGTGCGACGAAGCTGTCGTGTGCGGCATCCGCAAGAGGGCCGATGACGGATGCCGCACCCGCCGCGACACCGCAGCACCACAGCACCGCGCGACCCGTGGGCCACGGGCGTCCGCGTCGGCGCGAGATCACGACACCCGCGATATAGGCCGCGACAGCCCCGGCCGCGAGCAGCGCGAGGGCGATGTCGACCGTGGGGGCGGACCCGACTCCGTGGGCGTGCACGGTCATGCCTCCGACGGCTGGGCGACGCTGCGCCGCGTTCGGACGACGGTGACGATGCCCGCGACGAGCATCGCGATGGCGACGGCGTGCCACACGATGTCGTAGACGATGAGGTCGTCGACATACCGGATCTGGTGGAGGCCGAGCACCTTGTGCTGGATCGTTCCGTCGTACAGCTGGAACGACCCCGCGCCGATGAGGACTCCGCCGGTCCACCGGCCCCAGTGCAGAGCGTGCCGTCGGCGCAGGTCGGCGAGCAGGAAGAGGCCCGCGATCGTCGCGAACCAGCTCACCGCGTGGAAGACGCCGTCCGACACGAGCCCGACCTCGGTCGTCGAGCGGTCGTAGAAGTGGTGCCAGTGGAGCAGCTGGTGGAACACCGCTTCGTCGATGAACGCGATCGCGCCGATGCCGAAGAGGATGCCCGACCAGAGGTTCCGGGCGGAGTACGACGTCTCGTGTGGCTGAGTCATGTGCGGCTCCGATCACTTGAGAACCCGGTCCGCGCCCACCGCTTCGGCGGAAAGTCCCGCGGCCAGTGCACGATCACCGTCCGGAACCCCATTGCGATCCGGCGCGCGAACGAGCGTGCGTCGCCGAACGGGCGCATCGAGATCCCCATCCCGGCGCGGGGCAGATACCGGATGCGCCCGACGTCGCCCACGTGGAAGGCGAGGTCGATGTCGTCGTGCAACTCGGGGTCGTCCTGATGCACGGCGTCACGCACCGCCCTCCACGTCGACGCGCGCATCCCGAGGTTCGAGCCGAACAGCGGCGCGTGGCCGAGTGTCGGGACCATCACCAGGCCGAAGAACCCGAGGTACATCGCCGCGAGCACCGTCCGAAGCACGCGAGGCCCGTCGACGAACCGCGCGTGTCCGGTGAACGCGTCGACGTCGGGGCGGCGGTCGAACGCATCCGTCATCGTGTCGACCCACGTCGACGCCGGCACGCAGTCCGCGTCGAGTCGCAGGATCACGTCACCAGATGCCGCGTCGTACCCGGTCGCGCTCGCGGCGGGGATGCCCGGCCGTTCGCACCGCACGACGTGGGCGCCGGCGCCTCGGGCGACGAGGGCCGAAGCATCCGATGAGCCGTTGTCGACGACGATGATCTCGTCGGCCCGTCGCGTCTGACGCGCGAGCGCGTCGAGGCAGCGGCTCAGCGCGCGGTCGTCGTCCTTCACGGGGATGACCACCGACACGCGCAACGTGCCGGTGCGCGGGGCTGCGGGATGGGTCACGGCGTCTCCTCGACTCGCGCTCGCCACGTTAGCGGCGGCGCGCCGCGGGGCGCCGCACCGTTGACAGCGGCGCACGGCCTGCGTTAGCGCAGCACCAGTCCGGGAGAGCGCGGATGCCGCGACCCGCAGAGGGCCGCGGCATCCGGCTGGCGATCGCGACGAAGGTTACGCCGAAGCGCTCGTCTCCGACCGCTTGGGCAGCACCCAGTTCGCGCGGGGGAAGTGGCATGTGTACCCATTGGGGATGCGCACCAGGTAGTCCTGGTGCTCGGGCTCGGCCTCCCAGAACGGGCCGGCCGGCTCGATGGTCGTGACGGCCTTGCCGGGCCACAGGCCGGACGCGTCGACATCGGCGATCGTCTCGCGGGCGATGCGCTCCTGCTCGGCGTCCAACGGGAAGATCGCAGAGCGGTAGCTCGTGCCGACGTCGTTGCCCTGGCGGTTCAGGGTTGTCGGGTCGTGGATCTGGAAGAAGAACGCGAGGATGTCGCGGTACGTCGTCTTCGTCGGGTCGAACACGATCTCGACCGCCTCGGCGTGGCCGGGGTGGTTGTAGTACGTCGCGTGCGCGTTCTGACCGCCGGTGTAGCCCACGCGCGTGTCGATCACGCCGGGCTGGCGGCGGATGAGGTCCTCGACGCCCCAGAAACAGCCGCCCGCGAGGACGGCGGTCTCCATGCCGGGAACGCGGGTGATCTCGCCGGTGTCCATGGGTCCGCTGGTCATGATGCTGTCTCCTGCTCGTTGGTGGTCTCGAAGAGGTGTCGGTACTCGCCGTAGCCCTGGCTCTCGAGCTCGGCGGCGGGAACGAAGCGCAACGCGGCCGAGTTCATGCAGTATCTCAGGCCCCCGGCGTCGCGAGGGCCGTCGTCGAACACGTGGCCCAGGTGGCTGTCGGCTCCGGACGACCGCACCTCGGTGCGCGTCATCCACAGCGAGCTGTCGGTCTGGGTCGTGACCGCGTCGGAGTCGATCGGCTTGGTGAAGCTCGGCCAGCCGGTTCCGCTGTCGTACTTGTCGGTCGACGAGAACAGCGGCTGCCCCGACACGACGTCGACGTAGATGCCGGGCTCGTGGTTGTTCCAGTACTCGTTGCGGAACGGAGGCTCGGTGCCCTCCTCCTGCGTGACGGCGTACTGCGCGTCGGTGAGGCGGCTCAGCGCCTCAGGGGTCTTGCGGTAGTCGTTGGGACTCACGGTGTTCCTCCTCGGGTGACGTCGCTGGCTGCGGCGCCATAGAGAAGAACGGATCACCGACCCGTTTTGGTCCCGCCAAGCTGGAAACCAGCCGTGAGTTCGGCGGCGGGGTCGCTAGATTTTCGGAAGGGAGGACGGATGCCTCGCACGTACGCGTCCCATCACGGCCGCGCGGCATCCGCCCTCCCGAAACCCGCCTCCCCAGAAGGCGGCACCGCCATCCCAGTCGGCGGTGTCGTAGTCATCATGGCGTCGGGTTCGGACATCCGCAATGGGAAGTCTGCGGGTTGTGGATAACTCGGCCTGGCGGGCGCCGATTTCGTCGCCCGGACGCCGATTTCGTCGCCCGGATCAGGACATCTGGCGTAATCAGGTCGATCCGGCCACGAAGTTCCTGCCCTCGCCAGATGTCCTGATTCCGGCGGGAGGGCCGAGAGTGGCAGGCCCACCGGCATGGCACGCCGGGGCTACGGGCTCGCGGGGTAGTCGCCCACCGGGCGCTTCACGACGGTGAGCAGCACGGCCGAGTCCTCGAGCGCGTCGAGCCGATGGCGCCGCGGCGGGATGGCGAGGTGATCGCCGGATGCCCCATCCCACGACTCGTCGCCCGCGACGATCCGCACGCGGCCGATGAGCACTTGCAGGGTCGCCTCGCCGGGGCTCTCGTGCTCGCCGAGCTGCTCGCCGCCGCGCAGTGCGATGACCGTCTCACGCAGGGCGTGCTCGTGGTCGCCGGTGATGGTGCGAGCGGCGCGGCCGCTCGAGGCGATGCGGGCGGTCTGCATGAGCTCCGCAACCAGCTCGGTCAAGTTGTCGTCAACGGCGCGCATCGGGCTCCCCGTTCATCGTCGAGTGGGTCCTGCTGGTCAGGCTACGCCGTCGCGGGCGGTTCGACGATCTTCCAATACGAGTCCTTGCGCACGACGAGTCCGTCGCGGAAGGTGTAGAAGTCGCATCCGCGCACCTCCTTGCGCTCACCCGAGACCGTCGTGCCGGTCAGCAGCCAGGTCGTCATGCCCGTCTGCCGCTCTTCGTCGACGAAGTGCTCCTCGTCTCCGTAGTGCACGTCGGGCAGCCCCGCGAAGCGGCCCGCGAGGGCCGCGCGCACGGCGCCTTTGCCTTCGAAACGCGATCCCCACGGGTCGGCGCCGCGGGGCATCTCGAGCACGCTGTCTTCTGCGAAGAGCGCCATGATGCGGTCGAGGTCGTGCGCGTTGAACGCGTCGCACAGCTCGATGAGCGCCGACCGGATGTCCATGTCTGCACGGTACGCCTGCCGCGTACCCTGGGGAACATGGAACGGATCTTCCGGATGCCTTTCGCCAAGGTCTACCCGATGTACATCCAGAAGGCCGAGCGGAAGGGTCGCACGAAAGCCGAGGTCGACGAGGTCATCGAGTGGCTCACCGGCTTCGATGACGCGACGCTCGAACGGCACGTCGCCGACGGCACGACGTTCGAGGACTTCTTCGCGGATGCGCAGCTCAACCCGAACGCGGACCTCATCACGGGCGTCGTGTGCGGCGTGCGGGTCGAGCAGATCGAGGACCCTCTGATGCAGAAGATCCGTTACCTCGACAAGCTCGTCGACGAGCTCGCGAAAGGCAAGGCGATGGAGAAGATCCTCCGCGAGCCGGCCGCCGCCGCAGCGACGAAGCGATGACGACCCGCCTGCTGCTCATCTCCGACACGCACATCCCGGGGCGTGCGAAGCGTCTCCCGGAGACGGCGTTGAGGGCGGCGGATGCCGCGGACCTCGTGATCCACGCCGGGGATTGGGTCGCGGCATCCGTGCTCGATGAGCTCGAGCAGCACGGCGAGGTGCTGGGGGTGTACGGGAACAACGACGGCGCGGACCTGCGCGAGCGGCTGCCCGAGGTCGCGCACCGCACGATCGAGGGCGTGCGGTTCGCGGTCGTGCACGAGACGGGAGCGGCGCCGCGGCGCGAGGTGCGCATGGACGAGGCGTTCCCCGACACCGACGTGCTCGTGTTCGGGCACAGTCACATCCCGTGGCACACGGTGTCGCCGCGCGGCATGCGGTTGCTCAACCCGGGTTCACCCACGGATCGCCGGCGCCAGCCGGTGCACACGATGATGATCGCAGTGGTGGATGACGGTGAGCTGCGCGAGCTCGAGCTCATCTCGCTCTGACGCCGGGCGGCGTTCCCGGACCCTGAGCGAGGAGCGAAGCGACGAGACGAAGGGCAGTTCGACGAGTCTCGCGCTTCGTCTCGCCTTCGGCTCGCTCAGCGTCCGGGGGGGCTCGCTCAGCGTCCGGGGGGCGGCTCGCTCAGCGTCCGGAGGGGGGCTCGCTCAGCGTCCGGAGGGGGCGGGTCGCTCAGCGTCGGGGGCGCAGTGACTCCGCCTTGTCGCGCAGAACCTGTTGCTGCACCTCGTTGGCCGTGAGGCCGGCGGCAGTCAGCAGTTCGGATCGCGCTTCGTCGTTGCGACCGAGCTGCGCGAGCAGCTCACCTCGCACGCTCGGCACGAGGTACGAGCCGCGGAGGGCTCCCGCGGCTTCGAGGGCGTCGACGATACGCAGGGCATCGGCGGGACCGGATGCCTTCGACACCGCCACCGCACGATTGAGCTCGACGATCGGGCTCGGCGCGATGCGTCCGAGCACCTCGTAGAGGAGCACGATCCGGTTCCAGTCCGTCTCGTCCACGCTCCGCGCGACCGCGTGGCACTGCGCGATGGCGGCCTGCAGCGCGTACGGACCGCGTCCGGTCCCGCGAGCGGCGGCGAGGGCATCCGCCTTCTTGAGCACCTCGATCGCGCGCGCGATCTGGCCGTGGTCCCACCGCGAGCGGTCCTGATCGGCGAGCAGCACCGGCTGACCCGAGCGCGTCTCTCGCGCGGCGAAGCGCGACCGCTGGAACTCCATGAGGGCGACGAGCGCGAGCGGCTCGGGCTCGCGCGGCAGAAGCCCCGCGACGACGCGGCCGAGCCGCAGGGCTTCGTCGGCGAGGTCGGGGCGCACCCACCGGTCGCCCGCGGTCGCCGCATAGCCTTCCGTGAACACGAGGTACACGACGCCGAGCACCCCCGCGAGGCGGGAGGTCCACTCCGACGGGTCGGGCGTCTCGAACGGCACCCGTGCGGCCGCAAGCGACTTCTTCGCCCGCGTGATGCGCGCCTGCACCGTGGGGACGCTGGTCAGCAGCATCCGTGCGATCTCTTCGGTCGACAATCCCGCGACGATCCGCAGCGTGAGCGCCACCTGCGATTCGCGCGACAGCGCCGGGTGGCACGCCGTGAAGATGAGGCGCAGCACGTCGTCGTCGATGGGCTCCCACGAGTCGTCGGATGCCTCGTCGAGCGTGTGCGCGATCGCCGCGTAGCGCTGGTCGAGTCCGTCGCGCCGGCGCCACGCATCGATCGCGCGTCGCTTCGCGACCGCCGTGAGCCACGCGCCCGGGTTGTTCGGTATGCCATGCTCGGGCCACGAGCCGAGTGCCTCTACGAGCGCCTCTTGGGCGACATCCTCGGCGAGGCCGAGGTCGCCGGTCATCTTGGCGACGGATGCCACGATCCGAAGCCCTTCGATGCGCCAGACGGCCTCGACCGTACGCCGGGTGTCGTTCATGGTCTCCGAGGGGCGGCGGATCACTCGGTGCCGAGCTCGGCCCGCCACTCCTTCTCCTTCTTCACGTACTCGTTGTCGGAGTAATCCGCGAAGTCGGTCTCGTCGGTCACGCGGCGCACCTCGAGCTTGTTGCCCGGCGTGAGCGGCGCGCGCTTGGCCCACTCGACAGCCTCTTCGGGAGTCGCGGTCTGGACGATCCAGAACCCGTTGAACAGCTCGTGCACCTCGCCGTAGGGGCCGTCGCTGACGATCGGGGTCTCGCCGGAGAAGTCGACCACGTAGCCCGGCTCGGGCGAGAGGCCTTCGCCGGCCACGAGCACGCCGGCCTTGATCATCGACTCGTTGTAGGCGCCCATCGCGTTGATGACCGCCTCGAAGTCCATCTTCTCGTACGCGTCTACGGCCTCCTGGGTCGCCCGCATGATCAGCATGTGCTTCATCGATTCGTTCCTTCGTTCGGTTCCGTATGGGAGGCCGTTTGCCTCCTCTCACTATCGCGTCGAACGGCGACATCGGGAATCGACATCGGGCCCGAGGAATCTTCGGATGCGTGCTTCAAGCCCCTTGTGAGCGCGCGACGCGCTTGTTGGGGTGGGTTCATGAGTTCCGTCATGAGTGAACTGCTGCGTCTCGAGATGGCCGGGTGGGAGTCGCTGTGCGACGGCTCGGGCGACGACTTCTACGGCCGGATCATGACCGACGACGGCGTCATGGTGATCGCCGACGGCACGGTGCTCGACCGCGATGCGGTCGTCGAGTCGCTGCGCGATGCTCCAGCCTGGAGCACGTACGAGATCTCCGATGAGCGCGTTGTGTCGCTGGGCGCGGATGCCGCGGCCCTGGTCTACACGGGCAAGGCGTCGCGCCCCGGCGACGAGGCTCCGTTCACGGCGGCGATGTCGAGCGTGTACGTGAAGGTGTCGGGGGAGTGGCGCCTGGCGCTGTACCAGCAGACCCCCTCCTCGGTCGCTGAGCCCGGCGCCGGCCGCTGAGCCCCCTTCCTCGGTCGCTGAGCCCGTCGAAGCGTCGTCGCCCCCACACGCCGGATGCTGAGCGAGCCGCAGGCGAGACGAAGCGCCCCACGCGAGGCCCCCTTCGTCTCGCTGCGCTCGCTCAGGACCCGGTGTTCACGTCACGGCCCTCCACAGCGCCGCCCACTGCTCCGACCGCAGGTCACGCGGCAGGCGGCATCCGTCGATCCGCGCCTCACGCACCACGGCCTTCGCCTGCCCCCGCGTCACGCGCGCACTGTGCTGCACGAGCGCGACGAGGTCGCCGCCCTTGCCCGTGAACATGTCGCGCACGAACCGCTCGTACGCAGCGCGATCCCGCGGATCGACGAGCGGCGACCCGCGCCGCGTGATGCCGATGATGCCGCCGTCGACGCTCGGCACCGGACGGAAGTGCCGCGCCGGCACCCGCCCGTGCAACCGGAACTCGAACCACGGAGCGGCCTGCGCGCTCATCATGGTGCCGCCGCCGACGCCGGCGCGCTTGCGCGCAACCTCCCACTGCGTGAGGAGGATCGCGTGACGCCAGGACCGGCGCGTCAGCATCCGTCTCATGATCGGGGTCGTGAGGTGGAACGGCACGTTGCCGACGACGACGGGTTGATCGAGCGGATGCCGCAGTGCATCGGCATGCTGCACGCGAACGTTCGGCAGCCGGCGCCGCAGCGTGTTCACTCGGTGCTCGTCGATGTCGATGGCCACGAGGGGTCGCCCGAGGCGGGCGAGCGGTGTCGTGAGGGCGCCGTCGCCCGCGCCGATCTCGAGGATCGGGCCGTCGGTGGACGCGACGAGGTCGACGATCGCGTGGATCGTCGGGCGGTGGATGAGGAAGTTCTGGCCGAGCTCGTGTCGGCCGCCGTGTACGGAACGGCGAGGGTGGGTTCGCATCGAGCGCTCCAAGGAGAAGGGTTGGAGCACCCCGGATGCGGGCGTCGGCCGAGAACCGGCGGAGGTGGGACGCGCGCCCGGGGTGCGAGGACTCCCGGAAGACGGCGCTTACGCGAAGATCAGCGAGGGCGCCGTCAGGCGCGGCGCTCGCGGATGTAGAAGCTGCACGCCGTCATCGGCGCGCTCTTCGTCATTCCCATACCCACGAGGGTCCATGGTACCCGCGGTCGCTGCCCTTCGTCTCGTTGCTGCGCTCCTCGCTCAGGGTCCGGGTACCCGGTCGCTGAGCGAGCGAAGCGAGACGAAGCGTCGCCCCCGGTCGCTGAGCCCGTCGAAGCGTCGTACCCCCCGCACCTTCCGCCCGCGCACAGCGCTCACTACACTGACGCGCCATGAGCGGCGCCGACTCCGACCCGCCCGTCGAGCGCGCGGCGACCGGGGCGATGGGCTCGGGGTACGCCCAGCAGTCCGGGGTGCAGCACTCCGCGGAGAGTTACGCCATGCCGATGCTGCGTCGCGCAGTCGACGCGGTCGTGTTGCCCGCATCCGGTTCGCCGTTCCGCGTCGCGGACCTGGGTGCCGCAGCCGGCACGAACTCGCTGCAGCCGATGCGCGTCGTGGTCGACGGTGTGCGGGCCCGCGCCGGCGAGCGCGTCCCGGTGACCGTCGTCCACACCGACATCCTCGCGAACGACTTCGACGTGCTGCTGGCGAACGTCATGTCGACGCCCGGCTCGTACGCGACCGAACCCGACGTGTTCGCCTTCGCGGAGGCCCGCTCGTTCTACGAGCGGCTGATCCCGGCGGGCGACCTGCACCTGGCGTGGAGTGCGATCGCGGTGCACTGGGTGTCGCGCGTGCCCGAGCCCATCCCCGACCACATCTTCAGCACGCGAGCGCACGGGCGCGTGCGGGCGGCGCTCGAGCAGCAGGCGCGCCGCGACTGGGTCGCGTTCCTCACCCACCGGGCGGACGAGCTCGCGCCGGGCGGCCAGCTCGTCGTGGTCGGGGGTGCCGCGGACGACGACGGCTCGAGCGGCGCGGAGGCGCTGATGGACACCGCGAACGCCGTGCTCACGGAGATGGTGTCGGACGGTCAGCTGGGCGCGGCGGAGTACGCCCGCATGTCGATCCCGACCTGGAACCGCACGCAGGCCGAGTTCCTGGCCCCGTTGCGGGACGGCCCGCTCGCGCAGGCGTGGACCCTGGAGGAGCACGAGCTGCTGCGCGCGCCCGACACGCTGCTGGAGGAGTACGAACGGTCCGGCGATGCGGGTGCGTTCGCGGCCGCGGTCGTCGACTTCTTCGACGCCGCGTTCATGCCGTCGCTGCTCAGTGCTCTCGACTCGGCGCGCTCGCCCGATCAGACGGATGCGTTCGTGTCGGAGTTCAAGAGGCGGTTCGCCGAACGGATCGCATCCGATCCGCCCTCGGTGGAGACGCACTGGCACGTCCTGCTGTTGCGGCTCACCCGCCGCCCCGGTCGCTGAGCTTGTCGAAGCGTCGCGTACCCCCCGGTCGCTGAGCTCGTCGAAGCGTCGCCCACCTGACCGCCCTTCGACACGGCGCTCCGCGCCTGCTCAGGGACCGGGTTCTGCGGCCGCTGAGCCCTCGCCCGGTCGCCGGCCGCTCACCACCCGGCCGCTGAGCGAGCGAAGCGAGACGAAGCGCTCCCTCGCAACCCCGGTCGCTGAGCCCGTCGAAGCGTCATCCCCGAGCTCCGCTACGCCGACCCGCTCCACGGCGCCGGAACGATCACCCACACCACACTCGCCGGCTTCCCGCCGTCGACGTACCACGTGTGCGGCTCTCGCCCCGGGAACGTCAGCGCATCCCCGGCGCCGAGCGTCACCGACCGGTCCGAGAACCGCACCACGACGGTTCCCTTCACGACGTGCAGCACCTCGACGTCGCAGTTGATCGTGTAGAGCTCTTTGCCGCCGTGCGCGTCGGGCGCCAACTCCGACCGCAGCAGTTGCACGCGGTGCTCGCTGCGCGGTGACATGAGCCGTTCCTCGGCGTGCACGCCGCCGAGGTTGATGCGCGGCGCATCCGCGTATGTCACCCGCTGGATCTCGGGCTCCGCGAACAGCGATCCGATCGGAAGCGACAGCACTTGGCACAGCTGCACGAGGGTGGCGACGCTGGGGGAGGTCTCGTCGCGCTCGACGCGACTCAGGAAGCCCTTCGACAGCCCGGTGGTCTCGGCGAGCCGTCCCAGCGAGAGGCCTTGACCCGTGCGTGCCGCGCGCAGGCGGGCTCCGATCGGGGTGGCGTTGGCGTCGGCATCCGGATGAATCGCGCGCATGTCTCTCCCTCGAAAAGCCCGCGGCTCTTGACGCGGATGCGACCGCGGGCGTACCGTGGCCGCAACGTTGCTTACAGAGTATCGAAAGTTGTCAAATATGCAACCCTCCCACACGCCGGAGCCGCGCGGCCCTGTCGACGCGAGCGTCGTGCCGCGGTTCGCGGGCATCGCGACGTTCGCGCGCCTTCCGCGGTTGGACGAGGTCGAGAAGGCGGATGTCGCGATCGTCGGCGTCCCGTTCGACAGCGGTGTGAGCTACCGTCCCGGCGCGCGCTTCGGCCCGGCGCACGTGCGCGAGGCGTCGCGTCTGCTGCGTCCGTACAACCCCGCACAGGGGGTGTTCCCGTTCGGCGCACAGCAGGTCGCAGACGCCGGAGACATCGCCGCGAACCCGTTCGACATCGCGGCCGCGGTCGCCGAGATCGAGGCCGGTGCGCGTGAGCTGCGGAGCCGCGCCGACCGTCTCGTCGCGATCGGGGGCGACCACACGATCGCGCTGCCGCTGCTGCGCGAGGTGACCTCGGTGCACGGTCCGGTCGCGGTGCTGCACTTCGACGCGCACCTCGACACGTGGGACACGTACTTCGGCGCCCCGACGACCCACGGCACTCCATTCCGGCGAGCGTCGGAGGAAGGGCTCATCGATCTCACCGCGAGCATGCATGTCGGCATCCGCGGCCCCCTCTACGCGAAGAGCGACCTCGAAGACGACGCGCGGCTCGGCTTCGCGATCGTCACGAGCGAGTACGTCGAGGAGCACGGCGTGCCGTCGGCGGTCGACCGCATCCGCGCTCGCGTCGGCCACAAGCCGCTCTACATCTCGATCGACATCGATGTGCTCGACCCGGCGCACGCGCCGGGAACGGGAACGCCCGAGGCCGGCGGGCTCACGAGTCGTGAGCTGTTGCGGATGCTGCGTGCCCTCACCGACCTGCGGATCGTCGGCGCCGACGTGGTCGAGGTCGCGCCCGCGTACGACCACGCGCAGCTCACGGCGGTCGCGGCGAGCCATGTCGTGTACGAGCTGCTGAGCGCGATGGCGCCGAGGTAGGCGCATCCGTTGATTCGTCTTCAAAGGAGAAGCACATGACGAGACCTGACCCCGCGGCCGTCGAAGCCGCCGCTGCCGCGATCGTCGACGCGTTCGCCGCGACCGACGGCGAGCGGTACTTCGCCGCGTTCTCTCCGGATGCCACGTTCGTCTTCCATCCCGAGCCGCGGCGCCTCGAGAACCGTGCCGAATACGAACGCCTGTGGGAGGGGTGGGTCGCCGACGGTTGGCGTGTGACGTCGTGCACGTCGAGCGACCCGCGCGTGCAGGTGTTCGACGGCGGTGCGGTGTTCTCGCACACCGTCGACACGTCGGTCGAGACATCCGATGGTCCTGAGTCGTATCGCGAGAGGGAGACGATCGTGTTCGTCGTCGACGGCGACGAGCTGGTCGCCGTGCACGAGCACCTCTCGCCGTTCTCCTAACCCCTCCCGGGGTCGCTGAGCCCGTCGAAGCGTCCCGCCCCCGTCGCTGAGCCCCCGCCCCGGTCGCTGAGCCCCCGCCCCGGTCGCTGAGCGAGCCGCAGGCGAGACGAAGCGCCCACCTCAATACCCGAATCCCCCTCAACCCAACCCGAAGGAGCCCCAACGATGTCGCTCTACTCCCGCCTCGAGCAGCGGCTCGAAGCCCAGTCCGATGACGCCGGTCCTCTCGTCGGCACGTATTCGACCGGCCGCCTGTTCATGATCTGGTTGGCGGCGAACCTCGTCGTCACGACGCTGCTCACCGGAACGCTGTTCGTGCCCGACGTGAATTACGGCCTCGTGCTGCTGCTGATCGTGCTCGGCACCGTGATCGGCGCGGCGGTGCTCGTCGCGGTCGGGACGATCGGTCGCCGCACGGGCCTGCCGACGATGGCGCTCACGCGCGGCCCGTTCGGAACGCGGGGGAGTCTGCTGCCGGTCGCCGCGAACGTCATCATCCTCATGGGCTGGAGTTGGGTGCAGGCGATGCTCGCCGGCATCGCGCTGGACTACATCGTGATGACGTTCACGGGCTTCTCGTCGCCGGTGATCTTCGCCGTGCTGTGCCAGACGATCGTCGTGATCCTCGCGATCTTCGGCCACGCGGGCGTCGCGCGCGTCGAGCCGTGGTTCGCAGCCGTGATCCTCGCGATCGCCGCGTACATCTTCGTGGTGGCGTTCTCGACGTACGGTCCGGCCGAGTTCACGTCGATCCCGGCATCCGCCGAGCCGTACTACGACGCGGGTCTCGTGTTCGACGTCGTGCTCGCGACGGCCATCTCGTGGACCGTCCTCTCGGCCGACTTCAACCGCCTCGCCGGCAGCACGCGTGCGAGCGTGATCGGCTCGGGCGTCGGTTACACGCTGTCGACGGTCATCTCGATGTCGCTCGGCGCGACGGCGATGGCGTTCGTGATCCTGAGCGGGGGAGAGGCGATTCCGTTCGACCCGGTGACGATCATCGAGCCCTTCGGCTGGGCGTTCGGCCTCGCGATCTTCCTGTCGGTGATGGCGACGAACACGATGGTGGTCTACGGCATGGTGACGACGGTCGTGAACGCGATCCCCGGCCTGCGGATCAAGTTCCTGCCCGCCGCGCTCGTCCTCGGCGTGATCTCGATTCTCGGTGCGACGCTGTTCGGCCTGCTCGACCAGTTCACGAACTTCCTCGTGACGATCGGCGCGCTGTTCGCCCCGATCTTCGCGATCATGATCGTCGACTACTACTTCATCAGGCGCTCGTCGTACGACCGCGACATCCTGCAGGTGAAGGGCGGCCGCTACTGGTACACGGCCGGCGTGAACTGGCTCGCGATCGGCTCGTGGTTCGTCGGAGCCGCCCTCGCCTACGTGTGGGCCTACGTGTGGCCGCTGCCGTTCGGCTCGACCGCGCCCGCGTTCATCGTGACGTTCGTGCTGTATCTCGCGGTGTCGTGGCACCGGCGCCCGAAAGGGGCGATCACGCCGGTCGGCAACCTGGCCTCCGAGGCTGGGTCTGAGGCCGCAGTCAAGGCATGATGAGCGGATGCTGCGAGACCTGAGCCACCCGATCCGCGACGGCATGACGGTCTACCCCGGGGATCCCTCGGTGGCTGTGCGGCCGGCTCTGTCGCTGGAGACCGATGGCGTGGAGGTCGCGCGCATCGACATGGGTTCCCACACGGGGACCCATGTCGATGCGCCGGCCCACACCGTGGCGGGTGGGCGGACGATGGCTTCCGTTTCGCTCGACGAGCTCGTGGGGGAGGCGGTGGTGCTGCGGGTTCCGGGTGCATCGCCGGGGTCTGCGTACGGGCTCGAGGAGCTGACGCTAGACGGCGGTGCCGTTCCGGACGAACTGCCTCGGATCGTGATCATCGACACGGGGTGGGCGCAGTGGTTCGGGTCGGAGCGGGCGTTGCGGCATCCGTTCATGTCCGCTGCTGCGGCGAAGGAACTGTGGGCGCGGGGGATGCGCGTGCTCGCGGTGGACACGCTGAGTCCGGATGAGACGGGTGGTTCGGCGTTTCCTGTTCACGACGTCGTGCTCGGTGGGGATGGGCTCATCGTCGAGAACGTGTGCGGGCTCGAGGGGCTGCCGGGCCGGGTGGAGGTGGGATTCTTCCCGTTGCGGTTGGAGGGCGATGGGGCGCCGGTGCGGGGGGTGGCGTTTCTCTAGACTGATTCACCCCGCCGCTCGAAGTGTTGGACCCGACGGCGCCCCTAGTGCCACTTTGCGAACTGCTCGAAGCGCTCCGCAAGCCGATCGCGATCGGGGTAGGCCTTGCGACTCATGGGCAGGCGAATGCGGCGTCCGTGCATATCCTGTAGCCCGTGTCGAAGCATCGGGCCGTCGACCTCGTCGAGTAGGTCTCTGTCGATCCGCACCTCATAGTCTGGCGTGATTCCCATCAGGGAACGGTCGTAGGCGGCGTGGTGAATCTTGCACATCGCGAGGCCATTCGAGACATGTGGAACTCCATGCTCCTGCGCGTCACCGATGATGTGCGCGGCGTCGAGAAGCTCGGAGTGCCTGAGATCGCAGACTGTGCAAGCTCCCCCATACGCGTGAAGCACGCGGGCGCGGAAGATCGGCTGGTGTAGGCGGGTACGGACGATCGTCTCTGCGTACTTGCGCTGCTGCTCGGTGTATTCCATCGGGTCGCCGAGAAAGCTAAGCGCCGGGTCGAGCGGGAACCGCACAACCCGAGCGACCGAATCATTCTCCGCGATGATGATCGGGTAGAAGGGCACGTAATAGCCCTCGCGCACAGCTCGGAAGTAAACGATCGGGTCGCGGTTCTCCCACGCGCGGACGAGCTTGACGTTGTCCGAGCTATCACCTGCCCGATAGTGGTAGGTCACCCAGCCGTCATCGCTCTCGGAGTCGGAGTAACGGTTGGCTTTCCACCCAGACATGATCGACAGGGTGGACGAGAATGAGGCAGGGTTCCGAATGCCCTTGCCCCGGTCGAGCAGAGGAATGCGCTCGCCTTTGTACTCGTACGACCTGAGGACGGAGCTGTGTATCTCGTATCCGCCGCGTCCGATGAACTGCTCGTCCAACCACCGGAAGATGTCAGCCCGGATCGTCGCTTCCTCAGCTCGGCTTCGTGCCACCGGTCGCCACCTCCTCATACGTGCGCTCCTGCGCATGCCCAAGCATCATCAGTCTGACTACTCCAAGTGCTCGCGTGGAATACCCGATGGACGAGTAACCGCGCAACTACAGAGCCAGGTAGTACGCCTTTATGATCTGGGCCATCAAGAACCTTCGTTCCTTGAGAAACGCCTGGTAGGACTCGGCGCTAGTCGTCCGGAGACTCGCGGGAATGGCATTGGCTGCGAGGTTCGAATCGAGCTCGGCGGCGGTCGTGATCTCGCCGAGACGTAGATTGCCGTCGGCAATTTGTGCATCGACGATCGCCATATAGTCGCCTGGGGCCCTGTCCTTGATCGCGATGTTGATTGGTGTCTCGGTTAGTGCAAAGTTAGCAATCTGGTTGTATTCGCTTCGATCGTTCACACCATGCTTGACGAGGTAGTTCTTCGGCACGACATGGTGGATGTCGCCCACCTCTTCGATCATGCTTGCAACCGTGATGTTCTTCGAAAGGAAGCCCTTGGCGCCGCCGTGGATCTGCGCGACGAGGAACGCGAGGAAGTATGGGCTGCGGACGCTCGAGGATTCCATTTCCATCGGAAGCGCGACGTTCCAGAAGTTATCGGCGAGTTGAGACGCCTCGATGTCGCGAAGCGCCTGCAGCGCGCCCACCTCATTTACCCGTCGGATGTCGGCCTCGAATGCCGTCTCGAAGCTTCCCGTGTATCGGCCAGTCAACACAGACATTACGAACCACCGCCGCACGACATACTTGATCTCCGCGTC
Organism: Microbacterium sp.; assembly: GCF_035687345.1. GTDB lineage: Bacteria > Actinomycetota > Actinomycetes > Actinomycetales > Microbacteriaceae > Microbacterium. The sequence goes on from NZ_DASRXZ010000057.1 coordinate 35,105, forward strand.
GTTGAGAAGCTTCTCCGTTCGGAGCTTGAGGAAGAGCGCGTAGGCGAAGTTCAGCGCGTTCTTGGAGCTCACGAGTCGAGGGGAGATGAAGCCCGCCGATTTGATCGTCAGAACGAACTGCTGAAAGTTGTATTGATTGACGATCTCAAGCAAGACACGTTCGAGCCGGTCGAAAGATTCGATCGCAAGCTCCTCGCTGAACGTTCTCGTCTCAAAGTCTCGCCCCGAGAGAACACTGACAAGCGCTGCGACCTTTCCGCGGGAGAACTCCTTTATGCCCGCTACGCGAATTACGTCCGTGTATGTCGGGTCGTAGAGGTCGGATGTGTCGTCTTTCAACCACGAGATCGCCTTGAGATAGCCCGAGGCAGCGAAGGCCGTATCGTGCTCCTCGATGTCTGCATAGACGTGTGGTGCGACCGACAGATGACAGAAGTAGTCGATGAGCTTTCGGAGATTGCTGCCCAGCTGGCCGTGGCTTGAGATCTTGCTCATCGCGAAATCCGCACTGCTGAGCGGAACACCCTTTGAGTTGATCCGGATGAAGATCTCTGTGACGGTCTCGATATCGAGATCTTCGGTGAGCGTGATAATGCCGACCTGCGCCTGCTTGACGCCGGAGAGTCGCTGGAGAGCGATCTCGACACGTTCCCCGTCCACGTCGGGATTCGCATCCATATAGGCCTTCGTTGCGGAGAACGTGGAGGGGGCATTTACGAACTCTGCGACGTCGGAGATCCAGGCGCTGTCTCGGTCGATCACGGGTGTGAGCGTCGCAAACTGCTCGGTCGTGGGGTTGAACGCAATCTTGATTCGCTTCCGCTTGTAGCTCTTGTCGACAATCGGCTGGCCGACCAGGGCCGCAGTCATCGCTGTGATGCGTTGCTGGCCATCGATGAGGATCTGTTTGAACGAGGACTTCGAGCCGTCCTTGAGGCCCACGTCCGTGCTCTGCCACGTGATGAGATACCCGATGGGGAACCCGTTGTAGAGCGAGTCGAGGAGGTCACGCACCTTGGTGGAGTCCCATACGAATGGGCGTTGCATTTCAGGAATCGCCACCTGCCCGGACTTCACCCATGCGAGCAGGGTCTCGACCGAGTGCTGATGGACGGTGTACTTTGACAAGTCGTCTCCTTATGCGATGGGTTCAGGCGGCGCGGTCATCCCAGTCCGGCGAATCGTTCGAAGAACTCGGTGAGCTTGTCGATGACGCGCTGCTTCTTTTCCCCGTGTCCACCCTTGGCTGCGAATCGGCTGGCGGGTGGGAGGACTTTGGTGATGGCGGTGCCGGTGGTCTGGAGGGCGCCGTCGCGGAACGCGGCGTCGACGAACGCGTGGGCCTCGGCCGGGCGGAGGTTCTGCTCGGCGATGATGTCCTCGAGTTCGGCTTCGCGTTTCTGGGCGATGAATGCCTGCCATTCGGTGTCGATGTCGCCTTTGGGGCTGACGGTGTCGACGAACGCTTCGACGAGGTCGCGTTTGTTGCGGAACGTGGGGCTGGCGTTGACGGCGCGGGTGATCTCGGCGCGGATCTCCTTGTCCTCCCCGTCGTCGCCGTGCGCGGCACGGTACTTCTCGACGAGCATGAGGATGTAGTCGACGTTGATCTCGACCTGTTTGACAAGCTCGATCTCGAAGACCACGTCTTCGGTGATCTGCTCCTTGTCGGCGTCGCGGAGCTTCTTGAACTCGGCGTGCAGGTCGAGGTAGGTGGACTGGTAGTCCTGGTGCTGCCGGGGGGTGAGGATCTCGTTCCCGGCGAAGTCGTCGAACGAGGTGAGGATGTTCTCCAGCCGCAGGATCTGCCCGAACAGCTGGATGAACTCCTTCTGCGCGCCCTCCCCGACAGGGATAACCCCGGCGGGGAACCTGTTCAGGAGCTCGGTGACCTTGTCGGCGTACTCGGTGTAGTAGTCGGTGTAGGGCTTGAGGAGCACGATGCCGCGGGCGTCCTTGTTGCCGAACAGCTCCAGGGCGGCGTTGGTTTCTTCCTCGAGGTCCCGGAATGCGACGATGTTGCCGTACGTCTTGACCGAGTTCAGGATCCGGTTTGTGCGGGAGTATGCCTGGATGAGGCCGTGGGCGCGGAGGTTTTTGTCCACGAACAGGGTGTTCAGGGTGGTGGCGTCGAACCCGGTGAGGAACATGTTCACCACGATCGCCATGTCCAGCTCCCGGTTCTTCAGCCGTTGCGACAGGTCCTTGTAGTAGTTCTGGAACTTGTCGGCGCTGGTGTCGTACGAGGTGCCGAACATGTCGTTGTAGTCCTGGATCGCGTCTTCCAGGAACGACCTCGCGTCCGTGCTCAGCCCGTACGTGTCGAACTCCTCATCCGACAGCGTCCCGTCGTCGTCGACGGCGTCATTGGCGCCGTACGAATAGATCAGCCCGATCTTCAGCCGCTTCTCCGGCGGCAACTGCTCCATCTGCCACTGGAAGGCGTTGTAATAGCGGCGGGCGGCGTCGATCGACGCGGTCGCGAACAGCGCGTTGAACCCCCGCACCCGCTGCGCCTGCTTCACCGCCTCCGCCCCGCCGCGATGCTTGGAGAAGTCGGCGACGTTGGTGACCACCGAGTGCATGTACGAGGCGGCCCGCCTGGTCTTCTGGTCGAAGTGCTCCAGCGTGTACGCGACGATCTGCCGGATCCGCTCCGGCGCCAGCAGCGCCTTCTCCGCCTCGATCCCCGACACCTGCTTGTCCGCGACTGCACCGATCTTGATGGTCTTGACGTAGTCGATCCGGAACGGGAGCACATTCTTGTCCTGGATCGCGTCAACGATCGTGTACGTGTGCAGCTTCTCCCCGAACGCCTGCTCCGTCGTCTTCAACTGCGGGTTCCCGCCGGTGGCGGAGTTGACGGCGAAGATCGGGGTTCCGGTGAACCCGAAGAGGTTGTACCGGCGGAACGCTTTCGTGATCGCGGTGTGCATGTCCCCGAACTGGGACCGGTGGCACTCGTCGAAGATCAGCACCACATGCTGGTTGTAGATCGGGTGCTGCTTGTTGCCGGCGATGAAGTTCGACAGCTTCTGGATCGTGGTGATGATGATCCGCGCGCCCGGATCCTCGAGTTGCTTCTTCAGCACCGCGGTGGAGGTGTTGGAGTTCGCGGCGCCCTTCTGGAACCGGTCGTACTCCCGCATCGTCTGATAGTCGAGGTCCTTCCGGTCCACGACGAACAGCACCTTGTCCACCGACCCCAACCGGGACGCCAACTGAGCGGTCTTGAACGACGTCAACGTCTTCCCCGACCCCGTCGTATGCCACACATACCCGCCGGCCGCGGTCGTGCCGAGCTGCTTGTAGTTCGTGGCGATCTCGATTCGCTGCAGAATCCGCTCTGTCGCGACGATCTGATACGGGCGCATCACCAGCAGCAACCGGTCCGCGGTCAGTACGCAATACCGGGTCAGGATGTTCAGCAGGGTGTGCTTCGCGAAGAAGGTCTTCGCGAACGCCGTCAGATCACTGATCGGCTTGTTCTGCGCGTCCGCCCACCACGACGTGAACTCGAAACTGTTCGACGTCTTCCGCTTCGCACCCGCCGACTTCCGCGCCTCATCCAGATGCTGCACCCGGGTCGTGTTCGAGTAGTACTTCGTGTGCGTGCCATTGCTGATCACAAACAACTGCACATACTCGAACAGACCGCTGCCGGCCCAGAACGAGTCCCGCTGATACCGGTCGATCTGATTGAACGCCTCCCGAATCGGCACCCCGCGGCGCTTCAACTCCACATGCACCAACGGCAACCCGTTCACCAGAACCGTCACGTCATACCGACTCGCGAACCGCCCACCCCCAGCACCCTGATCGACCTCGTACTGGTTGATCACCTGCAACCGGTTGTTGTGAATGTTCGCCTTATCGATCAAACGGATGTTCTTCGTCGACCCGTCATCCCGCTGCAACAGCTGCACATGGTCTTCCTGGATCCGCACCGTCTTCTCGACGATGCCGTCGTTCTTCCCCGCGATCCTCGACTCGAAGAACGACGACCACTCCGCATCACTGAACGTCACATCGTTCAGCAACTCCAGCTGACGACGGAGGTTCGCGACCAATTCAGCCTCACTCGTGATCGTGAGACGCTCGTAGGCCTGCGCCTCCAACAGGCGAATGAACTCCGCCTCCAACGCCGCCTCAGACTGATACCCCGCAACCGCAGCAGGCTCAGGCGAATACTCCGCAACAACCGTCGACTCCGCCGACACCGCAATCGGATCAAAACGGCGAATGGAAGCCTCACTCATGCAGCGGCCTCCTCAAACGACAGAAGCCTGTCCCGGTAGTACGCGTACTGCTTCCGGCGCGCGGCAATCTCGGCAGGCAGGCCATCCGTGAGGCTGTTCACAAGTGACTCGAATGCGTCTAGTGTGCGAGCGATTCGATCCTGCTCGTCGCGAGTCGGCAGCGGCACGAGAATCTGCGCAAGGCGACCCTTCGACACGTTGAACCGCGTGACTCCGTTGGCGGTCCGAACGATCTGGGACCGCATCGCTGAGGATCGGAAGAGATGCTTAGCGTAGTGCGGGCTAAGACGTTCCACATCGTGCGGGCGGAAGCCTATGCAGAAGCTATTCAGGTAAAGCGGCTCGTCAAGGTGCTGTGTAACAACCGACGTCATACCAACTTCCGCGGCCGACTCAGACGAGCCCGTGAACAAGACGTCACCAAAGCGAAGTGACCGCTGGCGTTCTCCCTCACCGATCCGCACGAAGTCCTTTGCAGCCACGTCGACGGCGATGTTCCTAAACACGTTGACGTATGAAACGAAGCGCGCATTGCCTTCAGCGAAGTCTGCCTTGGTCTTTCCAGACAGACCGCCGAAAAGCTCACCCAGCGAACCGAGCGACGCAAAGGAGGCCCCCGGAGAACTGCAGAGGGTGTCCCGGTAGTGCTGATACTGCCGGCGCCGCGCTTCCAGCTCCGCTTCCAGCTCCGCTTCCAGCTCCGCTTCCAGCTCCGTGAACGTGTCGAGGATCCGCACGATCTCCCGCTGCACCTCCAACGGAGGCACAGGGATGACGATCCGAGCCAGCGCCTCGCCCGAGATCCTGCGGACCTTTGTGCCGGTGATGTGACGGTTCTTCTGTTCCTGGAACGAGCATGACTGAAAGAAGTAGGCGACATACTTGGGGTCGAGCGCGTGGCGGAAGATGTATGCGTCGCCGCTGACAGCCGCCTCGGTGTCGCCGAGCCAGGCCGTGGCCTTGGCAACCGCAGAGTCGTCCTCACTCGTCGTTGCGATGACGAGGTCGCCCGGCTTCGCCCGGCGCAGTCGCGATGCAAGTTCTGTTGAGGTGAACGACTCAGTTTCTTTAGTCCAGACGCCGTACGCGGTGTGGATCTGGCCGTAGTGGATGGCGGGGACTCCCGCATCCGTGAGATCTGCCTTCTGCAGTCCGTTCCCTCGAACGAACTCGCCGATCTCACCGAGCGGCCTAAATGGGACACCGCCCGGGCAGCGTTCGCGGATCAGGTCATCAATCTTGCTCACGCTTGCCCCTCGAGGTCGGCGACGATGGCGTCGATCTGGGCCCGCAACTCGGCCTGGCGAGCGACGATCCGCTTTATCTCCGCATTGAGGGCGGTGATGTCGATTTCTTCGCGGGTGTCTTCCTGCTCGACCCAGGACGAGACGGAGAGGTTGTAGCCGTTCTCGGCGATCTGGTCGTTCGGGACGAGCTTGGCGACGTGGTCGACGTTCTCGCGGGCGGTGAGCGTGTCGAGGATGTGGTCCTGGTGCTGTGGGAGCAGCTTGTTCTTGTTCCCGACGCGGGTGAACTCGGCGGATGCGTCGACGAAGAGCACGGCGTTGTCGGTCTTGCTCTTCTTGAGCACAAGGATGCACGTGGCGATGGTGGTACCGAAGAACAGATCCGCGGGCAACTGGATCACAGCATCCACGTAGTTGTTATCGACGAGATACTTGCGGATCTTCTGCTCCGCACCCCCGCGGTACAGGACGCCGGGGAACTCGACGATCGCAGCAGTGCCGTTTACCGACAGCCAGCTGAGGATGTGCATCGTAAACGCGAGGTCGGCCTTCGACTTCGGTGCGAGCACACCGGCCGGTGCGAACCGTGGGTCGTTGATGAGGAGTGGGTTCGCGTCGCCTTCCCATTTGATGGAGTAGGGCGGGTTGGACACGATCGCCTCGAACGGTTCATCGTCCCAATGCTGCGGGTCGAGCAGGGTGTCTCCGTGGGCAATGTCGAACTGCTCGTAGTTCACGTCGTGCAGGAACATGTTGATGCGGGCGAGGTTGTAGGTGGTCAGGTTGATCTCCTGCCCGTAGAACCCGCCGACGTTCTCCTTGCCGAGCACCTTCGCGAACTTCAGCAGCAGGGACCCGGACCCGCAGGCGGGGTCGTACACCTTGTTCACCCGGGTCTTCCCCATCACCGCGATGCGGGCGAGGACCTCGGACACTTCCTGCGGCGTGTAGTACTCACCGCCCGACTTGCCGGCCTGGGACGCGTACATCTGCATGAGGTACTCGTACGCGTCGCCGAACAGGTCGATCGAGTTGTCCGCGAAGTTCCCCAACGGCAGATCACCGATCGCATCCAGCAGCTTGACCAGCTTCTCGTTGCGCTTGGCGACGGTGTTGCCGAGCTTGGAACTGTTCACGTCGAGGTCGTCGAACAGGCCCCTGAGGTCGTTCTCGCTGTCGGTGCCGACCGCGGACCCTTCGATACTCGTGAACACCCGCTGCAGGGTCTCGTTGAGGTTCTCGTCCTGCGCCGCCCGTGCCCGGACGTTCTGGAACAGTTCGGACGGGAGGATGAAGAACCCCTTCTCCGCGACCGTGTCCGCCCGACCGAACTCTGCTTCCGCGTCGGGGAGCTTGGCGTAGTCGAAGGTGGTGTCACCGGCGGCGTGCTCGCCGGCGTTGATGTACGCGGTGAGGTTCTCGGAGATGTACCGGTAGAACAGCATCCCGAGCACGTAACTCTTGAAGTCCCACCCATCGACAGAGCCTCGCAGGTCGTTCGCGATCCGCCAGATCGTCTTGTGAAGTTCGGCGCGCTGGGCTTCGCTTGTGGTCGGCGTCATTGTGCTGTTTTCTGCTTTCTCGTCGGGCGGGTTGTTCAGAATGCTTCGGTGTGTGCTCTCAATGTACAGATGGTGAGAGACATCTAATCAACGACCGCGGAAGCCCGGGTCGGGCACAACACCGCGCGCCCACTACCGTCAAGGGAATGGCGTCCCCCGCGTTCACCGGCCACCTCCCCGGCGACCGCGCGTACCGCCGCCTGATCGCCGGACTCTTCTTCGCCGGAGTCGCGACGTTCGCGCAGCTGTACTCGCCGCAGGCGGTGCTGCCGCTGATCGCATCCGAGTTCGACGTCCCACCCCCGACAGCAGCGCTCGCCGTGTCGGCGACCACCCTCGGCCTCGCCGCCACCGTGATCCCGTGGTCGGCCGTAGCCGACCGCGTCGGGCGCGTGCCCGCTATGGCGGTCGGCATCGTCGCCGCCACCGTGTTCGGACTCCTCGCCCCGTTCAGCTCCGACCTCGAGATCCTCCTCGCGCTGCGGCTCCTCGAAGGCGTCGGCCTCGGAGCCGTGCCCGCGATCGCGCTCGCGTACCTCAGCGAAGAGGTCGACGCCGCACACACCGCCGCGGCGGCCGGAAGCTACATCGCCGGCACGACGATCGGCGGACTCTCCGGACGCCTCATGGCGGGCCCTATCGGAGACATTGCGGACTGGCGCATCGGCGTCCTCGCCGTGGCCGTCGTGTGCGTGGCATCCGCCGTTCTGTTTCTCGTTCTCGTGCCAAGAGCACGGGGATTCGTCCCGCTCCGCCTCCGCCCCACGCGAGGCCCATCGCTCCCACAACGCCTCGCCGAGAACCTCCGCTCGCCGCGCCAGCTCGCGCTCTACGCGCAGGGCTTCCTGCTCATGGGCGGCTTCGTCGCGCTGTACAACTACCTCGGATTCCGCCTCACCGAGCCGCCGTACTCGCTCCCGCACGCGGTCATCGGGCTTCTCTTCCTCGCGTACCTCGCGGGCACGGTCGCCTCACCCGTCGCCGGCACCCTAGCGTCGCGGTTCGGGCGCCTGCCGGTGCTCCTCGTCTCGAGTGCCGTCATGGCGGCGGGCACCGCACTGACGCTCGTCCCGGTGATCGTCGCGATCCTCGCGGGACTCCTCGTGCTCACCGCCGGCTTCTTCGCCGCGCACGCGGTCGCGTCAGGGTGGGCGCCGGCGGTGAGCGAACCGGATGCGCGAGCCCAGGCATCCGCCCTCTACTACCTCGGCTACTACGCCGGGTCGAGCCTGTTCGGCTGGTCGCTCGGCTTCGTGTTCGCGTGGGCGGGGTGGGACGGCGTCGCCCTCGCCGTGCTCGCGCTGATCGCGGCATCCGCTGCCCTCGCCGCCGGGGCGCTGCGCAACCGCACCCGCCCGGTCAACGACCGTCGCACCCGCTGACTACGCTCGAACGCATGCTGCCGAAGACCCTGCCCGACGGCGCGACCCTGCGCGAAGCGCGGCCCGGCGACGAGGCGGGGCTGCTCGCCTGCATCCGTGGGCTCGCCGAATACGAACGCGAACCGGATGCCGTCGAGAACACCGTCGACGCCCTCACGCGCACGCTCTTCGGCGAGACGCCGCACGCGTTCGCGCACGTGGTCGAGCGCGACGGCGAGATCGTCGGCATCGCGATCTGGTTCCTCACCTACTCGACCTGGACCGGCACGCACGGCATCTGGCTCGAAGACCTCTTCGTCGACGACGCGCAGCGCGGGCGCGGCTACGGCAAGGCCCTCATGGCGTCGCTCGCGGCGGTGTGCGTCGAGCGCGGGTACGCGCGCTTCGAGTGGAGCGTCCTCGACTGGAACGAGCTGTCCATCGCGTTCTACCGCTCGATCGGCGCGGTCCCGATGGACGAATGGACCACCCAGCGACTCACCGGCACACACCTCGAGCAGCTCGCGCGGGAACTCTGAATCGACGGATGCCGCCACCGCGCGGCCCCTCGTCGAATCACGCGCTCCGCGCGAACCGCTCCACGAGCCGCACCACTGTCGGCAGCCCGCGCGCCGACGCACGCGTTCTGGTGATCCGCTCGACCGTGGGAGTCGCGTGACCCTCGCCCTCGATCCTGTTGCGCACGAGCGCCCACCCCGCGCCGGCGTCGACGAGCTCGCAGCGGTTGCGGTCGGCTTCGGCCGTGGCATCCGGATCATTCGTGTCGATCGTCCCGCCGCCGTGCAGCGCGAACTCGAACCTCCGCGGATCGCGCACCGCACCATGCTTCGAGGCGAGTTCGACGAGGGTGTCGAGCGGAGTCCAAAGGATCTCGCGCTCGTGGCCCGAGCGGGCGGCGATCGACTGCTCGGCGGTCGCCACGACGTCGGCCGGGGCATCCGACTCGAACACGATCGTGCCGTTGGCCTGGAACAGCGCCGCGTCGGGGCAGCCGGCGTCGGCGAAGCCCGCGCGGATGTCGTCGGTCGACGGGTGTCCGTGTTGGCCTTGGTTGACGTTCCGCATGAACGCGACGCAGCGCATGCTCCGAGACTAGGGGAGGGCTCAGACCTGCTCGGGCGGCGTCACCCACTGCACGAGCTGGTAGACGATGCCGTTGGGGTCGGCCATCTGGAAGTAGCGCTCGCCCCACGGCTCGGTCTCGATCGGCGTGATGATCTCGACGCCGTCCTGGCGCAGGCGCTCGTAGTCGGCGTCGATGTCGTCGACGGTGAAGACGACGAGCAGCCCGTCGGCGTGGCCGGCCGCCGAGGCGGGCTTGAACGTCGACAGCCCGGTGCGCAGGTAGATGAGGTTGAAGCCGGCATCCGGATGCGCCAGCGAGCAGAACCCGTCAGCCTCCATCGCGACCTCGAAGCCCAGGTATTTGCGCGCCCATGCGGACGACGCCTCGACATCGGTGACATTGAGCGAGATGGCGGAATCGGTGATGGTCAAGAGGCGCCTCCTTATTTCGTACGACGTACAATGTATAGTGTACGGCGAAAGAATGCAAGGATGAGTTCATGACCGCGAATCGCACGGGTGCCGGCTCGCCGAGCACGACTCTGGCGCTGCTGTGGGGGCTGTCCGACGAGGCACCGCGCCGCAAGGGGCCGGCGCGTTCGGTCACGGTGGCGCAGGTGGTCGACGCCGCCCTCGCGCTCGCCGATGAGAAGGGGCTCGCCGCGCTCACGATGCGCGCGGTCGCCGAGCGCGTCGGCATCTCGACGATGTCGGTCTACACGTACGTCCCCGGCAAGCCCGAGTTGCTCGACCTCATGGTCGACGGGCTGTACATGCGCATGGAGCGGCGTGCCTTCGACGGTGAGTCGTGGCGTGAGCGGGTTTCGACGGTGGCGGAAGAGAACCGGATGCTGCTGCTCCAGCATCCGTGGATGACGGAAGTCGCCGCCCTCAGCCGCCCACCCCTCGGCCCGGGCTTGATGGCGAAGTACGAGCACGAGCTCGCCGCTTTCGATGGGACCGGACTGTCGGATGTCGATACGGATGCGGCTCTGACGTGGGTGCTGGGATTCGTGCAGGCGCATTGTCGCGCGGCGCACGACGCGCGGCGGGCGACGACCGACACGGCGATGAGCGACGCCGAGTGGTGGGAGGCGAATCAGCCGATTCTGGCGCGGGCGTTCGATCCGGAGAAGTATCCGCGCGCGGTGCGCGTCGGCGCGGCCGCGGGTGAGGCGCAGGGGAGTGCGTGGAGCGAGGAACGCGCGTGGGAGTTCGGGCTCGCGCGGACACTGGATGGGCTGGCGGTGCTGATCGAGGGTCATTCGCTTTCCTGAACCATTCCTCCCCGAGCCGAGTGCCGAGCGAGTTCTCCACGATGACTTCGGCGCACCTTGGAGTGTCGTACGTATTTTCTAAAGTCGGGGTATGTCGATCGCAGCTGAGGGGGAGTTCGTGCCTCGGGTTTCGGATGCGATGGACCGTGTGCGCGAGACGGGTGATGTGGAGACGATGTTCGCCGCGGAGTACTTCGTCACGGTGGACCGGGCCCGCCGCGAGGCTTTGGAGGATGCGGCCAGGTACGGGCGGGAGTTGCCCGGGGTGGTGGAGCGGGGCATCCGTCTCGAGATCGCGGCGGGGATGCGGATCACCGAGCACGCCGCCGGGGAGTTGATCCGGCGTGCGGAGGCGCTGGTGCACCGGTACCCGGCCGCGCTGGAGTCGTTGAGCAGGGCGAGGATGACGGTCGCGCACGCGGAGTACCTGGTGGACCGGCTGGACGAGTGCGAACCCGACGTCCGTGACGCGTTGGTCGGTGACGCGGTCGCGCTCGCCGAG
>NZ_DASRXZ010000058.1:0-28726 GCF_035687345.1 Microbacterium sp.
CCGATCGGCTCACCGAGACCTTCCGCAACCTCCGCACCAAGGGCAAGCTCTCGCCCGCGGACGTCGACGGCACGGTCCGCGAGATCCGGCGTGCGCTCCTCGACGCCGACGTCGCGCTCCCGGTCGTCAAGGACTTCACCGCGAAGGTGCGCGAGAGGGCGCTCGGCGACGAGGTCAACCGCGCGCTGAACCCGGCCCAGCAGGTCGTGCAGATCGTCAACGAGGAGCTCGTCGCGATCCTCGGCGGTGAGCAGCGCCGCCTCCGCTTCGCGAAGAACCCGCCGACCGTGATCATGCTCGCGGGCCTCCAGGGCTCCGGCAAGACGACGTTCGCAGGCAAGCTCGCGCGCCAACTCGAGAAGGAGGGGCACACGCCGCTGCTCATCGCGGCCGACCTCCAGCGCCCGAACGCCGTCAACCAGCTGCAGGTCGTCGCCGAGCGCGCGGGGGCTGCGATCTACGCACCCGAGCCGGGCAACGGCGTCGGCGACCCCGTGAAGGTCGCGCGCGACGGCGTCGAGGTCGCGCGGCGGCAGCAGCACGATGTCGTCATCATCGACACCGCCGGTCGACTCGGCGTCGATGCCGAGCTCATGAAGCAGGCCGCCGACATCCGCAAGGCCACCGACCCCGACGAGGTCCTGTTCGTCATCGATGCGATGATCGGTCAGGATGCCGTCAACACCGCGAAGGCCTTCCAGGAAGGCGTCGATTTCACCGGCGTCGTGCTCTCGAAGCTCGACGGCGACGCCCGCGGCGGTGCGGCGCTGTCCGTGGCATCCGTGACCGGTCGCCCCATCATCTACGCGTCGACCGGTGAGGGTCTCGACGACCTCGAGCCGTTCCACCCCGACCGCATGGCGTCGCGAATCCTCGACCTCGGCGACATCCTCACCCTCATCGAGCAGGCGCAGGCCGCGTTCGACGAGGAGGAGGCGCGCAAGGTCGCCGACAAGCTCGCGACCGAGCAGTTCACGCTCGAGGACTTCCTCGAGCAGATGCAGCAGATGCGCAAGATGGGCTCGATGAAGAAGATGCTCGGGATGCTGCCGGGCATGGGCCAGATGAAGCAGCAGCTCGACGACTTCGACGAGCGCGAGATCGACCGCACCGAGGCGATCATCCGCTCGATGACCCCCGCCGAGCGCCGCAACACCAAGCTGCTGAACGGCTCCCGCCGTCTGCGCATCGCACGCGGCTCGGGCATGACCGTGACCGACGTGAACCAGCTCGTGCAGCGCTTCGAGCAGGCCGCGAAGATGATGAAGACCGTCGCGCGCGGGGGAGTGCCCAACATCCCCGGCATGGGTCCGATCCCGGGTGCCGGGCGACCCGGAGCATCGGCGAAGCGCGGAGGCAAGGGCAAGAACCGCAAGCAGGGCTCGCGTTCGGGCAACCCCGCCAAGCGCGCGGCCGAGAACGCCGGCCTGGCGGCACAGGCCTCCTCGCAGCCCTCGGGCTCGGGCTTCGGTCTCGGCGCGGGTGCGGGTGCGGGTGCTGGTGGCGGCACGCCGTCGGCCGAAGACCTCGCCGAGCTGCAGAAGCTCCTCGGGCGGCGCTGAGCGCGCCCCGGCGCTGGGTCGGCGCGGGGTCACCCCAAACGAGGGGATCGCGCCAGACGAGGATGCTCCGCGGCATCCGGCCCTCTCTTCGGGATATGTCCTCGTTTCGCGAATGATGCCGTGCGCTCGCGTCCTCCACAGGTGGCTCCCCAGGGCGACCCTCCCCGCGATCGTCGAACATGCGGCGATGACGGATGCCGCGCGACCAGGCTTTCTGCATGGCCGATGTGGCACTTCTCGTCGCATGGATCGACGGGCGCGGCGGAATCGCCCACACAAGTGACATTCGCGCGGCGGGATTCACCGACCACAACATCCGGTCGGCCGTCGACGGCCGGGCGGCACGTCGCATCAGGCGCTCGTGGATTGTCACCGGGTCCGCGTCGTCGACGGGGTCGGCGGCCGTCGCCGCCCGGGGACGATCGACGTGCCTCTCGGAGGCGCAGCGCCTCGGCCTATGGACGCCGAGATTCGAAGGACTTCACGTCTCGGTGCCGTCCTCCTCGTCAGAACCGGTGCGGTCGGGCATCGTGTTCCACCGCTCGCGCGGACCGATGCCGGTCGCACGTCGGGCTTGGCGAGAGCCCGTCGTGAACATGCTCGCTCACATCTCGACATGCGTCCCGCGGGAAGACGCGCTCGTCGTGTGGGAGTCGGCCATTCGGCACGGACTCGTGCTCCCCGGGCACCTCGCACGCATACCGTGGTCCGGCCCGCGCGCGCGTGAGCTGGCCTCGGCGGCGAGCGAACTGGCGGACTCGGGGCTCGAGACGATCGTGGCGGATCGTCTGCGTCCGTTCGGACTGCCCGTACGCCAACAGGTCTGGCTGGACGGTCACCAGGTCGATCTGCTCATCGGCGAGAGACTGATCGTGCAGCTGGACGGCTTCGCACATCACTCCGACGCCCAAGACCGCCGGCGTGGTATCGCGCACGACGCGCGTCTGAAACTGCGGGGATTCACCGTGCTCAGGTTCGACTACGCCCAAGTGATGTTCGGGTGGAATGAGGTCGAGAACACGATCCTCATGGCCGTTGCGCAGGGATGTCACCGCGTGAGATGACGCGAGACGAGGGGATTCCGCGAAGCGAGGACGTTTCGGGAGGAAGCGCCCTCCTTCGGCCGGAACCCCTCGTTTGGGCGCGGCGCGCGCGGGGGCGCGCTGCGCGCTTCGAGCGCGGGGCAACCGGCGCCTTCGGGGCGCGCGGCGCGGCGCGCGCGGGGTCAGATGGTGAAGTTCGCCAGGTGCTCGCGCAGCGTGGGGCCGGCGCGGAACTCGCGGATGAGGTGCATCACGACCTCGCGCAGGTCGCCCTCGGCGGCATCCGCCACCAGCACCTGGCGCGCGTAGCTCGCGCCCTGCGACAGGATCAACTCGAGCCCGGCGAACTCGCGTGCGCACTTGAGCTCGACGGCGATGTCGGCGAGCACCTCCATCGTCTCGCGCAAGTGCTCGCGCACGGGCCTCTCGGTGCCGTCGCGGTCGACGATGACGCGGGCCTCGAGGCCGTAGCGGGCCGCGCGCCACTTGTTCTCGCGGATGAACCACGGCTGCAGCCGCGGCAGCTCGCGACCCTCGTCGAGTTGTCGCGAGAAGTGCTCCACGAGCGTCTGGACGAGCGATGCGACGGCGGCGAGCTCGGGGAGCGTCGACATCCCGTCGCACGCACGCACCTCGACGGTGCCCCAGCGAGGAGCGGGGCGGATGTCCCACCGCACCTCCGTCGCGTCCTCCATGACCCCCGTGCGGACCATGTCGTCGAGGTAGCCCTCGAATTGCGCCCAGTTGTCGAGCGGCCACGGCAGCCCCGCGGTCGGCAGCTGCTGGAAGACGAGCGACCGGTTCGAGGCGTATCCGGTGCGCTCACCGGCCCAGAACGGCGACGACGCCGACAGCGCCTGCAGGTGGGGGAGGTAGATCGAGAGCGCGTTGATGATCGGGAACACCTTCTTGACGTCGTCGACGCCCACGTGCACGTGGATGCCCCAGATCATCATGTTGCGTCCCCACCACTGCGTGCGCTCGATGAGCTTGTGGTAGCGCGTCTTGTCGGTGATGCCCTGCTTGTACCACTGCGCGAACGGGTGGCTGCCGGCGCACAGGAGCTCGACCTCGAGCGGGTTCGTCACCGTGCGCACGGCCGCGATCGCATCCGCGATGTCGTCGACGGCGGCCGCCACGGTGGCGCCGATGCCGCTCGTGACCTCGACGGTGTTGGTCAGCAGCTCCCCGGTGACTGTGTAGCGCTCGTGCTGCGTGTTCTCGGCGAGCCCTTCGAGCACGTCGGGTGCGCGCGGCACGAGGTCTCCGGTCTTGCCGTCGGCGAGCATGAGCTCCCACTCCAGCCCGACCGACGATCTGGCGGATGTCGCGAAAGGCACCGTCATTTCCACATCTTGGCATGCGGATGCGGGGATCCGCGCGGTTCGTCGGGAGGCTTGACTTCGACGGGCGGTGGTGGTGTTCGCGGGAGCCGCTGCGGTCTGGTGGGCGGAGTGTTCGCAGCACGTCCCGGGGTCTGGCAGAATAGAGGGCTGGACGCGACGCTCGACCCTCTATCCAGTGTCCGTCTCCCTCTGAGCTTCCGCCGGGTGTGCACCCCACGCTCCAGGCGACCGGTTCGCTTCGCTTCCGTTACCTTTCAGGAGAATCGTGGCTGTCAAGATTCGTCTCAAGCGCCTGGGCAAGATCCGTGCGCCCTACTACCGCATCGTCGTCGCCGACTCGCGCACCAAGCGCGATGGTCGTGTGATCGAGGAGATCGGCAAGTACCACCCCACCGAGGAGCCTTCGCTCATCGAGGTCGACTCCGACCGTGCCCAGTACTGGCTGTCCGTCGGCGCCCAGCCGACCGACCAGGTCCGCGCGCTCCTCAAGCTCACGGGCGACTGGGGCAAGTTCAAGGGCGACAAGGACGCCGTCTCGACGGTGAAGACCGCCGAGCCCAAGGCCGACTACCAGCCCGACGCGTCGAAGAAGTCGGTCATCAAGCCCAAGGCCGAGAAGAAGGCCGACGCGCCCGCCGCCGACGCGACCGAGGCTGAGGCCGAGGCGCCCGCCGCCGACGCGACCGACGCCGAGTAATCCGTTGCTCGCCGCCGCGCTCGAACACGTCGTCAAGGGGATCGTCGATCACCCGGACGACGTGCGCATCACCTCGTCGACGTCGCCGCACGGCGACGTGCTCGAGGTGCACGTGCACCCCGACGATCGTGGACGCGTGATCGGGCGCGGCGGCCGCACGGCCAAGGCTCTGCGCACCCTCATCTCGGCTCTCGCCGACGGCCGCCGCGTGCGCGTCGACGTCGCTGACGACTGACGTGGCCGGCGCAGACTCCAAAGGCTCGCAGGGCTCGCGCCCGCCCCGAGCCGGCAAGAAGAAGGGCCGCACGCAACTGCGCGTGGGGCGCCTTGTGAAGGCGCACGGCCTCAAGGGCGCGCTCAAGCTCGAGCTCTACACCGACGACCCCGAGGGCCGTTTCGTCCCGGGCGCCACGTTCACGCTGCAGGTTCCCGAGTCCTCGCCGTGGCACGGCAAGACGCTCACGGTGCGCGAGTTCCGGTGGATGAACAACCACCCCGTCGCGTTCTTCGAGGGCATCGACGACCGCACCGCGGCCGAGAGCGTCGTGCGCGCGATCCTGTGGATCGACCAGGACGAGAGCGCCGCACCCGCCGAGGACGACGCGTGGTACGACCACCAGCTCGTCGGTCTCGATGTCGTGCGTGACGGCGAGACGGTCGGACGCGTCATCCGCGTCGACCACCTGCCCGCGCAGGACCTGCTGATCGTCAAGCCCGCCTCGGGCGGCTCCGAGGTGCTCGTGCCGTTCGTGAAGGCGATCGTGCCAGAGGTCGACATCGCGACCGGTCGCGTGGTCGTCACGCCGCCTGCGGGCCTCTTCGAGGAGCTGCCCGCCGAGCAGGGCGAGATCGACGACGCGGGCGAGGCGGATGCCGCATCCGACGCCGCGCCCGAGGGCGACACCGCCGACTGAGCTCCCGACTCACAAGCCGCGCATCCGCGTGATGCGCGAGATGTGATCCCCGCGAAACACGCCGGGAGGGCCGCCGGAAACGTCGGCATCGGATCATCGATCCGTATGACCACGCCCGCCGACACCATCGTTCGCGAGCACGACGGCGTAACCGGGACGACGATCCGCACCGTCTGCTCGTACTGCGGCGTGGGCTGCGGGATCGTCGTCACCACCGGGACGGGCGGCTCCGGGCATCCGTCGATCTCGCGCGTGGCGGGCGACCGCGCGCACCCGACCAATCGGGGGCGCCTGTGCACGAAGGGTGCGACGCACGACGACCTCATGCGCGCGCCGGGCCGGATGACGACCGCGTCCGTGCGGCCCGAGCGCGGCGCGCCCGCGGTTCCGGTGTCACTCGATACCGCGATCGGAGAGGCCGCGCGGCGCCTGCGGGCGATCATCGACGAGCACGGGCCGGATGCCGTCGCACTGTACGTCTCGGGCCAGATGTCGACCGAGGCGCAGTACCTCTCGAACAAGCTCGTGAAGGGGTTCCTGCAGGGGATCCACCTCGAGTCGAACTCGCGCCTGTGCATGGCGTCGGCGGGGACGGGCTACAAGCAGTCGCTCGGTGCCGACGGACCTCCGGGCTCGTATGAGGACATCGACCGCGCCGATCTCTTCTTCGTGGTCGGGTCGAACACGGCCGACTGCCACCCGATCCTGTTTCTTCGGATGGCCGATCGCCTGCGCGAGGGCGCGCGGCTCATCGTGGTCGATCCGCGCCGCACGGCGACGGCCGATCGCGCCGACCTCTTCCTGCAGATCCGGCCCGGCACCGATCTCGCGCTTTTCAACGGCCTGCTGCACCTGCTCGTCGCCGAGGGTCGCGTCGACGAGGAGTTCATCCGCGAGCACACCGACGGGTGGGACGCGATGCCCGCGTTCCTCACGGATTACGACCCCGCCACCGTCGCCCGGATCACGGGGCTGCGCGAGGCCGACATCCGCACGGCGGCGCACTGGATCGGCGAGGCCGGCGAGTGGATGACGCTCTGGACGATGGGCCTCAACCAGTCCACGCACGGCACGTGGAACACGAACGCGATCTGCAACCTGCACCTCGCCACGGGGGCGATCTGCCGCCCGGGAAGCGGGCCGCTGTCGCTCACGGGCCAGCCCAACGCGATGGGCGGCCGCGAGATGGGCTACATGGGTCCGGGGCTCCCGGGACAGCGCTCGGTCTTCGACGCCGACGATCGCGCGTTCGCGGAACGCGTGTGGGGGCTCGCGCCGGGCACGATCCGGGCCGAGGCAGGCACCGGCACGATCGACATGTACCGCGCGATGGCCGACGGCGACATCAAGGCCGCGTGGATCATCTGCACGAACCCCGTGGCGTCGGTCGCGAACCGTCGCACCGTGATCGAGGGGCTCGAGGCGGCGGAGCTCGTCATCGCCCAGGATGTGTTCGCCGAGACCGCGACGACGGCGTACGCCGACATCCTGCTGCCGGCGGCGCTGTGGGTCGAGTCGGACGGCGTGACCGTGAACTCCGATCGCACGCTCACGCTCGTGCAGCGCACGCTCGACCCGCCGGGCGACGCGCTTCCCGACTGGCGTCTCATCTGCCTCATGGCCGACGCGCTCGGGTTCGGCGAGGCGTTCTCGTACGGGTCGTCCGAGGAGGTGTTCGACGAGCTCCGCCGCTTCTGGAACCCCGCGACGGGGTGGGATCTGCGCGGGGTCACGTACGAGCGGCTGCGCGACGGGCCGGTGCAATGGCCCGCCCCGCCTGGCGACGCGGAGGCGCGGCATCCGATTCGGTACGTCAACGACGGCGTCAGCCAGAGCCTGCATACGGACGAGGGCGGACGGATGCCGCGCCTCGCGTTCCCCACGCCGTCGCGGCGCGCGCAGTTCCTCGCCCGCCCGCACCTCGATCCGGCCGAGCTGCCCGACGACGATCACCCGTTCGTGCTCAACACCGGGCGGCTCCCGCACCAGTGGCACACGATGACCAAGACGGGGCGGGTGCCGGCGCTCATGCGACTCAACTCCGGACCGTTCGTCGAGGTGAACCCGCGCGACGCGGGGGCGCTGGGCGTCGCCGAGGGCGATCAGGTCGAGGTCGCTTCGCGTCGTGGGCGTGTCGTGCTGCCGGCCGTCGTGACGGATCGCGTTCAGCCGGGGTCGTGCTTCGCCCCGTTCCACTGGAACGACGAGCACGGCGAATACCTCACGGTCAACGCGCTCACGAACGACGCCGTCGACGAGGCGTCGCGGCAGCCCGAGTTCAAGTACGCGGCCGTCACGCTGCGCCGGGTGGCCGCGGCCGCGAAGAGCGAGGAACCGGATGCCGCAGCCCTCGTCGCCGGCGACGATGAGCGCCCCGCGCTCGCGCCCCACGAGGAGGCGTACCTTGCCGGGTTCCTCGCGGGTGTCGCGGGTGCGGGCGCTCGCGGTGCGGTCGAGCCGACGCTGCCGGCGACGGCACCCGTGTCGTCGCCGGTGCGTGCGTGGTTCGACGGCGTGCTCGCACGGGCCGCCGCCGGCGGACTCGAGCCGGCAGCGCTGACCTCCACCCTCGGCGGCGGACCGGTACGCGACGCCGTGCTGCTCGTGTGGGGCTCGCAGACCGGCACGACGGAGGAGTTCGCGCGCTCGACCGCGACCGCGCTCGCGGAGCGGGGCGTGCGTGTGCGGCCCGTGGGAATGGACGCCGTCGGCGTGGGCGAGCTCACGCGCGTCGACAGGCTTCTCGTCGTCACCTCCACGTTCGGCGACGGCGGACCGCCCGACAACGCGTCGGGTTTCTGGGATGAGCTCCGCGCCGAAGGTGCCCCGTCGCTGGACGGCCTGCGGTACTCGGTGCTCGCGTTCGGCGACACCGGATACGCGGACTTCTGCGGCCACGGACGGAGCATCGACGCGCGCCTGGACGAGCTGGGGGCGACGGCGATCGTGCCCCGCGTGGACTGCGAGGCGAATGATCCGGCTCCGGCACGACGGTGGCTCGACGCGGTGATCGCGGCGCTCTCGGGCGCGCCCGGAGGAAGCCCGGGCACGGCGAACGGCACACCGACAGCCGGCGCGGCGGTCGCGGCATCCGACTCACCATCGTCGACCGCGGCGTCGGCCCCCGAGCCGTTCACGCGAGCCCGTCCGCTCGTGGCACCCGTCGTCCACAACGAGCTGCTGAGCGGCGCCGGATCGGCGAAGGAGGTGCGGCGGATCGCCTTCGACCTGTCCGCGGCGGGCGTCTCGTACGCGGCGGGCGACTCGATCGGGGTGGTGTGCGACAACGATCCGCGCACGGTCGACGCGTGGCTGTCGACAACGGGGCTCGGCGCGGCGACGACCGTGTCGGTCGACGGTGAGCGCCGGCGGTTCGGCGACGTGCTGCGCACCCGGCTCGACATCACGCGCATCACGCCCGCACTCCTGCGGTTCGTCGTCGAGCGAACCGGCGACGCGACGCTCGCGCGACTCGTGCGCAGCAGCAGCGCCGACCTGGAGCGGTTCCTGTGGTCGAAGCAGGCTGTCGACCTGCTGCGTGAGTTCCCCGTGCGCGCCGAGCCGGAGGAGTGGATCGACGTGCTTTCGCGCCTTCTGCCGCGCCAGTACTCGATCTCGTCGAGCCCGCTCGTCTCGCCCGACCGGGTCGAGCTCACCGTCTCGGTCGTGCGCTTCCGCACCGAGGCGGGCGAGCCGCGCGGGGGAGTGTGCTCGACGCTGCTCGCGGATCGCGCGGCGCACGCACCCGTGCCGATCTACCTGCAGCGGTCACCGCACTTCCGCCCGCCGCTCGACCCGACGGCGCGCGTCATCATGGTCGGGCCGGGAACCGGCGTAGCGCCATTCCGCGCGTTCCTGCACGACCGTCGCGCCAACGGGCACACCGGCCCGAACTGGCTCTTCTTCGGCGACCAGCACGCCGCGAGCGACTACCTCTACCGCGACGAGCTCGAGGCGATGCACGCCGACGGTTTCCTCACGCGCCTCGACCTCGCGTTCTCGCGCGACCAGCGGCAGAAGATCTACGTGCAGGACCGGATGCTGGAGCACGGAGCCCGCCTATGGCACTGGCTGCAGGAAGGCGCGTTCCTCTACGTGTGCGGCGATGCCTCCCGCATGGCGCGCGACGTCGATGCGACCCTCGTCCGTCTCGCTCGCGTGCACGGTGGGCTGAGCGAGGACGACGCCGAGGAGTTCAAGAAGCGTCTCGTCGCGGAGAGACGCTACCTGCGGGACGTGTACTGAGTCGGTCGGCCGCCTGAACGGGACGGCCGCGCACACGAGAAGGGCGGGACTGGCGCACCGACCCCGCCCCTCTGTGTGCGCTCAGATCCGCTCGCGCGCGAGCGCCTTCCGCGGGATCGCGTACACGAAGAGCGTGATGGCGAGCAGCACCGCGTACGCGGCCGCGAACGCCCAGAACGCCGCGGTGTATCCGCCGGTCGCGGACTGCGACGCGTTGAGCAGCTGAGGCACGAGGAATCCGCCGTACGCGCCGATCGCCGAGATGAGGCCGAGCGCCGCCGCGGCCTGCCGCTGCGAGGCGACGGCGGGCGCCGTGTCCGCACCCCTCACTCTGCCGCGCGCCGAGAAGACCATCGGGATCATGCGATACGTCGACCCGTTCCCGATGCCCGTCGCCGCGAAGATCACGACGAAGCACGCGAGGAACAGCCAGAAGCTCCCCAGCGGAAGCAGGCCGATGAGCGCGAGCGCGCCGAGTGCCATGACCGCGAACGCGGCGACGGTCACGCGGGCGCCGCCGAAGCGGTCGGAGAGCCGGCCGCCGTAGGGGCGCGCGAGCGATCCGACGAGGGCGCCGATGAAGGCGAGCGACAGCGACGCCTGACCCACCTGGAACGTCGAGAACTCGGGGAACTGGTCGGCGATGAGTTTCGGGAACACGCTCGCGAATCCGATGAACGAGCCGAATGTGCCGATGTAAAGGACGGAGAGGAGCCACAGGTGCGGTTCGCGAAGCGCTGCCGCGGATGCCGCGAAGTCCGCCTTCGCCGACGAGAGGTTGTCCATGTAGCGCCACGCGCCCCATGCGGCGAGGAGGATAAGCGGGATCCACATCCACCCGGCCAGGGCGAGGTTGAGCGTCGCGGCCGCGCCGAAGGTCACGGCGATCGGCACGAGGAGCTGCGCGACAGAGGTGCCGATGTTGCCGCCCGCCGCGTTGAGTCCGAGAGCCCAGCCCTTCTCGCGCTGCGGGAAGAAGTATGTGATGTTCGCCATCGAGCTTGCGAAGTTGCCGCCGCCGACGCCCGCGAGCGCCGCGACGAGCAGCATCACGCCGAACGGCGTCGAGGGGTTCGTGACGACGATGCCGAGGAGCGTCGTCGGCACGAGCAGCAGCGCGGCCGAGACGATCGTCCAATTGCGGCCGCCGAACCTCGCGACCATGAACGTGTACGGGAAGCGGAGCGTCGCGCCCACAAGGCTCGGCAGCGAGATGAGCCAGAACGCCTCGGAGCTCGAGAACGAGAAGCCGGCTGCGGGCAGCATCACGACGACGATGCTCCACAGCTGCCACACGATGAAGCCGAGGAACTCGGCGAAGATCGACCACACGAGGTTGCGGCGGGCGATCGAGCGGCCCTGCGCCGCCCAGAAGGCCGGGTTCTCGGCATCCCAGCCGTCGATCCAGCGGCCGGGGCGCCGCGTGAGCAGTGAGGCGGGTACTTCGGGGGCCGGCGCGCCGCGATCGGCGGGCTGGGTGTCGGACTGCGGGGGTGAGGACGTTGCGGGGGTGATGGTCATGAGGGCCTCCTCCGGTCGTGTGCTCCGACGCTAGGGATCGGCTGTTTCATCGCCCCGCGCGGGGCGTTACCCCCGGGTCACTTCTCCGTCACGGTGACAGGCTCGCGGTCGTGAGAGGCGTGTGATCTGCGTGTTACACGAGCAGACACGGATGCCGCGCCGCCCCCGCTCGCGGGCGTCAGGCCGCGCCGACGAGGGTGGCCGCGGCCGCGCGATAGCGCTCGGCGACGATCGCGGCGATACGCGGATCCGGGCCGAGAGGGCTGGTCGCCGCATCCGCCCCCGACCCCCGGATGACGTCGGCGAAATACCCCGGCGCGAGCACATAGCTCGCCGCCACGACCCGCGACGCGCCGCTCGAGCGGGCAGCGCTCACGGCGTCGTCGATGCGCGGCTCGCACCCCGCGGCGAAGCCGACGCTCACGGGACGCGCGAGGCAGCGCGAGAGGAGCTCGGCGACGGTGCTCACGTCGTCGGCGGCGCGCGGGTCGCTCGAGCCCGCCGCCGCGAGCACGATCGCGTCATCGTCGTGGAGGCCGAGCTCGCCGAGGCGCGACTCGAGTACGAGCGCGAGCAGGTCGTGCGGCCCGAGCGGAGGAGCCGCCACGACCCCGTCACGCAGGCGTGCCGCGCGCGCGATGTCGACGCCCGTGTGGAACCCGGTCGAGAGCAGCAGCGGGACGATGACCGCCGACCGACCCGGTGGAAGCGCCGCGACGACGTCGTCGACCGACGGCTCCTGCACGTCGACGAACGCCTCGCGCACGTCGACGCCCGGGAGCATCACACGCACCTCGTCGACGAGCGAGCGGATCGCGTCGCGACCGTCGAGCGAACTCGTGCCGTGGGAGCACGCGATGAGGACGGGGCGGATCATTCGTCCTCCTGGACGTCGAGGCGGTAGCCGCGCTTGACCACCGTGCGGATGAGGTCGGGTGCGCAGATCGCTTCGCGCAGTCGCGCGATCGCCATCTCGACCGCGTGCGCGCTGTCGGCGGAGCGCGGCAGGACGTTCAGGAGCGCCCCGCGCGAGACGACACCGCCGCCCGCGTCGAAGAGGGCGCCGAGCAGCTCGACGCTCGTGCGCGAAAGCGGCCGGAACTCGCCGTCGAGCACCGCGCCGGTGCTGCGCAGCTCGAGGCGTCCGGCCGCAGTGTCGAGCGACGCGGCTCGGCCGGAGGCGTAGTAGGTCACGACGCCGCGCACGAGGGCACCGAGCCGCCCGCGGTCGGCGACGAGCACGTCGACGTCGACCGCACGCAGGGGTCCCGCCGTGACGGGTCCCACGGCGGCCACGAGGAGGCGGCCGGCGCGTGCTCGCCGCGCGATGTCGGCGACGACGCCCTCGCGCTCCGCGGCCGCCAGCCACTCGGCCGCGCCCGGCGCCGACGTGAAGAGCACCGCGTCGACCTCGCCCGAGGCGGCCGCGAGCACGGAGCGCGTGACAGCCGCGGCATCCGGCGGTGCGCCCCATCGATACACCGTGAGACTCACGACATCCGCGCCGTGGTCGGCGAAGAGCTCGTCGAGTCCGTCCGCGCCGGATCCGTGGTGCTGCACCGCGATGCGCTGCCCCGACACACCCTCGGCGACGAGGAACTCGCCGAGCTCCGCCGCGGTCTCGGTCTCGGCGACCCAGTCGGCGATGAAGCCCGCCTGCTGGATCGCACCGCGTGCCTTGGGGCCGCGCGCGACGAACCGCGCATCGGCGAGGGCTTCGTGCAGCGGGTCGCTGAGCCCCGCTTCGTCGGCGGCCTCCATCCAGCCGCGGAAACCGACCCCGGTGGTCGCGACCACGATGTCGGGCGGGCTCTCGATGAGCTCGCGTGTGCGCGCGACGAGCGCCTCGTCGTCGATGTGCGGGACGATCGTGAGCGCCGGCGCGTGCTGCACCTGCGCACCGTGGCGCTCGAGCGCCGCCGCGAGCTCGCTCGACCGACGGTCGACCGCGATCACGATGACGCACCCGGCGAGCGCCGCCGACAGCAGGGGACGCGCGGGTTCGCTCACGGGCCGGCGCCTTCGCGGGTCGAGGTCGGCGTGGGGAGCAGCAGATCGGCGCGCGCGACGTCGCCGACGACGATCACCGCGGGGTTGGCGACGCCGACCGCGTGCGCGTCGTCGACCGCGCGGCCGAGGGTCGTGCGGGTCGTCCGCTGGCGCGGAGTGTGACCGCTCTCGACGATCGCGACCGGTCGGTCCTGGGGCACGCCCGCATCGAGTGCGGCGCGCACGAGACGCGGGAGGGCGGCGACGCCCATGAGCACGACGGTCGTGGCATCCGGGTCTGCGAGCGCCGCGAGCGTCGCGGGCGAGACGGTGGCCTGTCCGTTGACGACGTGCACGGAGCCCGCCGTTCCGCGATGCGTCACGGGGATGCCCGCCGCCTGCGGTACGGCGAGAGCGCTCGAGATGCCGGGAACGACCTCGACGGCGACGCCCGCCGCGAGGCACGCCGCGACCTCCTCGCCGCCGCGCCCGAGCACGAACGGGTCGCCGCCCTTGAGTCGCACGACGCGGCGCCCGGCGCGCGCGTGCTCGACGAGCAGCTCGTTGATGCGCTCCTGCGGAACGGGGTGGTGACCGGGCCTCTTCCCGACGTCGATCACCTCGACGGCGGGGTCGAGGTCGGAGAGGACGGATGCCGGCCCGAGCCGATCCGCGACCACGACGTCCGCTTCGGCGAGCAGCCGCCGCCCGCGCACCGTCATGAGGTCCTCGGGTCCGGGCCCTCCGCCCACGAGCGCGACGTGCCCCGACGCCGTCGCGCGGCGCCGCCGGACGGGGAGGCGCCCTTCGCGCAGCAGGGCCGCGACGGCATCGCGCAGCAGCGCGGCGCGCGACGGATCGACGCCGGAGTCCGAGACGACGCCGACGCGCACGTCACCCGAGCGCGCCTCGGCCGCGAGCCGGGCTGTGCCGTGCGCGCCGTCCGACGCGTTGACGCACAGCGTGCGCCGCTCCTCGCACGCGCGGGCGACCCACTCGTCCGTGCGCGCGTCGCCGGTGGCGGTGTGGACGAACCACATGTCGTCGAGATCGGATGCCTCGACCGCCCGCGCGATCCACTCCACGTCGTGCTCTCGCACGAGAGCCTCGGCGACGGAGCCGAGCTCGGGAGCGACGATGCGCACGCGCGCGCCCTCCTCGAGGAACCGCGGGAGTCGGCGCGCGGTCACGGAGCCGCCTCCCACCATGAGCACGTCGCGCCCGGCAAGGCTGATCCCGATGAGCGTCGTCATGAGCGCGCCGCCCATCGCACGAACACGTCGCCGTCGCGCACGGCGACGGGCCACGTCGTGAGCGAGTGCTCATCCTTGCCCTGCGTGTCGAGGCACACGCCGGTGCGCAGGTCGAACACCTGCTTGTACATGGGGGAGGCGACGGTGGGGGCATCCGCCTTCGTCCCCACGATGCCGCGCGAGATGACGTGCGCGCCGCTGTACGGGTCGAGGTTGGAGACGGCGTAGATCGGGCCGCCCCCGTCGCGGCCGTGCAACAGGAAGAGTGCGAGCTGCACGCCGTCGATGAGCGCCGCGCGGCCGCGCTCGGGCTCGAGGTCGGCGACGGCACATACGCGCACCCACTCCCACGTGCGCGTCGGACGCTTCTCGGCGGTCTCGAGGATCGTCATGCCCTCACCTCCAGGGTCGTTCCGGCGATGAGCACGCGGCCGTCCGCGCGCTCATCGGACGTGGCCGGGCGCGGCTGTCCGCGCTCGACGGTGTACGCGAGCGACGGGTCGGGCGTGCGCGGTGCATTGACGAACGACGCGAAGCGCCGAAGCTTCTCGGGGTCGTCGAGCGTCGCCTTCCACTCGTCCTCGTACGACTCGATGTGGGCGGCCATCGCCGCGTCGAGGTCCGCGCAGATGCCGAGGCTGTCGTCGAAGATGACGGCGCGCAGCGCGTCGAGGCCGCCCTCCAGCTCCTCGAGCCACGGTGCCGTGCGCTGCAGGCGGTCGGCGGTGCGGATGTAGTACATGAGGAACCGGTCGATCGCCGTGAGCAGCGCGTCGTCGTCGAGCCCTTCGGCGAGGAGGACCGCGTGCCTCGGGGTGAAGCCTCCGTTGCCGCCGACGTAGAGGTTCCAGCCCGCCTCCGTCGCGATGACGCCGACGTCCTTGCCGCGCGCCTCGGCGCACTCGCGCGCGCAGCCCGAGACGCCGAGCTTGAGCTTGTGGGGTGCCCGCAGACCGCGGTACCGGAGTTCGAGCGCGACCGCCATGCCGACGGAATCCTGCACGCCGTAGCGGCACCACGTCGAGCCGACGCACGACTTCACGGTGCGCAGCGCCTTGCCGTAGGCGTGGCCGGACTCGAACCCGGCGTCGACGAGACGGCGCCAGATGTCGGGCAGCTGCTCGAGGCGCGCGCCGAACAGGTCGATGCGCTGCCCGCCCGTGATCTTCGTGTACAGGCCGAAGTCGCGCGCGACCTCGCCGATCGCGACGAGTCCCTCGGGCGTGATCTCTCCGCCCGGGATGCGCGGGACGACCGAGTACGAGCCGTCCTTCTGCAGGTTGGCCATGACGTGGTCGTTGGTGTCCTGAAGCGTCGCGTTCTCGCCGTCGAGCACATGCTTGTGCACGAGCGTGGAGAGGATGCTCGCGATCGCGGGTTTGCAGATGTCGCATCCGCGTCCTTTGCCGAACCGCTCGACGATCGCGCTGAACGTCGTGAGGCCCGCGACCCGGATCGCGTCGAACAGCTGGGCGCGCGAGAAAGCGAAGTGCTCGCACATCGCGTTGCTGACGGTGGCGCCGGTCTTCTCGAGCTCTCCCACGACGATGCGCTTGACGAGCGGGACGCACGACCCGCACGCGGCGCCCGCACGCGTGCACGCCTTCACGCCCGCGACGTCGGTGCAGCCCTCCTCGTGCACCGCGTGACGGATGGCTCCCGCGGACACGCTGTTGCACGAGCAGACCGTCGCCTCGTCGGGCAGCTCGCCCGCGGGCGCGGGAACCCCGCCTTCGGGCAGGAGGTACGCGGCCGGATCGCCCCCGAGCATCCCGCCCACCAGCGGGCGCAGCGCCGCGTACGCCGATGCGTCGCCGACGAGCACGCCGCCCAACAGCGTGGTGGCGTCGTCCGACAGCACGAGCTTCTTGTAAACGCCCGCCACGGGGTCGGCGTAGACGACATCGAGCGCACCCGGTGTCGTCGCGAACGCGTCGCCGAAGCTCGCGACGTCGACGCCCGAGAGCTTGAGCTTCGTCGAAAGGTCGTACCCCGGGAACGTCGCGTCGCCGCCGAGCAGCCGCGTCGCGGCGACCTCCGCCATCGCGTAGCCCGGTGCGACGAGTCCGACGCACTGCCCGTCGAACGACGCGACTTCGCCGATCGCGAAGATCGCGGGGTCGGACGTGCGGCAGCCCGCGTCGATCACGACACCGCCACGCGGGTCCACGTCGAGGCCTGCCTCGCGTGCGAGCTCGTCGCGCGGCCGCACACCCACCGTGAAGACGACGACATCGGCGTGCTCGTAGCTTCCGTCGCTGAACTCCAGCCCCGCGACGTCGCCGGAAGGGCCGGGGTCGAGCCGCGTCGTGATCGACGAGGTGAGAACGCGGATGCCGCGCGACTCGACCAGCCGTCGGAGCGCGTCGCCCGCGGCGAGGTCGAGTTGCGCCGACATGAGCCGATCGGCCGCCTGGACCACGGTCGGGGACACGTCGAGTCCCTGCAGCGCGCCGGCCGCCTCGAGGCCGAGCAGCCCGCCGCCGATGACCATGCCCTTCAGCGGGCGCCCCAGCCGCCGTGCGCGCTCCTCGACGAATGCCCGGAGTGCGGCGACGTCGTCGAGCGTGCGGTAGACGAAGCATCCGGGCAGTTCGAACCCGTCGACCGCGAGCCGCGCCGCGTACGAGCCGGTTGCGAGCACGAGGGAGTCGTACGGATGCCGCGCGCCGTCGTCCGTCGCGACGACACGCTCGCGGCGATCGATCCGGGTGGCGCGCACCCCCGAATGGAGGTGCACGCGGTCGTGCTCGACGACGTCCCGCGCGAGCGTCAGGTCGTCGGCCGATGCGCCGTCGAAGAACGATGTGAGGGCGACGCGGTCGTACGGCGCGCGCGGCTCCTCGCCGAGGACGGTGATGACCGTGTCGCCGTCGTCGCGCGACGTGAGGCTCTCGACGAAGCGGTGCGCGACCATACCGGCGCCCACGACGACGACGCGTCGGGGCTCTCCGGTCGGGTCCATGGCCTCACGATAGGCAGGCCCCTTTTCGGGGCCGTGTGTCCCGTGTTTCGAGTTCGTGACGTCGGGAGAGCCGGACATCGTGCCTCCTCTCGCGGCCGGTGGGGCCGCGCGATCCGCTGACTGCCGTGGGCACGACGTTAGGAAGAGCGCGTTTCGCGACGGGTGCCGCGGCCGTTACCCCGAGGCAACGTTTCGCTCACGCCGCCGCCGCCGTGGTTGTGAGATCGGACGCGGGCCCGCCCGCTGACTAGGCTCGATCCGTGCGGATTGACGTCGTCACGATCTTCCCGTCGTTCTTCGACGTGCTGGAGGTCTCGCTGCTGGGCAAGGCCCGCGACCGCGGGCTCCTCGACGTGCGCGTACACGACCTGCGCGAATGGACGCACGACCGCCATCGCACGGTCGACGACACCCCGTATGGCGGCGGCGCAGGCATGGTCATGAAGCCCGAGCCGTGGGGCGAGGCGCTCGACGCGATCGTCGCGGACTCCGACGAGCCGCCGGTGTTCGTGTTCCCGTCGCCCGCGGGCGAGGTGTTCACGCAGGCGGCGGCGCGCGA
Organism: Microbacterium sp.; assembly: GCF_035687345.1. Classification (GTDB taxonomy): domain Bacteria; phylum Actinomycetota; class Actinomycetes; order Actinomycetales; family Microbacteriaceae; genus Microbacterium. Next base: position 18,095 of record NZ_DASRXZ010000058.1, read on the forward strand.
GTTCGCGCACGAACCGCACCTCGTGATCGGGTGCGGACGGTACGAGGGCATCGACGAGCGCGTGTTCGAGTACGCAGCGACGCTCGGGCGCGTGCGTCTGGTGAGCCTCGGCGACTACGTGCTCAACGGCGGCGAGGTCGCGGCGATGGCGATGATCGAAGCGGTCGGGCGGCTCATCCCCGGAGTGGTCGGCAACCCCGAGAGCCTCCGCGAGGAGTCCCACGAAGAGGGCCTCCTCGAGTACCCGTCGTACACGAAGCCCGCGTCATGGCGCGGCTACGACGTCCCCGAGATCCTGCTCAGCGGCAACCACGGCGCGATCGCCGCGTGGCGGCGCGAGCAGCAGGTGGCGCGCACGCGCGAGCGCCGGCCCGACCTCCTCGACGAGTGAGGCGCGGGCGCGGCATCCGCCCCCTTGTCGCTCCGTGAGCCCTGTGTCAACGGCTCTCGGCAGGGAAATCGCGCTCGACTAGGGTGTGAGCGACCGCCAGGGGAGGAGTCGCATGGAGACGTGGCCCGGATCGGCCTACCCGCTCGGGGCGACCTTCGACGGGAGCGGTACGAACTTCGCGCTGTTCAGCGAGGCCGCCGAGAAGGTCGAGCTCTGCCTGTTCGACGAGACGGATGCCGAGACCCGCGTGCCGCTCGTCGACGTCGACGCGTTCGTGTGGCACGCCTATCTGCCGAACGTGCGCCCCGGACAGCGGTACGGGTACCGCGTCCACGGGGAGTACAACCCGGCCGAGGGCAAGCGCTTCAACCCGAACAAGCTCCTGCTCGACCCGTACGCGAAGGCGGTCGAGGGTCAGGTGCGGTGGAACCAGTCCGTGTTCGGCTATGACTTCGGCGATCCCGACTCTCGCAACGATGAGGACTCCGCGGCGAGCATGATGAAGGCCGTCGTCGTGAACCCCTTCTTCGACTGGGCAGGAGACCGTCAGCCGAAGACCCCGTACGCCGAGTCGCTCATCTACGAGGCGCATGTGAAGGGTCTCACGAAGCTGCATCCGGCGGTTCCCGAAGAGCTGCGCGGCACCTACAGCGGCCTCGCGCACCCCGCCGTGATCGAGCATCTGCGCAAGCTCGGGGTGACCGCGGTCGAGCTCATGCCCGTGCACCAGTTCGTCAACGACGACACGCTCGAGCAGAAGGGGCTCTCCAACTACTGGGGCTACAACACGATCTCGTTCTTCGCGCCGCAGAACACGTACGCGGCGCCGGGCGAGCCCGGTCAGCAGGTGCAGGAGTTCAAGGCGATGGTGCGGGCGCTGCACGCGGCCGGAATCGAGGTGATCCTCGACGTCGTCTACAACCACACCGCCGAGGGCAACCATCTGGGTCCGACTCTCAGCATGCGCGGCATCGACAACGCCGCGTACTACCGGCTCGAAGAGGACGACAAGCGGTACTACACCGACTACACGGGCACGGGGAACAGCCTCAACGTATCGAGCCCGCACTCGCTGCAGCTCATCATGGACTCGCTGCGGTACTGGGTGCTCGAGATGCACGTCGACGGCTTCCGCTTCGATCTCGCAGCGACCCTCGCACGCGAGTTCTACGACGTCGACAAGCTCGCGACGTTCTTCGAGCTCGTTCAGCAGGACCCGGTCGTGTCGCAGGTGAAGCTCATCGCCGAGCCGTGGGACGTGGGCCCGGGCGGGTACCAGGTGGGCAACTTCCCTCCGCAGTGGACCGAGTGGAACGGCAAGTACCGCGACACCGTGCGCGACTTCTGGCGCGGCGAGCCCGCGACCCTCGGCGAGTTCGCCTCGCGGCTCACGGGTTCGGCCGACCTCTACGAGCACTCGGGGCGGCGGCCCGTGGCATCCGTCAACTTCGTCACCGCGCACGACGGGTTCACGCTGCGGGACCTCGTGTCGTACAACGAGAAGCACAACGAGGCCAACGGCGAAGACAACAAGGACGGCGCCGACGACAACCGCTCGTGGAACTGCGGTGTGGAAGGACCCACCGACGACCCGGCCGTGCTGGAGCTGCGGGCGCGGCAGCAGCGCAACTTCCTCGCGACGCTGCTGCTCAGCCAGGGCGTGCCGATGCTCCTGCACGGTGACGAGCTCGGCCGCACGCAGCAGGGCAACAACAACGGCTACGCGCAGGACAACGAGCTGACGTGGGTGCACTGGGACGCCGTCGACCAGCCCCTCGTCGAGTTCGTGTCGGCGGTGTCGAAGCTGCGGCGGGAGCATCCGACGTTCCGGCGCAGCCGGTTCTTCGACGGCCGCCCCGTCAAGCGCGAGGAGGGTGCCCCCGTGCCCGACATCGCGTGGCTGCGGCCCGACGGCACGCAGATGCAGCCCGAGGACTGGGACTCCGGATTCGGCCGCGCGGTGGGCGTCTTCCTCAACGGCGGCGGTATCCGTGAGCGCGACCGGCGCGGGCAGCCCATCGAGGACGTGCACTTCATGGTGCTCTTCAACGCGGGCGATGCGCCCATCGACTTCCGCATCCCTGCCGTCGAAGCGAGCCCGCAGTGGGACGTGATCGTCGACACCGCCGGCCGCCAGGCGGGCGTCACGACGATCGCCCCAGGCTCGGTCGTGCCGCTCGAGTCCCGGTCGATGCTCGTGCTGCAGGAGCACACCGAGGAGGAGGTCGAGCCCGACCACTCGGTCGCGGCATCGCTCGCGGCGCTCGGCGACAGCCGGCCCGAAGACATGCCGGCGAAGGCTCCGCGCATCGAGGCGCGACACGACACGCGCTGATCCGACGCGCCGACCGAAGGCGACGAGAAGCGAGGAAGGAGAGCGGATGCACATCCCGCCCGCTTCGACATACCGCATGCAGGTGCGCGCGTCGTTCGACCTCGACGCCGCCGCCGACGTGACGGACTATCTGCGCGATCTCGGCGTCGACTGGGCATACCTGTCGCCGTTGCTGCGCGCGACGTCGGGCTCGGACCACGGCTACGACGTCGTCGACCCGACCGAGGTCGATCCCGAGCGCGGGGGAGCGGCGGCGCTCGAGCGGTTCGCGGTCGCCGCCCGGGCCGCGGGGCTCGGAGTCCTCGTCGACATCGTGCCCAACCACATGGGCATCTCGCGTCCGGAGCAGAACCCGTGGTGGTGGGACGTGCTCGAGCACGGCCGCGCATCCTCCTGGGCCGAGGCGTTCGACATCGACTGGGACGAGAGCGGCGGCAAGGTGCGCGTGCCGGTCCTCGGTGCCGAGCTCGACGAGGCGATGGCCGACATCGTCATCGACCCTGATTCCGGCGTCGTGCGCTACTTCGACCACGTGCTGCCACTCGCACCCGGTTCGGCCGATGACGGGGCGGATGCCGCGACCGTCCTCGACCGCCAGCACTGGCAGCTCATGCACTGGCGCCGCGAGGCGACGGACCTCAACTACCGGCGCTTCTTCGCGGTGTCGAAGCTCGCCGGACTCCGCGTCGAGGTGCCGTGGGTGTTCGACGCCGCTCATGTCGAGGTGCTGCGGTGGATCCGCGACGGGCTCGTGGACGGACTGCGCATCGACCATCCGGACGGCCTCGTCGACCCGGGCGCTTACCTCGAACGCCTCGCGGCCGAGACCGACGGCGCGTACGTGCTCGTCGAGAAGATCCTCGAACACGCGGCGACCGACCACCCCGAGACACTTTCCGCGTGGTGGCATGCGGACGGTACGACCGGCTACGACGCGATGGCCGAGATCGACCGCGTGCTCATCGACCCTGCCGGCGAAGACGCGCTCGACGCGCTCGACGCACGACTGCGCGCCGACACGGGGCTCGCACCCGCGCAGGCGTGGCCCGACCTGATCCACGACACGAAGCGCATGATCGCCGACACGATCCAGGTCGCCGAGATCCGCCGGCTCGTGCGGTTCCTGCCGAGCGGGCTCTCGGACGATCCGGATGCCGCGGACGCGCTCGCCGAGCTGCTCGCGTGCTTCCCGACGTATCGCTCGTACCTCCCTGCGGGGAAGGAATGGCTCGAGCAGGCGGCGCGGGAGGCATCCGCCCGTCGTCCAGAGCTCGCCACGACGATCGCCGCCCTCGTCCCGGTGCTGTCGGACCCGACACTCGAGGTGGCGCGGCGGTTCCAGCAGACGACCGGCCCCGTCATGGCGAAGGGCGTCGAAGACACGGCGTTCTATCGGGCGACGCGTCTCGGCACGCTCACCGAGGTGGGCGGCGATCCGAGCGTCTTCTCGCTGGCGGTCGACGGGTTCCACCGTGCGTTCGAGCGGCGCCAGGCGGCGTGGCCGGGTTCGATGACGGCGCTGTCGACGCACGACACGAAGCGCGCGGAGGATGTCCGTGCGCGGCTGTCCGTGCTGGCCGAGATCCCCGAGCGCTGGGCGGACGTGCTCGGCCGCCTTCGCGCGGTCGCGACGACGGGCCACGGTCCGTTCGACAGCCTCCTGTGGCAGGCGATCGTCGGCGCGTGGCCTGCTGCCCCCGAGCGGTTGCACGCGTACGCCGAGAAGGCCGCGCGCGAAGCAGGCGAGGCGACCGGGTGGCTCGACCCCGAGCCTGTGTTCGAGGATCGGATGCACCGCCTCGTCGACGCCGCCTTCGGCGACGCGCGTCCGATCGTCGAGGAATTCGTCGCTGAGATCGCGCCGCTCGGCTGGTCGAACTCGCTCGCGGCGAAGACGCTGCAGATCGCGGGGCCGGGCGTGCCGGACGTGTACCAGGGATCGGAGCTGTGGGAGACGAGCCTCGTCGACCCCGACAACCGTCGTCCTGTGGACTTCGCCATGCGGCGCGAGCTGCTCGCGCGAATCGACGAAGGCTGGCAGCCCGCGATCGACGAGACAGGAGCAGCCAAGCTGCTCGTGACCTCGCGCGCTCTCCGGCTGCGGCGAGACCGCCGCGAACTCTTCACTCGCTACACGCCCATGACGGTGGTGGGTGAGGCCGCCGACCACGCGGTGGCCTTCGACCGCGGCGGCGCAGTCGCCGTCGCGACGCGTCTGCCTGTCGGACTGGATAGGCGCGGCGGCTGGGGCGACACGGCGCTCCTGCGGCACGCCGGGCCGACCGTCGACGCGTTCACGGGCCGCCGGTTCGAGGAAGGCGTGGTCGCGCTGCGCGACCTCTTCGCGACGTATCCCGTGGCACTGCTCGTGCTGGAGGACGACGCATGATCGAGGTGTGGGCCCCGCGCGCGGAGCGCGTCCGGCTGCGGCGACCCGGCAGGGACGACGTCGACCTCGAGAAGTCGGATGCCGGATGGTGGACCGCCGGCGTCGACCTCTCACCGGGCGACGAGTACGGCTTCGTGCTCGGCGACGGGGATGCCGTGCGGCCCGACCCGCGGTCGCGCCGCCAGCCGCGGGGCGTGCACGAGGCATCCGCTCATTTCGACCCCTTCGCGTTCCCGTGGAGCGACGGACGCTGGACGGGGCGCCAGCTCGCGGGCGGCGTCGTGTACGAGCTGCACATCGGCACGTTCACCCCCGAGGGCACTCTCGACGCCGCGATCGGGAGGCTCGACCACCTCGTCGAGCTCGGGGTGACGCACGTCGAGCTGCTCCCGGTCAACGCGTTCAACGGCGAGTGGAACTGGGGCTACGACGGCGTGCTCTGGTACGCCGTGCACGAGGCGTACGGCGGCCCCGAGGCGTATCGGCGCTTCGTCGACGCGGCGCACGCGACCGGGCTCGCGGTCGTGCAGGACGTCGTCTACAACCACCTCGGGCCGAGCGGCAACTACCTGCCTGAGTTCGGGCCCTACGTGCGCGACGCCGAGCGCAACACGTGGGGCTCGTCGATCGACCTCGACCAGCCGGCGGTGCGTGCGCACATCATCGAGAACGCGCTCATGTGGCTCGACGACTATCACGTCGACGCCCTGCGCCTGGATGCGGTGCACGCGCTGAAGGACTCGTCGGAGAAGCATCTGCTGCGCGAGCTCGCGGAGCGGGTCGATGCCCTGTCGGCGCACCTGGGCCGTCCGCTCACGCTCATCGCGGAGTCCGACCTCAACGACCCGACGCTCATCCTGCCGCGCGAGGCGGGCGGCTACGGTCTCACCGCCCAGTGGAGCGACGACTGGCACCACGCGGTGCACGTCGCGCTCACCGGTGAGACGGCGGGATACTACGCCGACTTCGCTGCCCCCGACGCGCTCGCGAAGGTGTGGACGCGGGGGTTCTTCCACGACGGCACGCACTCCTCGTTCCGCGGACGAGAGCACGGCCGGCCGATCCCCGAGGACGTTCCCGCGTGGCGGCTCGTCACGTTCGCGCAGGATCACGACCAGATCGGCAACCGCGCGACGGGGGACCGGCTGTCGCAGTCGCTCTCGACCGACCGGCTGGCGGTCGCGGCCGTGCTCACGATGACGGCTCCCGGCACGCCCATGCTCTTCCAGGGTGAGGAGTGGGGAGCGTCGACTCCCTGGCTGTTCTTCACGTCCCACCCCGAGCCCGAGCTCGGCGAGGCCACCGCGAAGGGCCGCATCGCGGAGTTCGCGCGCATGGGGTGGGACGAGTCCGTCGTGCCCGACCCGCAGAACCCCGAGACCTTCCGGCGGTCGAAGCTCGACTGGTCCGAGGCATCCGCCGGCGATCACGCCCGACTGCTCGAGCTGTACCGCGCGCTCGCGCGCCTGCGTCGCGAGCGCGCCGAGCTCACCGACCCGTCCTTCGCGTCACTCGGGGCCGAAGTCATAGGGGGAGAGGGGACGGATGCCGCGCACCGCGCCTTCCGGCTGCGGCGAGGTGCCGTCGAGATCCTTGTGAACCTCACGAGGAACGATGTGCACTTCGCAGTGCCAGGCGCATCGCGCGTGCTGCTCACGACGTCGGCGCGTGTGCACCTTGCGGAGGGGAAGCTCGCCGTGCCGCCCGATGCGGCGGTCGTCACAGGGCCGGCGCTGCGCCGGTGACGGGAGGGGTCAGCGCACCCCGAGGAACGAACGGTCGGTGAGCACGATCGGGCCGTCGTCGGTGATCGCGATGGTGTGCTCGGAGTGGGCGCCGCGCGAGCCGTCCGCGCTGCGAAGGGTCCAGCCATCGGGGTCGGTGATGAGCTTGTCGGTCGTCTGGAGGAACCACGGCTCGAGCGCGAGGACGAGTCCCGCGCGCAGGGGGAAGCCGCGGCCCGGCTTGCCGTCGTTCGGCACGTGCGGGTCGCCGTGCATGACGCGTCCGACGCCGTGGCCGCCGAAGTCGGTGTTGATCGAGTAGCCGTTGCCGTTCGCGATCTCGGCGATCGCGAACGAGATGTCGCCGATGCGGTTGCCGACGGTCGCCGCCGCGATCGCCGCGTCGAGCGCTCGCTCCGTCGTCTCGATGAGGGCGAGGTCCTCGTCGCGCGGCGTGCCCACGATGAACGAGACGGCCGAGTCGGCGACCCAGCCGTCGATCGAGGCGGCGAAGTCGAGCGACACGAGGTCGCCGTCGCGCAGGACGTAGTCGTGGGGGAGACCGTGCAGCACCGCGTCGTTGACCGACGTGCAGATGACCTTGCCGAACGGGCGCGCGCCGAACGAGGGGTGGTAGTCGATGTAGCAGGACTCCGCGCCCGCGCGCCGGATCATGTCGTGCGCACGGCGGTCGATCGCGAGGAGGTTCGTGCCGACCTTCGTCTCGTCGCGGAGCGTCGCGAGCACTTCCGCCACGAAGCGCCCCGCGGGTCGCATCGCCTCGATCTCGGCCGGGGTGCGCAACTCGATCATGCTCGTCCTCTCGTCCCGTCCATTCTCGCCGATGAATGCTCTCCGCCCGCCCGTGGCTCACCGGGGCACCTGGGAGGATGCCGCGCAGAGGTCCCCCGCGCTCCCGTCGACTCGCGCGGCGGCGTAGCATCGGTGCTATGTGGCTGCGGCGCGCGTTCTATGGGTGGCTCATCCCCGCCGCCTTCCTCCTGCCGCTGTGGCTTCTCGTCGGATGGGCCGTGTTCGACGCGGGCGGGTGGGGCTTCCTCTGGGTGCTCTTCATCGCGATCCCGTCCGTCTTCCTCGGCCAGCTGATCCTCACGCTCCTCGTGCGCGCCCGCGGCACGGTCCGCGCGCAGCGCGCGGTCTCGTGGTGGGACGTCGGCGGATTCACGCTGTGGCATGCGCTCACGATCGCGCTCGGGTTCTTCAACCCCGCGTGGTGGGCGCCCGTGTTCGTCGTGACGATCGTCGTCGGAATCGCGATGTTCTGGCTCGAGCTGTGGCAACTGTGGCGCGAAGCGCGTCCTTCCGGCATGGTGCTGCATGCGACCGACGGCATGGCCTACATTCCGCCGCCCGCTCCGCGCGTGACGGCCGAGTCGGTCGACGAGGTCATCGTCGTCGCCGAGAAGCGCTCCGAGCGCTGACGCGGAGGGCTCCGCCCGCGGTTTTGGCGGGTTGTCGCATCCGTGGCAGAATGGTTGTTTGTGCCCCGCCCAGGCTCTGCCTCAGGGGAGCCCGTCGTCGAAGCCTCACGGCCGGCGGCTCCGGGCGCACACCGAATCCTCAATCCATTCATCCCGCGGTCGACCTGTGGCGGCCGCAGAGAGAGCACGATCATGCAGATCCTCGACGCCGTCGATGCGGCCTCGCTCCGCAACGACATCCCCGACTTCGGCCCCGGCGACACCGTCAAGGTGCACGTCAACATCACCGAGGGCAACCGCTCCCGCATCCAGGTCTTCCAGGGCGTCGTTCTCGGCCGCTCCGGCGACGGTGTGCGCGAGACGTTCACGGTCCGCAAGATCAGCTTCCAGGTCGGCGTGGAGCGCACCTTCCCGGTGCACTCGCCGGTGATCGACCGCATCGAGGTCGTCACGCGCGGTGATGTCCGTCGCGCCAAGCTCTACTACCTGCGCAACCTGCGCGGCAAGAAGGCCAAGATCAAGGAGAAGCGCGAGAACTGAGTCGCTTCGCCTCGAACGCCCCGGATCCATCGGATTCCGGGGCGTTCTGCGTTTCACGTCGTCGAGTCCGGCGAGGAGGATTCCGCGCGAATATGGGAACCTTGTTCCAGCGGTTCTCCGAGGTTCGGCGAGCCGGGCGAAGGGCTTCATGACGACCGAGAAGACGGCACCGGCCGAACCGATCGAGACGACGCACAGCACGGGCGGCTCCGCCCGGCGCGCGCGTCGTCGCAGTTGGCTCGTCTTCGCCCGCGACGTCATCATCATCGTGATCGTCGCGGTGCTCGTGTCGTTCCTCGTCAAGACGTTCCTCGTGCGATCGTTCTACATACCGTCAGGCTCGATGGAAGAGACGCTGCACGTGAACGACCGCATCCTCGTCGACGAGATCACGCCGCGCTTCGGCGGCTACTCGCGCGGCGACATCGTCGTGTTCCGCGACCCGGGCGGGTGGCTCGTGCCCGACACGTCGCCGCAGCGGCCACCCGTCGTCGAAGCGATCGAGTGGGTGCTGTCGCTCGTCGGCCTGGCCGCACCCGACAGCGACGACCACCTCGTCAAGCGGATCATCGGACTCCCCGGCGACCACGTCGTGTGCTGCAACGCGATCGGCCAGATCACGGTCAACGGCGTTCCCGTCGACGAATCCGACTACCTCGACCTGCCGTCGGCGGAGTCGCCCGCATCGGCCGACCCGTTCGACGTCGTCGTGCCCGACGACAGCCTGTGGGTGCTCGGCGACAACCGCAACCGCTCGCGCGATTCGCGTTACAACACGGATCAGCCGGGCAAGGGCTTCGTGCCGCTCGAGAACGTCGTCGGGCGCGCGTTCCTCATCACGTGGCCCTTCGACCGGTTCGGCGCCCTCGACTTCCATCACGAGGTGTTCGCGGGCGTGCCCGCGCCGCAGCCGGACGAGGAAGGCGGCGCGTCGCCGTGATGGCCGTCGCCGAGCCCCGTCTGACGCTCGAGCGGCGCCTGCTCCGCGAGCGTCCGATCGTCATCGCGTGCGACGAGGTGGGCCGTGGCGCCCTGGCCGGACCCGTCGCGGTCGGCGTCGCGGTCGTCGACGCGGCCCGCGCGCGCAAGCGCGTGCCGACAGGGCTGCGCGACTCCAAGCTCGTCCCGGAGCTACGGCGCGCCGAGGTCGCCGGCCGTGCGGCGGAATGGGTGCTGCACAGCGCCGTCGGCTGGGCGAGCTCCGCCGAGATCGACGACATCGGGATCATGCGCGCGCTCGGCCTCGCCACGGCGCGGGCGCTCGCCGATCTGCGCGCGCACGGCGTCGTCCCCGAAGAGGCGATCGTCATCCTCGACGGCAATTACGACTACATCACGCCGGCCGGCGAGCGAGGGCTCACCGTGCAGCCCGTGATCAAGGCCGACCGCGACTGCGCGAGCGCTGCCGCCGCATCCGTCATCGCCAAAGTCGCGCGCGACACCCTCATGGTCGGGCTGCACGACGAGCTGCCGCACTACAACTGGGCCAGCAACAAGGGCTACGCGAGCCCCGATCACCGCGAGGCGATCCGCGAGCACGGCCTCAGCCCGCACCATCGCGCGTCGTGGTCGATCGGCGACGCCCCGACCCTCTTCTGATGCCCGTCGAGGTACCGGATGCCGCGGTGGAAGCCGCCGCGACGCCGTGTGGTCCGGCGACCCTAGGATGGACTCATCATGGATGACGAAGTCTTCGAGGACTACGACCGCGAGCTCGAGCTTGCTCTGTACCGGGAGTACCGCGACGTCGTCTCGCAGTTCCAGTACGTGATCGAGACCGAGCGCCGGTTCTACCTCGCGAACGAGGTGAA
>NZ_DASRXZ010000059.1:0-6050 GCF_035687345.1 Microbacterium sp.
CGGCGAGTCGACGCCGTTCCTGAGCTCGGCGGACGTCGTGATGGAGGCCGCGCGCCGGCTGTCGAACGTCGGCCCGATCCGCATCGTCTACAACCAGACCTACCTCGCGAACGGACTCGGCGAGAAGGTCGGCGACGCCAACCGAGGGCAGCTGTGGGCGAACGTGCTGCTGCCCGAGGCGAAGACCTCGGCGCAGGCGGCGCTCGACCAGACCGTGTCGCTTCCCTCCGTGTCGTTCGGGACACCGTCGGCGGGAAGCGACCGCGCGGGCGGGTTCGTGACCCCCGACCTGCCGATCCGCGGTCTGTCGACGCTCACGGGCGCCGTCGGCGACCCCGCGAACATGGAGAACCTCCAGTTCGACCCGGAGGAGTTCTTCAAGGGCGCGTTCCCCAAGCTGTTCGGACTCGTCGACCTGTGGGAGCTCATCGAGAACGTCACCGATCTCGCGAACATGCCGAGCCTCGCGAGCGAGGCGATCGAGGCCGTCACGAAGCTCGTCGACGACATCGAGAAGCTGATCCGCACACTGCAGGACGTCGTGGCGACGGCGCCGGCGGATGCCGCGAACGCCGCCCAGTCCGCGCTCACGCCCATCGAGAATGTGTTCTCGGCGATCGGCGACCTCCTGAGCCCGACGAACGCCGACCCGGTCGGCACGCGGATCCAGAAGCTCGCGGACGCGTTCGAAGACGTGGCGGATGCCGTGGCGGCGGTGCCGACGACGCATCCGCTCATTCCTCCCGTCGTCCGCACGACGCTCGCCGGTCTCGTATCGGCGATCAACACCGCCGCGCGTGCGACCGACATGATCGGCCAGCTCACGCGGCTGCTCGAGACGCTCGAGCCCGGCCGGCTCGAGGCGTCGTTCCGATACGACTTCCATCCGAAGCTGTTCACGCACTGGCCGAGCGCGGGCTTCACGCTCATCGAGCTGCCGCCCGACGGCTTCACGCTCGCCGTCGAGGGGCGCGTGTCGGGGACGGGCGACGCCGCGGTGCGCGCGATGGCGGAGATCCGCGGGCTCACGCTGCACCTGTTCGGCAAGCCGGGTCAGGGCTCGGCGGCGCCGCTCGTGCGCATCCCGTTCGAGAACATCTCGTTCATCGCGGGCACCGACGGCAAGGCCGAGGTCGACGTCAATCTCGGCGAGCTCACCTTCTTGGGAGTGCTGAGCTTCGTCGAGGTGCTGAAGGACTTCATCCCGCTCGACGGATTCAGCGACCCGCCCTTCCTCGAGGTCGACTCGTCGGGCCTGCAGGCGGGGTTCACGCTGCCGATCCCGAGCGTCTCGGTCGGCGTCTTCAACCTGTCGAACATCTCGCTCGGCGCCGACGTGCAGGTGCCGTTCCTCGGCGAGGCGCTGAGCTTCGGGTTCAACTTCTGCACGCGCGAGCGTCCGTTCAACCTGTCGGTCATGTGCATCGGCGGAGGCGGCTGGTTCCTGTTCCGCCTCAACCCGAAGGGCCTCACTGTGCTCGAGCTCGGGCTCGAGGCAGGCGTCATGCTCGCGGTGGACTTCGGCGTGGCATCCGGCTCGATCTCGGCGACCCTCGGCGTCTACATGCGTCTCGAAGCCGAGAAGGGCCAGCTCACCGGGTACTTCCGCCTACGCGGCGAGGTCGATGTGCTGGGGCTCATCTCGGCCTCGATCGAGCTGTACCTCGAACTCACGTACCACTTCGACTCGGGCAAGATGATCGGCACCGCGCGACTCACGATCGAGATCTCGGTGCTGTTCTTCTCGGGCAGCGTCACGATCGAGTGCACGCGGCAGTTCGCAGGCTCGAAGGGCGATCCGTCGCTCAGAGACCAGCTGCTCGAACCCGACAACACCTCTCCCGCGTGGGACGAGTACTGGCGCGCGTTCGCGCTGGAAGGAGCGTGACGTCATGGTCACGGAGCACTTGATCTCGCTCGCACTCCCCTACTCCGCACGCAAGACCGACGGGTTCCACGTCTCGGTGTTCATCACACCGAAGCTCGCGGGCGACACCGGCTCCGACGCGATCCTGTCGGATTTCGCGGTCTTCCCGCATTGGGCGAACGCCGTGCGCGAGTCCTTGACGGTCGAACTGCGCGACGACACCGGCTCCATACCGTGCACGCCGATCCTCGACCCCGTCGACCCTGCCGTGTGGGACGCGCTGTTCCCCGACACGACTCCCGTGCGTTCGAACAGGGTGCCGCCGCTCGCCGACCGGCGCTGGCGTTCGTTCGACGCGCAGTTCGTGCACGACACGGGCAAGTTCGTGGGCCTGCTGACGTCGGTCACCTCCGCCGTCGACCCGCCCGCACCCGGCTCGCACGCGCTCGGGCCCCTCCTGGTGAGCACCCTCCGGGAGTTCAAGATCCTGACGGGCCGCCAGGGCATCAGCGAGGTGGACGACGAGCGGTGGACCGAGATCTTCGACGACGAGATCGGCGAGACGGGCAGCGACCGCAAGGGTCCCCGCGCTCCGTCGTCGAGCAGCACGCAGCCGACCATGTTCACCGTGCTCAGGTCGCTGCACGAAGTGCGGCGGTATTACGACCGGCCGGAGTCGAAGACCGACTACAAGGCCGAGCCGGATGCGCCACCCCCCGACCCGCTCAAGCCGAAGGAGCCAGAGTTCCACGAGCGCATCGCCACGGTCGGCGATCACCCGGCGCTGCTGCGCACGCTCGGGCTCGTGATCGACCTCGTCGTCGAGGACGTCAACCGGCTCAAGAAGTCGCAGTGGCTCAGCGCGAAGGTGTCGGTCGAGCGCGACGGCCGCACGGTCGCGTCGGGCGCCCCCCGCGTGCAGTGCGAGGCCGTCGCCGACGGCGCGCTCGTGACCGTGCCCGCGACACCGGAGTGGATCAAGGGCGCGATGGCGCTCGGTGACACCGACCGCTTCGCGGTGCTCGACACGGATGCCGACGGCACCGCCATCAAGACCGAGCAGTACCTCCGCGTGCTGCCGCGCCTCATGCTGCGGCAGGCGAACCGCGAGCCGGTCGACGCCGCGTCGCCGGGACTGCGGTCGCCGGGGTTCACGATCGCACGGAAGGCGCAGGCGAAGATCCTCTTCGACCGGCTCGGACGACAGGAGAAGCTCGAGCAGCAGTTCGGCACGTCCACGCCGCCGCGCGGCGGCGGCATGCTCCTCACGAGCGAGGACGTGGCCCGCGGCATCCGTGTCGAGGTGTTCGACGCGACCGACGGCGAGTGGCGCTCGGTGCACGAGCGCCACACCGTCGCCGAGATCGTGGGCCTCAGCAAGCCGCTCGACCTCGGCGAGGGGCACGGCTTCGCGCAGGGCGCGCCCGCCGAGCAGTCCGTCCCCGTCGGCGAGCCGGTCGAACCGCCGCCGGTCAACGTGCACGAGGCGGTGTTCGGCTGGGAGGGGTGGAGCCTGTCGGTGCCGAAGCCCGGCAAGCGCGTGCGCAGCGAGCTGGTCACCCAGCCCGACGGATCGCAGAAGCTCGAGGAGATCGTCGAGCCGCCGCCGACCGCGGTGCCCGTCGACGCGACGAACCCCATCGGGTTCACTCACACGATCGTGCCGAACTCGCTGCCGCGACTGCGGTACGGGCGCGACTACTCGTTCCGCGCGTGGCTCGTCGACCTCGCGGGCAATGTGCGACCGCCCGCTCCCGCGACATCCGGTCCGTCGGCACCCGGTGACAGCGGGGGCCCGATGACGCCGGGCGGCGCCCAGCCAGGCCGCGGCGTCACCCGCGCGGGAGCCGTCGGACGCCTCGACGCCGCCGCCGTCGCACGGCTGCGCGCGGGCCTCGGACGCGTCGAGGTCCCGGTCGAGCTCCAGGACCGACTGCGCAAGGCCGTCGAGACGAACGTGAAGCGGGACTCCGTGCGGTGGGAGGCCGCGGCGGGACTCGGACGCCTCGGGCCCGTCGCCGAAGTGCTGCGCGACGCCGCGGTGGAGGCCGTCGAAGACCCTCGGCCCGTCGTGCCGGAACGCGCCGCGCCGACCCTCGGACGCAAGGAGCAGGCGGCGCTGCGGTCCGAGATCGCGAACGTGCTCGGCCGGACCGATGTCGGCGCGGCCCTGTCGGGCGACGCCCTCGCGACGGCGACGCCGTCTCGGGCATCCGCGGTCACGCAGGCGATGCGGTCCGCCCTCACCTCGACGAAGGGAGCCGCGTTCGGCGTCACGGCCTCGCTCGACGCCGACACGCTCCTGCCTGCCGTCGCAGGGCAGCTCGGGCGCGCGACGGCGACGCTCACCCCCAGCGGCATCACGGCTGCGGTGGTGCTCGAGGCGCTCAAGACCATCACGGCCCCGCGGCCGTTCCTGAGGTGGGACCCCGTGCCGCCCCCGACGCTCGTGCCGCGCGCCCGTTACAGCGAGGGCGAATCGCAGCGCGTCGTCGTCATCCGCAGCGGCGTGACACAGGACCCCGACACGCTGGATGTCACGGTGACAGACCCCCAGGAATACCGGACGGCGGTGCTCGCGGACAACCCCGATTCGGCGTTCCAGGCGGTGGGGCAGCGCCACCTCGTGCCGCCCAAGGTCGGCCAGCTCCAGGCGGAGCACCACGGGGCATTCGACGCGCTCGTGGGCGACGGGTCGGCCGCGGGGCTCAAGGCGGCCCTCGGCGTCGCGCTCCGCGAGAACGGCGCGCTCACCGACATCGACGTCGCCGACCTCGACAACCCCGGGGCCAGGATCCCCGTGCCGGGCGTCGCGCTCGTGCACGACCCCGGCGTCGACCC
Source organism: Microbacterium sp. (assembly GCF_035687345.1). GTDB lineage: Bacteria > Actinomycetota > Actinomycetes > Actinomycetales > Microbacteriaceae > Microbacterium. Next base: position 4,709 of record NZ_DASRXZ010000059.1, read on the forward strand.
GAGCGACATCGTGACGCTGCCGCTCCCACAGGGCGAGTCGCCGCCGGCCGGGCAGTACGTCGTGCACGACGTCGACGACATGATCGTGCCGTACCTGCCGGATCCGCTCGCGCGCGGTGTGTCGCTCGTGTTCCCCGACGCCACCACCAGCCCCGCCCTGCCGCTGCCGTTCGGGATCGAAGGCTTCACCGCCGACTACGAGGTCGACGCGCGGGGCTGGCCGGTGGTGCATCCGTATCGCCTCACGCTGACCGACGGGCCGACGCCGCGAGCCGAGGTCGAGGACCGCGTCATCGACATCGCGCTGCCCGCCGGCACCATCCAGCGGTTCCGGCTCTCGAGCTGCCCGCGCCCCGCCGCGCTCGACGTGCTCGGCATGTGGCGGAGCCTCCCTGCTGTGATCCAGGGGCTCGAGATCGTGCGCGAGGCCGCGCGCGACGGCTACCTGTGGTCGCTCACGCCGAAGGAGAACGTACTCCTCGTGCACGCCGTGCCGCGGCCCGTGCGGGCGCCACGGCCGGTCAACGTCCGCTCCGTCCGCTCCGCGTCCGCCACGTATGCGAGCTTCTTCGGCGGGGTGCACGTGCACGGCCCGAGCACGGAGCAGCTCACGATCGAGGCGTCGTGGTCCGAGCCCGTCGACGACGTGGGCCTCCCGGTCTGGGAGGAGCGCGCGACCCGCGGCACCGCATGCACGACGCGCGTGTCCGAGAACGAGCGGCTGGGTGTGCTGTTCGCGCAGGACTTCCTGCCCTCCGGCGATCTCGACTGGCCCGCGGATCCGAGCATCCGCATCCACGGCACGCGCCACGAGTTCGGCGACACGAAGCACCGCATGGTCGACTATCGCCTCCGCGCGTCGACGCGGTTCCGCGAGTACTTCCCGCCGTCGCTGCTGACGCCGGCCGACGGGGCGGCGGAGTTCGACGACGGGTCGAGCGTCGTGAGCGAGACGTTGCGGCTGTCGGTGCCGTCCTCGGCGCGTCCCGAGCCGCCGGTCGTGCACTCGGTCGTCCCGCTGTTCCGCTGGTCGCACGATGATCCGGATGCCGCGGCCCCGCCCGCCGACGACGCGGGGACGGTCCATCCCGGACAGCCCATCGCGGAGCGCCACACCCGCCGCGCGGGCGTGCGCATCTACCTCGAGCGCCCGTGGTTCTCGTCGGGCGAGGGCGAGCTGCTCGCCGTGCTGCTGGGCACGTCACCGGCCGCCGGACCGTACACGCTCTACGCGCAGGACCCGATCTGGGTCGGCGCCACGTGGGACAACCCGCACCTCGCGCCCCTCACGCTCGTGGACTTCTGGCGTGTGGCGGGGGTCGACGAGGTGTGGACGCCTGGG
>NZ_DASRXZ010000060.1:0-34212 GCF_035687345.1 Microbacterium sp.
CCCCGCGATCGACGTGCTCGGCTCGGTGTCGCGCGTCGAGTCGAAGGTCACGGGGGCTGCGCAGCGCGAGGCATCCGTCGCCCTCCGCAGCGTGCTCGCCGCGCGCCGCGCTGCGGCCGACCTCATCGACATCGGCGCCTACCGGCAGGGCGCGAACCCGCTCGTCGACGCGGCGCTCGCGCACGAGAGTGCGATCGACCGCTTCCTCACGCAGGGCATGGACGACCTCGCCGACGTCGACGATTCCTGGCAGCGGCTCGCTGCCCTCACCACCGAGTTCGGAGGGCTGACGCCATGACATTCCCCCTGGCAGGACTTCTCCGCGTGCGCGAGCTCCAGGAGCGCCTCGCCGCGGAGCGGCTGTCGCACGCGACCGCCGAGCGCGCCGAGGCCGAGGCCGCCCGTGACCGCGTCTCGTCGAGCCTCGCGGACATCGCCGTCGCGGTCGGAGACCCGCGGATGCTGCTGGCCATGGCCGCGGCGCGTTCCGCCGGCAGCAGCGCGCTGAGCGACCTCCAGGCGCTCACCGAGCTGCGGCGGCAGGAAGAGGACCGCGCGAAGTCCGCCCACGTCGAGGCGCGCCGCGAGCTCAAAGGGCTCGAGCGCCTGGAGCTCGCCCACCGCACGCGCACCGCGAAGGCGCAGCGCGACGCCGAGCAGACCGCCATCGACGAGATCGCCGTCGTGCGGTCGGCGCGTCGAGAGGGGAGCGCGGCATGAGCGGACTGCCCGTGATGACCCTGCTCGCGGCCCCGGCCGCTGCGCCGGTCTCGGGAGTGGACCGTGGTCGAGCGGTCGAGGCGACCGGGACGCGGTTCGGCGTCGCCCTCGCGCTCGCCGCGCGGGAACTGCCGCTGGTCGAGGTCGCCGGATCGGACGACTCGACCGACGCGCCCGCCCGAGAATCCGAATCGACGGATGCCCCCACCCCCGCCGCGGGGCTCACGGACAGCGCGAGCGGCGGAGCGTCCGACGTCGTCGGTCCGCCGCTGCAGCCGGCATCCGCCCCGGTACTCCTCGCGGACGCCCCTCAGCCCGGCGTGGCAGTGACGCCGGGGCTCTCCGCGGTCGACGTCGGCGCGCCTGCCGTGTCGGGCGAAGGCGCGGCGCCACCGCCGGCGTCCGCGGCAGCCGTCTCCAGCACCGCGGCCGAGTCAGTCGCGTCGGCCTCGGCCGCCGGCGAGGTGTCCGCCCCGCGACCGGAGGCCGCGCCCGCCCGCGCCACTGCATCCGCGACAGCCGCGCCCCTCACCGCCGGGCCGCGAGCGACGCCCGTCGCTCCGGATGCGTTCCAGCCGACCACGCCCGAGCGCCCGTCGAACCCTCCTCAGCTCCCCACCGTGCCGCCGACGCTCGCTCCTCGCGAGGCCGCGGAGGCGGGTGAGACCGGTCCCGGCCGCGTCACGCACGCCGCGCCCGCGGTCGCGCCGCCCGGGGCATCCGTCTCGGCGGCGCCGCCTGTCGAGGCATCCGATTCTTCGGCCGCCGCGCCCCGCGCGGTCGCCGCCCAGATCTCACCCGCCGTCATCGCGATCGCGCAGCGCCCGTCGGGCACGCATCAGCTCACGATGACCGTGCACCCCGAGAGCCTCGGCCCGGTCACGGTGCGGGCGCACATCAGCGCCGGCGGTGACGTGCAGGTCGAGCTGCTCGGCGCGACCGACGCCGGGCGCGACGCCCTGCGCGCGATCGTCGCCGACCTGCGCCGCGATCTCGCCGCCGTCATGCCGAACGCGAGCCTCAGCCTCGCCTCGAACACGGCCGGTGAGGCCGGCGCCCACGACCGCGGTGCGCAGCCCGGCGTCGGGGAGCGCGCCGGCGACCAGCCCTGGGGCGGGGCGCAGCGCCCCGGAGGCGAGACCGCACCGCGCGCCGCAGTCGGCGCCTCCGACCGCACCGCCCCGACCACTGCCCACGCCGCCTCCGGCGCCGGGCTCGACATCTTCGTCTGAGGAAGGAGCGCACGATGACCGTCGAAGCCGTCACCTCGACCCCGCCGACATCCCTGTACACGGGCGGCACCGTCGACCCCGCCGCACGCAAGCAGGTGCTGGACGGCGAGGTGTTCCTGCGGCTGCTCGTGACGCAGCTGACGCATCAGGATCCGTCCAACCCCATGAACACGAACGAGATGATCTCGCAGACGACCCAGCTGGCGATGATGGAGCAGCTCACCGCCCTCACCGACACCGGCAGCGAGGCCTTCGCGCTCAACATGCGTCACGCGGCGACGGCCCTGATCGGCCGCGAGGCCGGGTACGAAGACGCCGACGGTCGCCTCGTGACGGGCACCGTGACGAGGGTCTCGTTCGACGGGCCCATCCCGCACGTGACGATCGGCGACACCGCCGTCCCGCTCGACATGATCACCGACATCTCCTGACACCGAACCCACTCCCCACAGGAAGAGACACACCCCATGCTTCGCTCGCTCTACTCCGGGATCTCCGGACTCCGCTCGCACCAGACGATGCTCGACGTCACGGGCAACAACATCGCGAACGTCAACACGGCCGGCTTCAAGGGCTCCTCGGTCGTGTTCCAGGACTCCCTCTCGCAGCTCATCGGCAACGCCGGCATCCCCGACGACCAGGTCGGCGGCCGAAACCCCGCGCAGGTCGGCCTCGGCGTGCAGGTCGCCGGCATCCGCACCAACTTCGCGCAGGGATCGGCGCAGGCCACCGGCCGCGGCGGCGACCTCATGATCTCGGGCGACGGATTCTTCGCCGTGCGCTCCGGCGGTGAGACGCTGTACACGCGTGCGGGCGCCTTCACGTTCGACTCGACCGGCAAGATGGTGACCGTCGACGGTGCGGTCGTGCAGGGCTGGGCCGCCGCGAACGGCGTCGTCAACACGGGTCTGGCTCCGGCCGACATCGTGCTGCCGCTCAATGCGATCTCGCCGGCCCGCGCCACGACCTCCGCCACCGTCACCGGCAATCTGCCCTCGACGGCGGATACCGGCGACACCCTCGTCCGCGACGTCACGGTCTACGACGCACAGGGCACGGCCTCCACGCTGAGCCTCACGTTCACGAAGACCGCCGCCGGATGGGACGTCGCCGAGCCCGTCAGCGGCGCGACCGGCTCGCTGACGTTCACCGACGGCGTGCAGACCGCCCCGGGGCTCACCCTCACGGCGGGTGCGCTGACGGTCGACCTCACCGCCGTCACCGGCTACGCCGACATGTCGACGGTCGCCGTCACCGGGCAGGACGGCGCGGCAGCCGGCTCGCTCAAGTCGTACAGCATCACCGGCGACGGCTCGATCATCGGCACCTTCAGCAACGGCCGCACCGAGACGCTCGCGAAGATCGCGATGGCGACGTTCGCCAACCCCGAGGGTCTCGAGAAGGCGGGCGGCACCGCCTACCGCGTCTCGGCGAACTCCGGTCAAGCGCAGTTCGGCGTGCCCGGTGCCGCAGGCTTCGGCGACCTCGTGTCGGGGGCGCTCGAGATGAGCAACGTCGACCTGTCGCAGGAGTTCACGAACCTCATCGTCGCGCAGCGCGGCTTCCAGGCGAACGCCCGCATCATCACGACGAGCGACGAGGTGCTGCAGGAGCTGACGCAGCTCAAGCGCTGACCGCTCCGACGAACGACGGATGCCCCCGCATCATCGGCCCGCCCCGGTTACCCGGGGCGGGCCTCGTCGCGATAGTCGGGGCCAGACCCCGTCCGCCCCTCGAGACCCCTCGCCCGAACCCGGAGTGCGCCCGATGATCACCGTCACTCGCCTGGACCACGCCAGGTTCGCGGTCAACCCGGACCTCATCGAGCGGGTGCACGCGGCGCCGGATACGACGCTGCACATGGTGGACGGGCACGTGTACGTGATCGAGGAGACGCTCGACCAGCTCACCGACCTGATCGTGGGGTATCGGGCCCGGGTCCTCGCCACGGCGCAGGCTCTCGTGGGGCGACCAGAGGTCTGATCGTGGATCCGGCATTCATCTTCGGCGTCGTCATCGCCTTCGGAGCTCTCCTCGCGATGATCACGATGGAGGGCGCGAGCATCGACGCCCTTCTGCTGCCCGCGCCGATGATCCTCGTGCTCGGCGCGACGATCGGCGTCGGCATCGCGAGCCACACGTTCCGCGACACGATCCTCGCCGTCAAGAGCCTCGGTCGCATGATCCGTGGGCCGAAGACGACCCCCGAGGCGGTGATCCCGTTCCTCGTGACGTACGCCGAACGGGCGCGCGGCGACGGACTGCTCTCGCTCGAGCGCGAGCTCGACGGCGCACCCGACGACTTCACCCGCAACGCGCTTCAGGCCCTCGCGGACGGCATGGACGCGAGGGATCTGCGGACCGTCATGGAGGACGAGACCTCCGCCGCATCCGCGCGCAATCGGGTCGCCGCGAAGTTCTACTCGTCGCTCGGCGGCTACGCGCCGACGATCGGCATCGTCGGCACGGTCGTGTCGCTCACCCACGTGCTCGAGCGCCTCGACGAGCCCGACCACCTCGGCCCCATGATCGCCGCGGCCTTCGTCGCGACCCTGTGGGGCCTGCTGTCGGCGAACTTCATCTGGCACCCGATCGCGGGCCGGCTGAACCGCATCGGGGCGTCCGACCAGGAGCGCATGAACCTCGTGACCGAGGGGATGCTCGCGATCCACGCCGGCAGCGCGCCTCACGTCGTGCAGGAGCGTCTCGAGGCGCTGGCCGGCGTGAAGGTGAGGGCCACCTCGAAGAAGCCCGAGGAGGTGCCGGCGTGAGCGCGATCAGCGGAGCCCGCGGGCGCCGCGAGGTCGAGTCGCACGAGCCCGACGAGCGATGGGCCGTGTCGTACGCCGACATGGTCACGGTGCTCATGTGCCTGTTCATCGTCCTGTTCGCGATGTCGACCGTCGACAAGGGCAAGTTCGAGCAACTCGCGAACAGCCTCGCGAGCGGGTTCGGCCGTGAGGTCGCAGAAGGTGGCGCCGACACCGTCGAAGGGCTCGTGATCCCGCCCGAGCTGCTCGACGAGAACGGGGTCGAGGAGCTCACGGCCCGCGCGACCACCGAGTACGAGTCGCTCGTCGAGCTGCGGGAGCGGATGCGCCAGGCGCTCGCCGCGAAGGGGCTCGAGCGGACCGTCGACTTCGTCATCGACGACCGCGGGCTCAAGGTCGGGCTCATCGGAGCCGAGACGTTCTTCGCCGACAACAGCACGCAGCTCTCGGCGAAGGCGGATGCCGTGCTCGACGCGATCGGCGATGTGCTCGCGGGCGTCGACAACGAGGTGAGCATCGAGGGGCACGCCGACCACCGGGCGGCCGTGCCGCCGTTCCCGACGAACTGGGAGCTCTCGAGCGGGCGCTCGACGCAGGTGGCCCGGTTCCTCGTCGAGCGCGAGGGTGTCGCCGGGGGAAGGGTCAAGGCGACCGGCTTCTCCGACACTCGGCCGCTCGCGCCGGGCGACGACGCGGCGGCGCTCGCGGTCAACCGGCGCGTGGACATCGTCGTCGAGTCGAAGGAGGAGGAGCGGGTCCGAGCGCTCCTTCCCGAACTCGTCGCTGCTGTGAAGGAGGCTGACCGACCGTGACCATCGTCGTGGAGGAACCTCGGACGGCCGGAGCCCCGGACGCCGCTGTGCAGCACGTCCCGTACGACTTCAGCCGTCCGGCGCAGCTGAGTCGCGAGAGCATCCGTCACCTCGAGGCGGCATTCGAGTCGTTCGCCCGCCTGTGGTCGTCGCAGCTGACCGCCAAGGTGCGGCTCCGCGTGCACGTCGCGCTCGAACGGGTCGAGCTCGTCACATACGAGGAGTACGCGAGCACGCTTCCCGGTACGACCGCGATGGTCACGGGAGCGTTCGCCGACCGCGAGGAGCCGTGCGTCGTGCAGTTCGGACTCGATAGCGCGCTGCTGTGGGTCGTGCAGATGATGGGCGGCAGGAGCACGACGCTGCCCGAGGGTCGCACGTTCACGCCGATCGAGCTCGCGCTCGTGCGGCACGTGATGGACGGCACCTTCGAGCACCTCGGTGCGAGCCTCGATCCACTGCTTCCGGATGCTCCGGTGTTCGGCGCCGTGCACTACAACCCGCAGTACATGCAGGTGATCTCGGCCGCCGCGGCGGTGATCGTCGCGCGGTACGCGATGCGCCTGGGCGATGCCGAGACCGCGGCGACCGTCATGCTCCCGGTCTCGGTCGTCGTCGACCGCCTCGCGGAGGCCGGCGACGGCGTCGCGCCCGGGCACACGGCCGAGCACACCCTCGACCAGGTCAGCCGTGCGCCGGTGGACGTCGCGCTGCGGCTCGCGCCCATCACCATCCGCGCGGGCGAGGTGCTCGAGCTCGCACCCGGCGACCTCCTCCGCTTCCCGCACCCCGAGACCAAGCCCTTCGAGCTCGTGGCCGGCGCGACGCCGATCGCGCGCGCGACACCCGGCGCGCGGGGCTCGCGTCTGGCCTGCACGATCACCACCGTCCACGAGGAGACCCGCTGATGAGCACCTTCCACGCGACCGCCGTCGCCGCCGCGATCGCCGGCCGGCTTCCGTTCGGGCATCCGGTCATCCCCACGCCGTCGACCGACCCCGGAGCCGTCGGTACCGCCGTCGTCGCGACCTTCGCGGGCGCATCCGGTGCGCGCATCGCGATCCAGGTGAACGACCCGTCGGCTCTTCAGGACGGCTCGGATGCCGCGCCCCTCGCCGACCGCCTGCATCCGGTCTTCGAGTCCGCCGTCGCCGTGCTCGGCCCCGGCACCCTCGGCGACACCCACGAGGTGAGCGCCCAGGAGGCCTTCACAGCGCCGGGCACCCAGGTGTTCGATCTGCTGAGCGCCGACGGCATGGTGGTCGCGCGCGCCGCCGTGACCCTCGACGCGGAGGACGGCGCACAGGCGCCCGCGCCGCCCCAGCGGCTCAGCCGCATCGCCGGCGTCGAGATGGATCTCGTCGTCGAGATCGGGCGAACCCGGATGCCGGTGCGCGACGTGCTCTCGCTCGAGCCCGGCCGCGTCGTCGAGCTCGACCGGGCGGCCGGGTCGCCCGCCGACATCCGCCTCAACGGCCGCCTCATCGGACACGGGACCGTCGTCGTCGCCGACGGCGACTTCGCGGTGCGCGTCGAGCGCATCCTCGAGGGTGCGGGGAGCGTCTGAGCATGGAAGACGTCCTCGTCGCAGCCCGCGTCATCGTCTCGCTCGGTGCGGTGCTCGGCCTGCTGCTGTGGCTGCGCCACAGCATCCGCAAGCGTCAGGGCGGCGGCAAGCCGTCGAAGGCGGCCGCGCCGGGCCCCGCGAAGCTCGTCGCGCTGCTGCCCCCGCGGTCCGCAGGAGCGTCGCGCGCGCGCCGTTCCGAGCGGATCGAGGTCGTGACGCGCGCCGGGCTCGGCGGCAAGGCGCAGCTCGTGGTGGCCGAGTACGGGGGGATCCGGTACATCCTCGGCGTCACCGAGCGCGGGATCAGCGTCGTGGACACACAGGAGGTCGCACCGATCGGGTACGGCGCTCTGCAGGGCATCTCACAGACCGGCCGGGGGGAGGGAGTCGGGCACGCGGACACCGGGGGGATCGAAGTCCGCAGCCTGACCCGCAGGGCGGCTCGCGGGTTACCGCGAGCCGCCCTGTCGCGATAGTCGGCGGGGAGCACGGATCGCTCGACACCCCCGGCTACGGATCGGCCACGCCACCATCTCCGGAGTGCCGTCTTGCCCGCATCCGCCTCGACTTCCGCGCCGCCCGCGCGCGTGACCCGGCGGACGGCAGCGGCGATCGCCGCGGGGCTCGTGATCGCCGTCGTCCTCGTGCTCGTCCAAGCGGGCGCGGGACATGCGGCGACCCCGCCCGTCGACGACGGCGGCGGGAGCGTCACGATCAACGGCATAGACGGCACGCCGTCGGCGAGCATCACGACGCTGCTCGGCATCACGGTGCTCAGCGTCGCGCCGGCGCTCCTGCTCATGATGAGCAGCTTCACGAAGATCTTCGTCGTCCTCGCGCTCACGCGGAACGCGCTGTCGCTGCCGTCGATCCCGCCGAACCAGGTGCTCGCGGGGCTCAGTCTCTTCCTGACGCTGTTCATCATGTGGCCGGTGCTCACCGACATCAACGAGATCGCCGTCACGCCGTTCACGGAAGGGGCGATCGACTTCAGCCAGGCGTTCGATCTCGCGCAGATCCCGCTCAAGGAGTGGATGCTCGGCTACACGCGCGAAGAGGACATCGCGCTCATGCATCGCGCGGCGCAGATGGCGAACCCGGCTGACCCGTCCAGTGTCCCTCTGTACACGCTGGTTCCCGCGTTCATGATCAGCGAGCTGAAGGCCGCATTCCTCATCGGGTTCGTCGTGTTCGTGCCGTTTCTCGTGATCGACCTCGTCGTGGCGAGTGCTCTCATGTCGATGGGCATGATGATGCTGCCGCCGGTGATGATCTCGCTGCCGTTCAAGATCCTGCTGTTCCTGCTCGTCGACGGCTGGGGCCTCGTCGTGACGGCGCTCGTGCAGTCCTACGGGAGCGGCGGATGAGCCCCGAATCGGTCATGGACATCGGCCTGGCCGCCCTCGTGGTCGGTGCGAAGCTGTGCGCGCCGCTGCTGGTCACCGCGCTCGTCGTCGGCTTCACCGTGTCACTCCTGCAGTCGATCACCCAGGTGCAGGAGATGACGATCTCGTTCGTGCCGAAGCTCGTCGCCGTCGGCATCGCGCTGCTGGTGTGCGGGCATTGGATGATCGCCGAGATCGTCGCGTTCACGAACGACCTCTTCGCGCAGCTCCCGTCGCTGCTGAACGGGGTGCCGTGAACATCCCCGTCGATTTCGTGTGGCTCGAGGCGACCGCGCTCGCGTGCGTGCGGATCACCGCGTTCCTCGTGTTCGCGCCGCCCTTCAGTCACGCGACCGTGCCGATGCGCATCCGCGCGATGCTCGGCGTGGGACTCGCGCTCGCCGTGTCTCCGGTCGCGGTCGCCGGCTACGAACGGCTCGACACGGGCGCGTTCCTGCTCGCGCTCGCCGGACAGGCGATCACGGGCGCGCTGCTCGGATTCCTCGTGCTCGTGATCTTCAGCGCGATCCAGGGGTCGGGCCACCTCATCGACACGTTCGGAGGCTTTCAGCTCGCGCAGGCGTTCGACCCCGGGATGGCGATCAACGGCGCACAGTTCACCCGACTGTTCCAGATGACCGCGATCGTGCTGCTGTTCGCCTCCGACGGTTACCAGCTCGTGCTCGCGGGGCTGATGCGCTCCTTCGACGCCGTGCCGGTGACGGGCATGATCGACCTCGCCCGTCCCGCCGACGTCCTCATCGGCGCCGCCGGACAGATGATGCTCAGCGCCGTGCAGATCGCAGGACCCCTGCTCATCGTGCTCGTGCTCGCCGACGTCGGCCTGGGCCTGGTCACACGGGTCGCGCCCGCCCTGAACGCGTTCGCGATCGGCTTCCCGCTCAAGATCCTCCTGACCCTGGCGCTCGTGGGACTCGTCTACATCGCACTCCCGAGCGTCGTCGCGGCCCTCGCGCAGGACGCCGCCCGGATGCTCGTGGGGGTGACACGATGAGTGAGACCGACACCGGCGAACGGACCGAGAAGGCGACCGATCGCCGCCTGCGCGAGGCCCGGAGGAAGGGTCAGCTCGGGCGCAGCCAGGACTTCACGGCCTGGATCTGCATCGCATCCGCCGCGGTCATGATGCCCTTCTCGATCGCCGCGGCCGCACAGGTGCTCACCGAGCAGTTCCTGCGGGTCGCGCAGGTCGCCCGACAGCCGACGAAGGTGAATGCGGTCGAGGCGCTGAGCGCGGCGATGGCCTCGATCGGCGGCGTCCTCCTGCCGATGCTCGTCGTCGTCCTCCTCGCGACCACCGCGACGGCCGTCGCGCAGGGCGGCATCCACCTGCGCGGAGTGACGCTCCGCGTCGAGCAGTTCGACATCGTCGCGGGACTCAAGCGCGTGTTCGGCAGGCGCGCGCTGTGGGAGGGCGTCAAGGCGCTGCTGAAGACCCTCGCGATCGGCGCGGCGCTGTGGATCGTCGTGTCGGGCCTCGTCCCCGTGCTGATGGACAGCGGGCGCCACACGATCGCGTGGCTGCTCGAAAGGGCCGGCGAAGGGGTCGTCGCGCTCCTCCAGGTCGCGGTCGTCGTCGGTGTGCTCCTCGCCGCGATCGACGTGGCCGTCGTGATGCGACGCAACCGCAAGCACACGCACATGACGAAGAAGGAGGCGAAGGACGAGCACAAGAAGAGCGAGGGCGACCCGCTCGTGCGCGCGCAGCGCCGCTCGCGCCAGCTCGCCCTGAGCCGCAACCGAATGATCGCCGCCGTCGGCGACAGCGACGTCGTGCTGCTCAACCCGACGCACCTCGCGGTCGCGCTCCGCTACGAGCCCGGCAAGTCCGCGCCGCGGATCGTCGCGAAGGGTGCGGGCGTCGTCGCGCAGAAGATCCGCGAACGCGCCGAAGAATCGGGCGTTCCGATGGTCCGCGACATCCCGCTCGCCCGGGCGCTGCACGCGGCGTGCGACATCGGGCAGGAGATCCCCGAGGAGCTCTACACCGCCGTCGCGCAGGTGCTCGCCTTCGTCGAGCACCTCAAGCGCCGAGGGTCTGCGCGCGGCACGCACACGATGCCCGCGGCGAGCACGAGGAGCCGCGGCCTCTGACGGATGCCGCCGCACACGACACGGAGAGAGACGAGAGGTCCGAGCCATGATCAGACAGCTGCTGTCGAAGGCGACCGTTCCCGTCGGGGTGGTCGGGATCATCTTGCTGCTCATCGTGCCGATCCCGACCGCTCTGCTCGACGTGCTCATCGTGGTGAACATCTCGTTCGCGCTGCTGATCCTGCTCACCGCGATGTTCGCGAAGAAGCCCCTCGACTTCTCGGTCTTCCCGAGCCTGCTCCTCGTGGCGACGCTCTTCCGGCTCGGTCTCAACGTGGCCTCGACGCGGCTCATCCTCGGCGAGGCCCATGCCGGACAGGTGATCCAGGCATTCGGCCAGATCACGATCAGCGGTTCGCTCGTGATCGGCGCGGTGATCTTCCTCATCCTCACCGTCATCCAGTTCGTCGTCGTCACGAAGGGCGCCGAGCGCGTCGCAGAGGTCGGGGCGCGGTTCACGCTCGACGCGATGCCCGGCAAGCAGATGGCGATCGACGCCGACCTGAACGCGGGGCTCATCACCGAGGAGGAGGCCCGCCGGCGCCGGGCCGAGGTCGCCGCCGAGTCCGACTTCTACGGCGCGATGGACGGCGCGTCCAAGTTCGTCAAGGGCGATGCGATCGCGGGCATCGTCATCGTCGTCATCAACTTCGTCGGCGGCATCATCATCGGCATGGCCCAACGCGGCATGGACATGGCGGATGCCCTGCAGAACTACAGCATCCTGACCATCGGCGACGGCCTCGTCACCCAGATCCCGGCGCTGCTCATGGCGGTCGCGACGGGCATGATCGTCACGCGCGAGAACACCGAGTCCGAGATCGGGCAGGCCGCGGGACGTCAGCTCATGCAGTCGCGCAACGCGCTGCTCATCACGGGCCTCGCGGCCATCGCGATGGGACTGATCCCGGGCATGCCGTTCCTCGCGTTCCTCGCGATCGGCGGCCTGCTGCTGTTCGCGGCGGCTCGTGTGAAGGCGAACCGCGCGCGCAAGGCGGCGGAGGCGGCAGAAGCGCAGGCGACCGAATCGGCGGATGCCGCGGCCGAGGGCCCCGACGAGCTCATGGACCGCATGCGCGTGCATCCGCTCGAGATCTCGCTCGCTCCCGACATCATCGACCTCGCCGCGGGCGGCGCGGGCGACCTCCTGACTCGGGTGAAGTCGCTGCGGCGCAAGCTGGCGCTCGAGCTCGGCATCATCATGCCGCCGGTGCGGACGCGCGACAATGTCGAGCTCCCCGCCGAGACCTACGCGATCCTCATCGCCGGCGTCGAGGCGGGCCGCGGGAGCGTGCCGCGCGGACACGTGCTCGCGATCGGCGCCGACCTGGACCAGCTGCCCGGCAGGCGTGTCACGGATCCGGTCTTCGGGCTCGAGGGCAAATGGGTCCCGGCCGAGATGTCGCACGCGGCAGACATGGCCGGCGCTACCGTGATCGACCGCGCGAGCGTCATCATCACGCACCTCTCCGACCTCGTGCAGGCGCAGGCCGACCGGCTGCTCTCGCTCGAAGACGTCCGGCAGCTCACGGAGCACCTGAAGCAGACGCATCCCGCGACGGTCGAGGAGCTCACGCCGGCCGTGCTGTCGCTCGCGGGCATCCAGAAGGTGCTGGCGGGACTGCTCGCCGAGCGCGTCCCGATCGTCGACCTGGCCCGGATCTTCGAGGCGCTCGTGCTGCGGGGCAAGACGACGACCGAGACCCCGATGCTCATCGAGGCCGCGCGCACCGCGCTCGGGCCTGCGATCGCCGCGCGCTTCGCCGAAGACGGCCGGATCCGCGTGCTCATGTTCGATCCGCTGCTCGAGCAGCAGCTTCTCGAGGGCATGCGGGTCGTCGACGGCCAGCCGCAGATCGTGCTGGCACCGGATGCCACGCTCGACCTCCTCGACAGCATCCGTCGCACCGTGGACGAACTGGACCGATCGGGTCCGGAACCGATCCTCGTGTGCGCGCCGTCGCTGCGGCAGGCCGTGCGCAGAATGGTCGCGACGCAGGTGCGAGGGCTGCCCGTGCTGTCGTACGACGAAGCCGCGGCGGGCGGCTTCGCCACCGACGTCGTGGGGGTGATCCGCTTGTCGCAGCCTGCGCTCCCCGCTGTCAATCCGTAGGATTCCGCTCGTATATCAGCGGATATGGGTTACGGTGAACAGAGGACGAGCGCAACGCGCTCACGCCACGGAGGGCGGACGAGAACATGCTGGTACTCACGCGACGAGCGGGTGAGAGCATCCTGATCGGCGACGACATCACCGTCACGATCCTGGGCGTCACACCCGGTGGAGTGCGCGTCGGCATCGACGCGCCGCGCGACATGCGCATCCACCGCGCCGAGATCGTCGTGGCGGTCAGCGACGAGAACAGGGGTGCGGTGCAGTCGTCGTCCGACGACGCGGCCGAGAGTGCGCTGCTGAACGCACTCGGACGTCGCCCCGAGGCGGAGTGACGGGCCGACGGACCGAGGACGGAAGGGTTACGTCGGGTGTGCGCTGTCGCGATAGTCGTGCACGTGACGGGCGACCCCGTCGCCAGACTTCGACCCGACGAGGTGACCGCCCGTGTCCGCTCATGAGCTGAGCATGCATCTGATGCGAGAGCGCGAGATGCTCGAGCTGCTGCTCTTCAAACTCGACGTGCAGCAGATGCTCTTGGCGACCGGACGGACCCGGTGGATTCCGCAGACCGTGAGCGAGATCGAGCGCGTGCTGGCTGCGATCCCGGTCACGGCGCTCACGCGCGACACCCTCGTCGTCGCGGTGGCCGACGAGTGGGGCGTTCCCGATGCCACGACCCTGCGCGAGCTCATCGATGCCGCCCCGAGCTGCGCGTGGCGCGAGGTGCTGAGCGGCCACTTGGAGGCGATGCTCGGCCTGGCCGCCGAGATCGGCGAGTTGAAGAAGCTCAACGAGCAGCGCCTGCGCACGGCACTCCGCGTCACGCAGGAGACGATCGCCGGCCTGGGCGTGCCCACCGGAGAGTACGACCAGTCCGGTGACGTCGTCCGCGACGGCAGCGGCTCCCGACTCCTCGACACGAAGGTGTGAGGCCGCCTGTGTCCACGTTCTCCGGCATCCGCCTCGCCGAATCCGGCCTCGTCGCAGCCCGGACGGGGATGAATCTCACGGGCCAGAACATCGCGAACCAGACCACGGTCGGCTACACGCGTCAGCGTGTCGAGCAGACGCCCGCGCCTGCACCCGGGCTGACGGGCCTGTGGCCCTCGACGCTCGCGGTCGGCGGTGGAGTCGGCGTGGCCGCGATCGCGCGGCTGGGCGACGAGGTGCTCGACGCGCGCGTGCGTGACGCGCTGTCGGCGTCGGGGTTCTGGAGCGCCCGTGCGGCCGCGGCGAGCCGGGCGGAGGCCGCGATGGCCGAACCGACCGAGGACGGTCTCGCCGCAACCCTCGACCGCTTCTGGGCGGGGTGGTCGGATCTCGCCAACGATCCGGATGCCTCGGCCGCCCACGTCGTGCTCACGAACGCCCGCGTGCTCGTCGGGCAGCTCGCCGCCGGGTACCGGTCGGTCGCGAACCAGTGGTCCGGTCTGCGTCAGCAGGTCGACCGCCAGATCGCGGACGTGAATGCTGCGGCGGGGCAGGTCGCCGTGCTCAACGGGCAGATCCGCGAGGCGATGCAGTCCGGGCGCAACGCGAACGAGCTGATCGACCAGCGCAATCTCATCGTCCAGCAGCTGTCGACGACGGTCGGCGCGACGGCCGTCATCGAGGCGGACGGAACGCTCACGGTCCGCGTCGACGGCAACGCACTGGTGTCGGGCGACCGCGCTCGCACCCTCGTCGTGGACGGTCCGGTCGACATCGCCGACGGCGGGCGCGTCACCGTCGCGTGGGCGGATCGGCCGGGAGTGGCCGTGGCGGTCACCGGGGGAGCGGTCGGAGGCACGATCTCCGCGCTCGCGCCGGAATCCGACGGAGGCTCGCTCGCCGCGGTCGCTGCGGCCTACAACCGCGTGGCGGCCGACCTCGCGACGGCGGTCAACGACATCCATCGCACCGGCGAGACGTCCGCCGGCGTGGCGGGCGGCGATTTCTTCGCGCTCGATGCCGCGGGTCCCGCCGCGCTCGGGCTCAGCGTCGTGCCGGAAGGAATCGAGGACCTCGCTCTGGCGGCCCCGGGCGCGGGCGCACTCGACACGACGATCGCCGACCGGATCAGCGCGCTGAGCACGTCCGCCTCGGGGCCGAGCGCGACGTGGTCGACGTTCGTCACCGGCTTCGGCGTCTCGGTCGCAGGCGACCTGCACCGCGCCGACATCGCCGACACGGGCGCTGTCGCCGCGATCGCTGCGCAGCAGTCGACCGCGTCGGTCGACGGTGACGAGGAGACGATAAGCCTCCTCACGTACCAGACCGCCTACCAGGCGTCCGCCCGCGTGCTCACCGCGATGGATGAGGCGCTCGACATCCTCATCAACCGAACCGGCCTCGTCGGCCGCTGATCGTCCTGGAGCCACGATGATCGGACGGATCACCAGCAGCACGATGACCCAGCAGACGCTTCACACCCTCCAGGCGAATCTCGCCCAGAGGGATCGGCTGATGAACCAGGCCACGTCGCAGCGCGCATTCCGGACGCCGAGCGAGGACCCCGCCGCCGCAGCGAGCGCGCTCGGAGTCCACAGCGAGCAGGCGCGCGTCGCGCAGTACGCCCGCAACCTCAACGATGCGATGGCGTGGGTGACGACCGTCGACACGGCGCTCGGCGCCGGCATCGATCTGCTCAACCGCGCTCGCGACCTCGTCGTGCAAGGCGCGAACTCCGGCGCGATGAGCCCCGCGGCCCGCGACGCGATCGCGGCCGAGCTGGAGAGCATCAGCGCCGGCTTGCTCGCACAGGCGAACACGACGCTCGCGGGGCGCAGCGTCTTCGCCGGCACGAGCGATGCGGGCCGGGCCTTCGAACCGGGGACCTTCACCTTCAACGGCACGACGGGGAGCGGTGTGCAGCGGCGGATCGGCGACAACGAGACGGTGCGCGTCGACAGCGACGGCGCGAGCGCGTTCGGGGAGGGTGCGACGAGCGTGTTCGCGCTCCTCAACGACATCGCCGCCGAGCTGCGGGCGGGCGACGAGATCGGGCCGAGGCTCGGCGAGATCGACGCGCGGCTCGAGAGCATGATCGCCGCGCGCGGCGCGACCGGCGCGCGCCATTCGCAGATCGAGCGGGCCTCCGCGCAGGACCTCGCCGTCTCGATCGACCTCGAAGCCCGCCGGGCCGAAGTCGAGGACGTCGACAGTCTCGAGGTGTTGATCCGGCTGCAGTCGGCCGAGCTCACGTTCCAGTCCGCGCTGCAGGTGACCGCCCGCGCTCTGCAGACCAACCTCTTGGAGTTCCTGCGATGAGCATGAGCACCGCGGCCGTCGTCGAGTTCGCATCGCCGCCGTTCGGGCTCGCGCCGCTCACGTCGTTCACGCTCGACCGCATCGACGGCGCCGAGGGCCTGTACGCGCTGCGCGCGAGATCAGAGGCGGTGCGGCTGTTCGTGCTCGACGTGCTGTCGGGCGACTTCGGCTATCGCCCGCAGCTGACCGACGGCATCCGTGATCTGATCGGGGCCGCACGCGACTCCGACGTGCGCGTGTTCGTCGTCGCCAATCCGGCCGATGACGGCGTCTACGTCAACCTGCGCGCGCCGATCGTCGTCCACCGCGAGACCGGATGCGCCGCCCAGGTGATCCTCGAAGATCAGGACTACCCGCTGCGGGCCCCACTCGTGGGATCCTGACACAAAAGCGGTGATAAACGAGTCGAAAATCGTGCATCGCCACCTTTACCAGCGAACTTGCCCATCAACGCGGTATCCTCGGATGAGGACGTGACCGCACACTGACCACGGCACGTCGTTCAAGTGGACAGAGTCCCGGTCTGGGTTGAGTTTTCCGGGGCTCACGTACCGCTCGCATCGGCGAGCAGCAGGGGATGGCAAGAATGAGCACGATTGCAGGGCTCGAGCAGGGGCGTGTGAGCAAGAGGGAGTTCGTGCAGCGCGTCGCGCGGCGCGGCAAGCTCCCGCTGGGGGTCACGCAGCAGGTCTACGACGCGTTCATCGAGGAGCTGATCGACCTGGTCTCGAAGGGGAACAAGGTCACGCTCACGGGATTCGGCAAGTTCTATCCGCAGGAGCACAAGGGTCACCGCGTGCGGTTCGCGGACGGTGACGGCTCCACCCAGATCGACGACTACACGGTGCTGAAGTTCTCGGCGACACGCGCGGTCAACCGGAGCGTCGCCGGTTCCTGACGACGGCACAGCCACAAGCCGCAACCACGAAGAGGCCCCGGGAGAGATCCCGGGGCCTCTTCAGCCCCCCGGCCGGTCTCAGAACGCGTCGAACGCGTAGGTGTTGTGCCCGACGAGCGTGAGCGACACGCTCACCGGCAGGTCGTCGGGAGTCTCGTCGTACTCGTCGAGGATGTCCGTCTTGTGGAGCGGGAGCTGGATCGACCCGTCCTCCTCGAACACGAGGTCGCGCGGGAGGAACGAGATGTACAGCGACCGCTGCTTGTTCCGCAGCTCGAGCGTGCGGGTGTCGTGGACGCGCTCGAACAGGTTGAGCGCCGTCTCGCCGGCGAGACAGCTGTCGTCGGCGAACCTCGCCTCGACCCGGTAGTGGCTGGGCTCGATGGCCTTGATGTTGAGGTCGTGGACGATCTCGGAGAACTGCGCGGTCGGGTTGTTGAGCTCGAACGCGATCGCCCGCAGATGGTCGTAGTTGAGTCGGACGCGGCGCGAGAACAGCGCGGCACTCTGGACCTCGGATGCCGGGGCCTCAGGCGCCTGATCGGTGAGGTACTGGCGGACCTCGTCGGGTCCGGGGTAGTCGAACCGCATGTGGTAGTGGAATCGGCCCGGCCGGTTGACGATGTACTGGCTCACATCGTGCACGTCGTTCACGGTGACGCAGTAGATGCGCTTCACCTGCGACATGCCGTCGAACAGCGAGAGGAACTGGTGCTGCCGGTTCACCTCGCCGTGGTGGAGCTGGCGTCCGTTCGGGAAGATCTTCTCGAACTCGTCGAAGATGATGAGGCACTCCTCGAGGCTGTCGAGGAAGTCGGCGATGCCGTCGGCGTCCTGCGTCACGAGCACCACCGGGATGCCGCGGGCGATCGCCTCCTGCCCGACCATGCGCAGGAACAGCGACTTGCCCTGGCCCTTGTCACCCGACAGCAGCACGCCCAGGCTGCGATCGGTGCGCTCGTAGGAGCGGAAGATCTTCTCGACCTTCTGCTCGCGCTGTCCGTAGACGCGCTCGCCGCCGGCGGTGAGGTTCTCGACCCTCAGGAGGCTGAAGCCTTCCTTCCCGTCGAAGTGAACGCGGTACGTGCCGAGCGGAAGCGACGCGTGCGTCTTGACGGAGGAGTCGTAGACGCGGATGCGAGTGCCTGTCTCAACGTATGTACTTGCCACGAGCGATCTCTCTCGATTCTCATGAAACTCTCATCTACCGGTCCGGAGACAAAAGTATCGGGAGCCGAGCGAGTTTGCATTTTCCGCTGGGAGTGTTGAGGTGAACTTGCGGAAATCCTGCGAAACGAGAAGAAAGCCGACGCTCAGGCGGCATCGACCGCACTCAGATCCAACGACGCACGCGGCGCCGATACGCCTCGTACTCCTCGCCGACCTTCGCCGCGAGATAGCGCTCTTCCGGAGCGATCGCACCCCACCACAACGCCGCGACCCCGACCGGGGTGAGGACGAGCGCCCAGAAGGACGGCCACATGAGCGCCGATCCGACATCGAGGGCGACGAGCCCCAAGTACAGGGGGTTCCGGCTCACTCCGAACGGGCCGCGATCGAGGATCGTGCGCGTCGGGTCGCCGGGGAGCAGACCGGTGCGCGCGCGGCCCATGAGCCACAGCGCCCATCCGTTCCAGAGCACGAAGGCGACGATGAGGACCGTGCCGACGACGCGCGAGGGACCCTCCGGCAGCGGGAGCGGGTCGCCCCACGCCCACGTGATGCCGAAGCCCGCGAGAAGCGGGACACCGAGCGCGACCGGTGGCCAGATGCGATACGCGGGCGCGTCGGCCATGCCCGAAGTGTACGTCTCCGCCGCTGCGGGCGTCGCAGCGGACTCAGCCGCAGTCGGGACGGCAGCCTCGCTGGGTGGTCGCGTCGACGAGCACCGTGCCGATGTCCGTCGGCTGCAGCGCCTGATACGCCGCGCCGTCGGTGGCGGCGGCGATCTCCTCGAGCGCGGCCTGGTCGGTGTCGGGGCCGTAGCCGATGGCGATCACCGCGACCGGCTTCGACGGATCCCGCAGCTTCTCGAGCTCGGCGAGGAGGCCGGGCAGGTCGAGGCCGTCGTCCTCCTCGTTGTAGCCGTCGGTGTTGAGCAGGACGAGGTTCACCTGCCCGGGCACGTAGGTCTCGCGCATGTACTTCACCGCCGCGAGGACGCTGTCGTACAGTCCGGTCCCACCGCCCACGAACCTGTCGAGCGAGTTCGCCGTGTCGATCGTGAGCTGCTTGTGCGCCGGGTCGCCGAGCGATCCGAACGGCACGATCTCCTGCCAGTCCTCTCCTCCGTTCCGACGGCTCGAGAAGACCCAGATGGCGAGCGAGGACTCGTCCGACATCGAGTCGATCGCGCGCACGGCCGCCTGCTCGAACAGATCGATCCGGCTCATGTCGGCGGTCGCGGGCTGCGCCATCGACCCCGACACGTCGTTGAGGGCCAGCATGCGCGACGGCGCGGTCAGGATCTCCCACGTGCGCAGCGCCTCGGCATGGTTCGCGCCGTCAGTGGGCTCTGTCACGGCGTCGGGGGCGCTGCCCCCGTCGGTGAGCGCCGCGCCTGAGGCGGAACGCAGGCCGTGCTCGGCGAGCAGGTCGCTCGCGTCGGCGACCGCCGCGGTGAGCGCGTCGACGGCCTCGAGAGTGTCGCCTGCGGCATCCGCGACCGTCACCAGCGACACCGTCACGGTGGGCTTCACGTCCACGGGGTAGATCGGCACCAGCGGAGCGGCGTCGCTGTCGGCGTACAGGGCCTGTTCGGTCGTGATGGCGACGGTGGGCGAGGCCGCAGCGGATGCCGCGGCCAGCGCGTCGCCCGTCGTGGGAACCACGGCCTCGGCGTCGAGGCCGAGTACGAGACCGGTGAACGCGCGTGCGTCGCCGCCGACCGCGGTCTGCAGCGCGAGCAGGGCCGCGGCGCTCGCCGACGCCGACGACGGGTCGGGCAGCACGGCCGCGACCGCACCCTGGGCGAGGCTTGCGAACCCGGCTTCGGCGCCGAGGGCACGCGCGGTGGGGTCGGTCGCCGCGAAGACCACCGGCGTGCTCGCGATGGGATCGCTGACGATGAGCTCCGGGGCATCCGCGCCCGCCAGCTCGCGCTGGCTGGAGACGCGCGCCGGCCACATCGACGAGTCGGGGACCCATACATCGAACTCCAGAGCGGTTCCCTGCGCCAGGGCGGCCGCGGTGACCGCGCTGTCTTCAGTCGTGATGGTCGTCTCCGGGCAGTCGGAGCGATCGCCCGCCATGTCGGCGACGATCGCCTCGAGCGCGCCGGCGACCACCGGGTCGGCCGTGATGTCGAGACTCGCGGGCAGGCAGTCACCCGCGACTGCGGGTTCCTGCGGCTGGCCGGACTCGCCGGCGGCCCCGCGGATGAACACGACGCTCAGCACGACGACGAGCGCGACGACGAGGGCGCCGGTGATGCTCAGGAGGATGATCGAGCGCCGGCGCCGCTGCTGCGCACGGGCGGCCGCGCGCGTGCGGATGCCGGCGGTATCGGTGCTCGGCTGCATTCGGACCACATGCACTCCGATGAACGGCGGGTGGGGAGCCCGCTACTGGGGAGACGGCGTCGTACCTGGGGACGGGGTCGTCCGTCTGGGGGAGACTCCAGGGGAGTCTAGGCGACGGTCGCCGAGACCCGAAAAGACGCTCTCCAGCCCCCGGGACTCCGTGCGGCATCCATCCCGCCTGGTCGATGTGCTCGCGGTTACTGCAGCGCACGCACCTCGACGGGCGACTGCACGGCGCGCGAAGCGCGCGCGGCCCACTCGATCGCGGTCGCCTCGTCGGGCGCCTCGATCACCCAGAATCCGCCCACGTACGCGGGCGCCTGCACGAACGGCTCGTCGAGCACGCGCACGTCGCCCGACGACGCGTCGACGGTCTTGGCGGTCGACGGCGGGTGGAGTCCGCCTGCGTAGCGCCACACGCCGGACTCCTTCAGTGCGGTGTTGAACTCCTCGACCGCGGCGATCACCGCGGCGAGCGCATCGGGGTCGCTCTCCTGCATCGAGGCCATGGTGGGCTCCGTCTCGGAGTCGTGGGGCATGGTCAAGAAGTACTCGTTCATCGGTCGATCCTCTCGTCGGGGCGCGGTGGACGCCCTCACTGAAGCGTCGAACGGGACCGACCGGAATCGACATGCGGTTGCGCGTTCGTCTTCGACCGCCTGGTCGGTCAGGGCTGGAGCGCCCGCCGCATGGTGCTCATGAGGGCGCGCACTGCGTTCTCGAGCCCTTCGTCGTCGGGTGGACGTGTGATGAGCCAGGTGTCGATCGCCTGCCCCATGCCCATCGCCAGGGCGATGATGAGGTCCGGGGGCAGGTCGGTGCGAACAGCGCCGATCGCCTGGCCCGTCGCGAGAGTCTGGGTGAGCCAGGGCATCGCCTCCTGCTCGGCCTCGTGCTGCGCGGAGCTCAGTGCGGGGATCCCCGTGCCGGACAGCCAGTCGCGCAGCACGGCGCCGAGCCGCGGAGAGGCGGCGAGCCTGCGCATGAGGTGCAGGTACTGCGACTCCAGCGACGCCCAGAAGGCGTCGGGGTCGGTGGGGGCGGGGAGCGCCACGCCCCCACCCTCGGCGAGCAGCTGCTCCAGGCCGTCACGGATGACGTGCGTGTACAGGTCCTCCTTGCCGTCGAAGTAGTAGTACATCGAGCCCTTGGAGACCCCGGTGTTCGCGATGATGCGGTTCAAGGACGCCCCGCGATAGCCGTGGGCCGCGAACTCGTCGAGCGCGGCGTCGAGGATCCTCGTCTGCTGCTCGTCAGTGAGTCGGCGGAAACGCGGGCGCGGCATGCGACCATTCAACCGGTCGGCGCCGGCGGGAGCTCGATCGGATCGCGCAGACTTCGTCCCATTGCGAGCCGCGACACGAGCGGGACGCCCATGAGGGCGATGACCGCCGTCCGGAGCCAGAGCTGGGCGCGGTTGCGCGGGGCGAACGCGGAACCGAGTCCGATCGCCGCATCCTGCTTGTCGCCGACCACCCACTTCAGCCGATCCTCATATGCGCCGAACGCCGCCCGGTGGTCGCCCTCCGTCTCGTGGAGCGCGCACGCGAGGACGTACGCCTCGACCATCGCCAACGCGGATCCCTGGCCCGCGAGCAGCGACGGGCAAGCCGCCGCATCGCCGATGAGCGCGACGCGGCCCTTCGACCACTGCGGCATCCGGATCTGGCTCGCCCGATCCATGTAGAACGTGCGCGCCCGCGGCATCTGCTCGAGGACGCCGGGAACCTCGCCGCCCATTCCGTGCAGTCGACGCCGCAGCAACGACTGCTGCTCGGCCACATCGTCGATCGGGACGTCGCCCTCGTGCCGGAAGATGAAGCAGAACATGGTGGCGTCGTCGTGGAGTGCCAACCGCAGCATCTGCGCACCGACCTCGGTGTGAGTCACCGCGATGAGCTCCTCGCGCGGTCGAAAGCCTTCGAGGTCGAAGGCGGCCACGGTGATCCCGAGGGAGCGCTCGAACTGCTTCTCGGGGCCGAACGAGAGCGAGCGGATGCGGGAGTGGAGCCCGTCCGCACCGACGACGAGGTCGAACTCGCGCTCCGCCCCGCTTTCGAACCGAACCCGCACGCGGGTGCCGTCGTCGTCGAGGGCCCGGACCGAGTCACCGAAGATCGTCTCTGCGCCGTCCTCCAGCGCGCAGTAGACGGCTCGCGAGAGATCGGATCGGCCGACGGTGACGTACCGGCCACCCGCGGCGCCTTCGATGACGCGCACCGGATCCAGGTGCGCGATCCGTCGACCGGTGCGTGACACTTCGCGCATCTCGCGGACGTGATACCCCTCGTCCATCAGTCGCGGGACGATGCCCATGCGCTCGGCCACATCGAAACCCGTGCCCCAGAAGTCGACGACGTACCCGCCCTCGCGCAAGTGAGGCGCGCGTTCGACAAGCGTCGGCTCGTGCCCCGCGCGCAGCAGCCAATATGCGAGCGTGGGCCCGGCGATGCCTGCCCCCGCGATGAGGATGTTCACGTCACACCTTCTTAGACCATCGGTTCGACCGCTGGTCTAAGTGTCTCACCGTCGCGGGAGCCGCGCCAGGGTGCCCGTCGATTCCGCGGCGCGCACGCCTGCAGCGGCAGCTCGGCTGGCGCGTCCGTGTGCCCGCGAACCTGGAAACCGTGCGGATCTCAGCTCAGCGCTGCGTGTCTTCGGGGACCTGCCCGTCGGAGCCCGCCGGCTCGCGGTCCTCCGAGTCACGGCCTCCCCGCAACGCGCGCCAGAGCACGAACACGCCGGCCGCGATGACCAGCACGGGCCACACGTAGTTGAGGACGACGAACCACTCGCCCGCGCCGAAGAGGATGACGACCCCGACGAGCGTGAGAGCAGCGGCGGGCACCCACGCCCAAACGCGACGTCCGGCGCCGCCGGGCAGCAGTGCGACGAGCGCGAACGTGATCGCGAGCCCGAACAGGAAGATCGCACCGGCCATCGACGCGCCCACGACTCCCGTCACGCCAGCGACGACGGCGACCGTGAGGAGTGCGCCGGCCGGGATGAGCGCCCACCATCTGGCGGTGTCGCGGAGGTACACCGCCCAGAACCCGAGGCTGAGCGCGCCGAGGAACGGCACCTCGGCCCACCGGCCGACGCCGGCGGAGTCGAGCTGCACGATCGTCGCGATCGCGGCGCCCGCGAGCGCCGCGCCGGGAAGCGCCGCCCACCAGGCGGCCCGGTCGGCGAAGAACACGTACCAGAAGACCGCGCCGCCCGCGGCGAGGAGCGCGGCCCAGAGGGTGGAAGTCCTCATCACTCCGGTCGCCTCCAGCAGGAGCAGCAGTCCGGCGACGAAGATCAGTGCGCCCAGCACGATCCGGACGGGGAGGCGTCTCATCCTCTCGCCTCCCGACTCAGGTCTGTGCTCTTTCGACGGACCCGACAGGCGTGCCGAGCTCGTCGGCGATCGCATCCGCCCACGCGTCGATCTCATGCCACTCGCGGAAGTCGCCGTTCGGGAGCAGGTCGCGGACCGCGGGCATCCACACGACCATCCGATCGGCCCCGCGCAACTGCTCGTGGTCGTATGCGCCTCGGAACACCTTCTTGCCGCGCGGACCGAGCAGCCCCTCATACTCGGCGAACTGCTTCGGCTCCGCTTCCTTCAGCACGTCCTTGCCGTCCTTGTCGACGACGTCGGTGCCGAGGGGGCCACTCGCGAAGAGCCAGACGGGATGGGCCGAGAGCTCCGCCGCGTGGCGCTCCACGAACTTCCTCGCGCCCTTGCGCCAGTTGAAGGCGTAGACCGCCGAGCCCACGATGTACGCGTCGAATCCGGATGCGTCGTCGATGTCCATGCACGAGCGGACGCTGACCTCGTGCCCGCGCTCGCCCAGACGGTCGCCCAGTCGCTCGGCGATGCCCTGCGTCGCGCCGTACTTGCTCGCGTAGGCCACCAGGATCCTCATGGTCGTTCCCCCTCCATCGGTCGGGACCTCAGCGACCCACGGTAGGTCGGTGCCATCCGCGGGCGCGGTACTAAGGTCCCGCGGTCACGCGTATCCTGACCGGCAGCGTCGACCCACACCGAAGGAGGTGCGCGATGAACGCCGCTCCCGTCCCGTTCACCACCGAGGATTTCCGAACGCGCATGGAGCGCGCCGTGGAGGACGCCGTCACGGAGGGGCTCGACGGCCTCCTGGTGACCCCCGGGCCGGACCTGCTGTGGCTCACGGGTTACAGCCCGACCGCGATCACCGAACGGCTGACGCTGCTCGTGCTGAGCACCGACGCCGAGCCGCGGATGCTCGTGCCGACGCTCGAGCGGCCCGACCTGGACTCCGCGGTCGGCGCACCCGCACTCTCCATCAGCGATTGGCGCGACGGCCAGGACCCCTACGACGTCGCCGCGGGGCTGCTGCGACCGGGAGCGCAGTACGCCGTGTCGGACTCGACGTGGGCCATGCACCTTCTCGGGCTTCAGCGACGGGTCGCGGACACGCGGTACTTCGCGATCACCGAGCGGCTCCCCATGCTCCGCGCGGTGAAGGACGCCAATGAGCTCGCGCGCCTCGAGGCGGCGGGCGCAGCGGCGGATGCCGCGTTCCAAGAGGTCGTGAACCTCTCGTTCGCGGGAAGGAGGGAGACGGATGTCGCGGCCGACCTCGCACGCCTCTTGCGCGACTTCGGCCACGAGCAGGTCGACTTCACCATCGTCGCATCCGGGCCCAACGGCGCGAACCCGCACCACGAGGCGGGCGAGCGGACGATCGCCGAGGGCGACATGGTCGTGATGGACTTCGGCGGACTCATGCACGGGTACGGCTCCGACACGACGCGCACCGTCGCGGTCGGCGAACCCGCCGCGCAGATGCGCGAGGTGCACGACATCGTCCGCGCGGCTCAGCAGGCCGCGTTCGAGGCGGTGCAGCCGGGCATCGCGTGTCAGGAGATCGATCGCGTCGCTCGCCGCGTGATCACGGAGGCGGGGTACGGCGACGCCTTCATCCACCGCACCGGTCACGGGATCGGCATGACCACCCACGAACCGCCGTACATGGTCGAGGGCGAGGAGCGCCCGATGATGCCGGGCATGTGCTTCTCCATCGAGCCGGGGGTCTACCTCACGGGGCGGTTCGGCGTGCGCATCGAAGACATCGTCACCGTCACCGAGAACGGCGGGCGTCGGTTCAACAACACGACCCGCGAACTGGTCATCGTCGAGTGACCATGGCGGTGACGCACCACTACGAGGACGTGCCCTCTGCCGGCACGGCACGGCCGGCGACCGACGTGTCGCACTACCTTGCCGAGGGTCCGGTGTGGGACGGCATCCGCGACAGGGTCCTGTGGGTCGACATCATGAGCGGCACCGTGCACTCGGGTCGGCTGAGACCCGATGGCACCATCCGGGCCGAGGAGCGGTACGACTTCCCGGACACCGCCGGAGCAGTCGCCGTCGCGGAGACGGGCGAGCTCGTCGTCGCCGGTGCGCATCGCCTGTACTACCGGTCGGTGGACGGTGCGATCCGTGCGGGGAAGAGGCTCGTCTCGGGGGCCGACCGTCGCTTCAACGACGGCAAGCCCGATCCGCGGGGACGCTTCGTCGTCGGCACGCTGGGTCCGGGAGAAGAGCTCCTGATGCGGGTCGACGGCGACGAGGCGACTGTGCTCGACGACGACCTCACGCTCTCCAACGGACTCGCGTGGTCGACCGACGGCAGCCGCTTCTACAGCATCGACACGTGGAGCAAGCGCATCCACGTGCGCGAGTACGACCCGGCCACGGGAGCGACCGGCAGCCGTGAGCTCTTCATGGAGCTCGAGCACGGCGCCCCGGACGGGATGACGACGGATGCCGAGAACCACCTGTGGGTCGCGATGTGGGGCGAAGGGTGCATCCTGCGCATCTCGCCGGACGGGCGGATCGCCGCCCGAATCGACGTCCCGGCTCCGCACACGACGTGTGTCCAGTTCGCCGGTCCCGAGCTCGACACCCTCGTCATCACGACGGCGACCGAGCATCTGACCGCTGAGCAGCTGCGCGCCAGTCCCCTGTCGGGACGGCTGTTCACCGTCAGGCCGGGAGTGCGCGGGAATCCGCCGTACCTCTGGAACGGGCGAATCCCCGAGACGACCACGCGCTAGTGGTGGAACACGTGCGTCTCGCCCTCCGCGGGCATCGTCGAGGTGAGGCCGTCGAGGAACGCCGTCTCGGTGCGGATGTCTTCGAGGAGCTCGCCGGCCAGATCCATGCTCAGCCCGTTGCGGACGACGATGCGCTGCACCGTCATGTCGGCGAGGTCGTCCGGCATCGGGTACGCCGGGACGAGCCACCCCTTCATTCGCAGACGGTCCGACAGGTGGTACAGCGACCAGTTCTTCGTGTGGCCGGGCTTGAGCCGCCACGCGAAGACGGGGATGTCGGAGCCGTCGTTCCACAGCTCGAACGCGCCGATTCCGGCGACGCCCATGGAGAGGAAGAGCGCCACGTCCTGCGCGTCCTTCTGCACCTGCGCATAGCCCTCGCGCCCGAGCCGCAGGAACAGGTAGTACTGCAGCACCACCTGCGCACCCGGCCGTGAGAAGTTGAGCGCGAACGTCGGCATCTCGCCGCCGAGGTAGCTGACCTTGAAGACGAGGTCGTCGGGCAGCCACTTCCGCTCGCGCCACACGACCCAGCCCACGCCCGGGTAGACACCGCCGTACTTGTGACCCGAGGTGGAGATCGAGTGGACCCGCTCGAGGCGGAAGTCCCACACGAGGTCTTTCTGGAGGAACGGCGCGATCATCGCGCCCGACGCTCCGTCGACGTGGATCGGGACGTCGAGCCCGGTCGACGCCTGAATCTCGTCGAGTGCCTTCGCGATCTCGGCGACCGGCTCGTACATGCCCGTGTAGGTCACGCCCATGATCGCCACGACGCCGATCGTGTTCTCGTCGACGTACGACGCGAGGTCGTGGCCGTCGAGCACCTTGTGGTCCTCGCTGATGGGCACGAAGCGCGGCTCGACGTCCCAGTAGTTGCAGAACTTCTCCCAGCACACCTGCACGGCCGAGCTCATCACGAGGTTCGGCTTGTCGATCGGCTTGCCCGCCGCCCGACGCGCGTTCTGCCAGTTCCGCTTGAGCGCGAGCCCGCCGAGCATGCACGCCTCGGACGACCCGGTCGTCGACGTGCCGATGGCGCCGGCACTGCTCGGGGCGTGCCACAGATCGGCCAGCATCCGCCAGCACCGTTCCTCGATCGCCGCGGTCGAGGGGTACTCGTCCTTGTCGATCATGTTCTTGTCGTACGTCTCGGCGTAGAGGCGGTTCGCGTGCTCGTCCATCCAGGTCGTGACGAAGGTCGCAAGGTTCAGCCGCGCGTTGCCGTCGAGCATCGTCTCGTCGTGCACGATCTGGTACGCGGTCTCGGGCAGCATCTCGTGCGCGGGGAAGACATCGTGGTTCCCGACGCTCGCTTCGCCGGCGCGCGTGAACACCGGGGCGAGCTCGTCCCTGTACTCGGCCATGGCCAGACGCTACTGAAGACGGGCGGGTGCGGGAAAGGGTGGCACGCGACACGACCGGTGAATCAGCCCGCTGCGTGCGCGACGTCACGTCGGGCGAGAGCAGCTCGCTCCGCGGAAGCAGCGCGACGACGGCGTGCCTCAGTCGTCGCCGAGGATCGCCGTCGGTCGAACCGCCGACCTCGGCCATGAGTGCACGCACGTGGCGGAAGACGTTCGCGACCTGGTCGTCGAGCGCCTCGGGGAGCTCGCCCGTCACGGGGTCGCGGCCCGTCAACGCGCCTGAGAACACGAACGGTCCCTTTCGGCTCGCCGCCGGGATCGGGTTCTTGTGCTCGAAGCCGGGCAGATCGACGGATTCGCGAGGGGTCATGCGGATGCCTCCGTGGCGATCGTAACCACCGTCGGCGATGCGGTCGACCGATGCGCGGGGCATAAACCGGATCGATGCGCGGCATAAGCGATTTCGGCTTCACCGATAGCCGGTGATCGCGGTTCGATGGCGGGGAACAAAGGAGTTCCATGTCCAGTACGACCACACCCGAGGCATCCTCCACCACCCGTCGCGCCGGAGCGCTGCAGGGAATCCTGCTGCTCGCAGGAAGCTGCATGCCCGTGCTCGGCTCGGTGCTCATCACCCCCGTCCTGCCGCAGCTGTCCGAGCATTTCGCAGGCGTCCCCGGCGCCGAAGTGCTCGTACCGATGATCGTCGCGATCCCGGCTCTCGTCATCGCGATCTTCGCGCCGTTCGCGGGGCAGATCGTCGACCGGCTCGGCCGCAAGACGCTGTTGATCATCACGATGTTCGCCTACGCGCTCGCGGGCACGGCGCCGGCATGGCTCGAGGACCTGAATGCCATCCTGTTCAGCCGAGTCCTCGTCGGCGTCTGCGAGGCGGCGATCATGACGGTGTGCACGACGCTCATCGTCGACTACTTCCATGAGCCGAAGCGCCGGAACAAGTACCTCGGCCTGCAGACCGTGACGACGACGCTCGCCGCGACGGTGTTCATCGCTCTCGGCGGGGCGCTCGGCGTCTCCGGCTGGCACACGCCGTTCTGGGTCTACGCGATCAGCATCGCGATCGCGGTGCCGATGATCTTCGCGCTGTGGGAGCCGAAGGGCGACCCGACCGACACGCACGTGGCGCAGGGCGTCAAGGTGCGCACGCCGTGGCGGCGCATCTGGGTGCGCCTGCTGGTGAGCGTGTTCGGAGGATTCAGCTTCTACGTGCTCATCATCGAAGCGAGCTATCTGGTCGTCGGCACCGGCGTCGCCGCCACCGACACCGGGATCATCGGCGCAGTCGCCGCCGTCGCCTCCCTCGCGACCGCGATCGGTGGCATCTCGTTCACTCGCATGGGCAAGCTGCCGCACAGCGTGCTGCTGCCGCTCGCGTTCGGCCTCCAGGCCGTCGGCATGCTCGTGATCTGGTTCGTTCCGGGACTGGTGGGGATCATCGTGGGCGCGATCATCGCGTCGTACGGCTCCGGCCTCCTCCTCCCGTCGCTGCTCACGTGGGTCGTGGCTCCGACCGCCTTCGAGGAGCGCGGTCGTGTGACCGGCTGGTGGACGGCCGCGTTCTACCTGGGTCAGTTCCTGACCCCGATCCTCATGGGCATCCTCGGGGGCGTGACCGGTGCGCTCGCGATCGGCGTCGGAGTCGTCGGCGTCGCCGCTGCGATCGTCGGTCTCGCGGTCGGCGCCGCCCTGCGGGCACGCTCGCGGGCGTCCGTCGAAGCCTGATCCTCAGCTGCGCGCACTGTTCGCCGCCTCGGCGAACAGTGCGCGCATCCATTCGTGCTCCGGGTCGCGATCGTGGACCGGATGCCACCACAGCGCGTTCTGGATGGGCGTGGCGTCGAACGGCGGCTTGTGCAGCACGATGTCGCCGGGCGCGCTGATGATCGGTGCCAGACCGGCCTGCACGAGTCCGAGCCGGTCGGTGCCCGCGACGTAGAGGGGGAGCGTGAGGAAGCTCTCGACCACGGCGGCGATCCGGGGCTCGATGCCGAGCTGCTGCAGCTGTCGGCTCGCCGACGTGAACGCCGTCCTCGACTGATACGTGAAGACCCACGGAGACTCGGCGATGAGCTCCATCGTGATGCCGTCCGCAGCGCGCGCGTTGTCGGCCGACGCCACGATCAGCCAGTCGTCCTTGCTCATATCGGCGTACGGGAGGTTGTCGAGGAATCCGTGGGGCATGAGCAGCCCGTCCACGTAACGCAGGCGGGTGTCGATGTCGTCGATGATCGCCGGGTTGTGGAGCATGAATCGGAAGCGGACGCCGGGCGCCCGCTCGGCCGCGAGGCGTGAGACCGCACGGCCGATCGTGGCGAAGCTGTAGTCCGAGCCGAAGATGGAGAACTCGCGCGTGGAGTCCTCTGGTGACCAGCCGGCCTGCGCGTCGAAGACCCGGCGCGCCGACTCGAGTGCCGCGGAGGTGTACTCGGTGAGCCGGATCGCGAGCGGTGTGAGCTCGTACGTGTTGCCGCGGCGCGCGAGGATCGGGTCGCCGAAGTGCGTGCGGAGTCGCGCGAGCGATGCGCTGAGCGCAGGCTGGCTCAGATGCAGCCGCTGGGCCGCCCTGGTCACGCTGCGCTCGGTGAGCAGCGCATCCAGGGCGACGAGCAGGTTGAGATCGAGGCGCGAGAGCGGAGGGTGGTCGGACACGGCGTCGCGTCTCCTTCGCGGGTGAGTCGGGTCGTTTCAGCATATAAACACAGGTGATACTCCGCATTGTCGAATTCGGCTTCCCTGATGATGATCGCGGACGGATGCTGGACGCAGGGATCACACCCGAAACGCTTGATGGAAAGGGATCGAAGATGATCAAGCTGCTCTCGCACCTCTCTTACATCGCCGTCACGTCGCCGGACGTCGAGGCGTCGGTGAAGTTCTACGAGGAGCAGGTCGGCCTCACCGTCGTGGACCGCGTCGACGGCACGGCGTACATGCGCTGCTGGGGCGATTACTACGCGTACTCGCTCGTGATCGTCCCGGGTGATGAGCCCTCGCTGCACACGATGGCCTGGCGCACGACGAGCGCCGAGGCGCTCGACGAGGCCGCGAAGCGCATCGAGGCCGCCGGCGTCCAGGGCGAATGGCTCGACGACGTGCACAAGATCGGCCGCGCGTACCGGTTCACGGGTCCCTTCGGCCACTCGATGACCCTGCACTGGGATGTCACGCGTCACCAGGCGGGCGGAGCGGAGGCCTCGATCTTCCCCGACCGTCCCGAGAAGCGGTCGAAGGTCGCCGGCGCTCCGCGCCAGCTCGACCACGTCACGGTCGCCGCGAGCGACGTCGACGAGTTCGTCAAGTGGTACGTCGACGTGCTCGGCTTCCGCTTCATGGCGCGGACCGTCCTCGACGAGGCCCCGATCTCGGTCTTCTCGGTGCTCACGACGAACGAGAAGTCGCACGATCTCGGCGTCGTCCGCGACGGCTCGACCCGCGCGGGGCGCATCAACCACTACGCGTTCTGGGTCGACACGCGCGAGGAGCTGCTGATCGCCGCCGACACGCTCATGGAGAACGGCATCGCGATCGAGTACGGTCCGTCCATCCACGGCATCGGCGAGCAGAACTTCCTCTACTACCGTGAGCCTTCGAGTCTGCGCATCGAGCTCAACACAGGCGGTTACCGCAACTACGTCCCCGACTGGGAGGCCAACACGTGGCGGCCGTCGCAGGGATCGAACAACATGTACCGCAACGGAGCGATGCCGATGTCGATGACGGAGTCGTTCCCGCCGGCCGACGGCCCGAGTGCGACGGAGGAGGGCGTGCCCGAGGAGATCCGCGCGGCGCTGCTCAACCCGCACGCGAAGCACGGACAGGGCTGAGACCCGGACACATGGCGAGCACGACACCCGCACCCTTCGCCCTCGTCCGCTTCCGCGACGGCGAGGCGATCCGGCTCGGACTCGCGGCGGGTGAGCGCGTGC
The DNA here is from genome assembly GCF_035687345.1 of Microbacterium sp. GTDB lineage: Bacteria > Actinomycetota > Actinomycetes > Actinomycetales > Microbacteriaceae > Microbacterium. The sequence goes on from NZ_DASRXZ010000060.1 coordinate 31,794, forward strand.
GTGCGCTCACCCCCGACGAGCTCGGCGCGCCGACGCTCAACGACTTCCTCGCGGCGCCCGACTGGGATCGTCTTGCAACGCTCGCCGAAGGCGACGGCGACTGGCATCCGCTCGCCGGCGTCACCCTCACCGCTCCCGTCGAGCCGAGGCAGGTGCTGCAGACGGGCGCGAACTACCGCCAGCACGTGATCGAGCTCGTGGTCGCCGGGCTCACGCAGGACTCCGACCGGACGCCGGAGGAGGCGCGCGAGTTCGCGGCGAAGCTCATGGACGAGCGCAAAGCGAACGGCGAGCCGTACTTCTTCATCGGGCTGCCCGCGTGCGTCGTCGGCGACGACGTGCCGCTCGTGCTGCCCGCGTACAGCGACGTGCACGACTGGGAGCTGGAGCTCGCCGTCGTGATCGGGCGCGAGGCGTTCCGCGTCTCGCGCGAGGAGGCGCTCGACCACGTCGCCGGCTACACGATCGTCAACGACATCACGACGCGCGACCTCGTGTTCCGCAAGGATATGAAGGAGATCGGCACGGACTGGTACAGGGCCAAGAACGCCCCGGGCTTCCTGCCGACGGGGCCGTTCTTCGTGCCGGCGCCGTTCGTCGACGGCTCGAATCTCGAGGTCCGCCTCGACCTCAACGGCGACGTCATGCAGGACGCGTCGACGAGCGATCTGCTCTTCGACATCCCCGCGCTCATCTCGGGGGCCTCGTGGAACATGCCGCTGCTGCCGGGCGACCTGCTGCTGACGGGCTCGCCCGCAGGCAACGGACAGCATTGGAAGAGGTTCCTGCGCGACGGCGACGTCATGACGGGGACGATCGAAGGACTCGGCACGCAGGTCGTGCGCTGCGTCGCCGAGAGCGCCGCCTGACCTGCGCGCCGCGCGCGCGACGAGACGAAACGACACCAGAACAGGGAGGTTCTGAGAAATGACCGCAGTGAACAAGGTCGCCATCGCCGGAGCCGGCGCCGTGGGCCTGGCCGCGGCGATCCAGCTCGCGAAGTCGGGCGTCGAGGTCGACGTGTTCGAGGCCAAGCCCGAGCTGACGGCGCTCGGCTCCGGCATCTCGCTGCAGGGCAACGCCCTGCGCGTGTTCGACGCGCTCGGCGCGTGGGACGACATCCGTGCCGCGGGCTTCGCGTTCGAGGGGCTCAACCTGCGCGCGCCCGGCCCGGGCGCGCCGATCGTCGCCGAGCTTCCCGACGTCAAGACCGGCGGCCCCGACTATCCGGCCGCGATGGGCATGCCGCGCCCCGCGCTCGCCCGGATCCTGCTCGACCACGCGCAGCGCGCGGGCGCGAACGTCCGGTTCGGGGCGAAGGTCACCGGTTTCGCCGAGACGGCGGATGCCGCGGTCGAGGTCTCCGTGGACGACGAGCCCGCGGGCATGTACGACCTGCTCATCGGTGCGGACGGCCTCAACTCGACCGTGCGCGACGCGCTCGGCATCGAGACGAAGCCCGAGCCGAACGGCATGGGCATCTGGCGCGCGTTCGTCTCTCGTCCGGCCGAGGTGCAGCGCACGGAGCTGTACTACGGCGGGCCCGTCTACATCGCCGGCTACACCCCGACGGGTGAGGGCACGATGTACGCGTTCCTCGTCGAGAAGGCGCAGGACCGCTTCGGCGTCTCCGACGAGGAGGCGACGCGCATCATGCTCGAGGAGTCGCGCGCGTACGACGGTCCGTGGAACGCGATCCGCGCCGACCTCGAGAAGGGCGCGCACGCGAACTACACGTGGTTCACCAAGCACATCGTCGAGGCGCCGTGGAACCGCGGCCGCGTCGTCATCATCGGCGACGCCGCCCACTCGTGCCCTCCGACGATCGCGCAGGGCGCGGCGCAGGGCCTCGAGGATGCGCTCGTGCTCACCGAGCTGCTCACGACCGGCGACGCCGTCGACCAGGAGCTGTGGGACGCGTTCCACGCACGGCGCCTGCCCCGCGCGAAGGCGGTGGTGGAGGCATCCGTCCAGCTCGCGCAGTGGCAGATCGACGGAGACCGCGACGCCGACGCCGGCGGCCTCATCTTCGGCATCGCCCAGCAGATGGCGCAGCCCGCATGACCGTCGTCGACGTCCACGCCCACCTGCTGCTGCCCACGCTGCACGCCGAGGTCGAGCGCCGTGCGCCCGAGGGGGTCGCGCAGGCTGCCGCGCTCGAGCTCAAGCGCCACGGTCCCGAGAGCCAGCGCATCTCGGGAGCGATGGTCGGCGCGCGCATCCCGAAGCTCACCGACCTCGCCGTGCGCCTCGCCGACATGGACGCGCAGGGCGTCGACCGGCAGTGGGTGAGCGTGTCGCCGAACCACTTCTACCCGTGGGCGCCGGAGGGCCTCGCGGTGTGGATCGCGCAGGAGGCGAACCGCCTCGTGGCCGAGCACGTGGCGCAGGCGCCCGATCGGCTCACGGGTCTCGGGGT
>NZ_DASRXZ010000061.1:0-24231 GCF_035687345.1 Microbacterium sp.
GGTGAACTCAACCCGTCAGCGCAACAGTGCTTGGAGCCTATCGGCTGGGGTGTCGAAGTCGAGCGTCTTCCGAGGCCTCGAGTTCAGGCGGGCGGCAACGGCGTCGAGGTCGGCCTGGGTGAGGTCCTTCATGCTGAAGCCCTTGGGGAAGTACTGACGCAGCAGCCGATTCGTGTTCTCGTTTGTGCCGCGTTGCCAGGGGCTGCGCGGGTCGGCGAAGTAAACGTCGAGACCGGTGTTCGTCGTGACGGTCTTGTGGCCGGCGAGTTCCATCCCGCGGTCCCACGTCAGTGAGCGACGCAACTGCTCCGGCAGCAGATTCATCTCACGTGAGAGCCCCGCGGTGACGGACTCCATGTCACGGCCATCGACCTGGACCAGGACCGTGAACCGCGTCGCGCGTTCGACGACTGTCGCGATCTGCGTCCAATGACGACCGAGCAGGAGGTCTCCCTCCCAATGGCCCGGGATCGCGCGATCCTCAGCCTCGGCGGGGCGCTCGGAGATGGAGACGGCATCCTTGATCTGGGATCGCCATTGTCCGGTGACGTTGTTGTGGACGCTGCGCCGGATCGGCCGCCCGGATCGCAGATGCTTCTGCAGCTCTTTCGCCAGAACACCGCGGGACTGCACGAACAGGGACTTGTAGATCGTCTCGTGTGACACCCGCATCCCGCTCCCCGCCGGGTGGCGCTTCCGCAACGCGCCGGCGATCTGCTCGGGCGACCAGTCTTCCCGAAGGCGAGCGGCGACGTAACCACGCAGCACCGGGTTGCGGGCGAGCTTGCACTTCTGCGGACGCCGCGCACGTCGCCATGCACGATCGTCGGCATCGACGGCGCGATACCGGCGCGGACCCTTGTTCTTTGCGACCTCCCGACTGATCGTCGACGCTGGCCGGCCAAGCCGACGACCGATCGCCCGATACGACTCACCAGCCGCGAGGCCCCGGGAGATCTCCTCGCGCTCGACCAGGGTCAGCGTCCCGGGCCTACGCCGCTGCGGCGCCTGATAGAACCCGCCGAACGGCAACAGGATCGAGAAGATTGATCCCGGCGGGGACCCCACCGTTCGGGAGATCTCGCTGAGCGACGCTCCCGACTTCCACAACTCCCAAACCTGCTGCCTCCGATCCGAGGGCAACCCCGGCCTCCCGATCTTCGCCACACCACACCTCCGAGATGATCATCGACGGTGTTGCGCTGACGGGTTGAGTTCACCAGCGTGTTTTTCGCGAAGGAGCTCGACTGCCCCTGACCGAGATGATCCGGTTCATCACCGAACATCGGGATCGTTTCGGGGTCGAGCTCATCTGCCGTGTCCTCCGACCGGCAGTGCAGGGCTTCCTCACCTCCCGCGGCTACCGTGCCGCCGTCGGTCGCGCGCCGTCGGCCCGGCAGCTTCGGGACGACCTGCTGGTGCCGGAGGTCGCCAGGCTGCATGCGGACAACTACGGCGTCTACGGACGCCGGAAGATGCATTCGCTGATGCGCCGGCAAGGCTGGGACATCGGCCGCGACCAGACCGAACGGCTCATGCGCCTGGCCGGGGTGCGCGGCGTCCGAAAGTCGAAGCGAGTGTTCACCACACGCTCCGACAAGACGACCGTGCTGCCTGCGGACCTTGTCAACCGTCGCTTCAACGCCCCCGCGCCCAGGCGGCTCTGGGTCTGCGACATCACATATGTCGCGACCTGGTCCGGGTTCGCCTACGTCGCGTTCGTCACCGACGTCTACTCCCGTCGCATCGTTGGGTGGAACGTCGCATCGACGCTGCGGTCCGAGATCTTGCCCATGCAGGCGCTGGACATGGCCGCGTGGGGCGCCGGCGGCCGGCTCGACGGGCTGATCCACCATGCGGATCATGGGTCGAACTACACCGCGATGGTCTACACCGAGCGGATCGTCGAACTCGGCGCGGTCCCCTCCACCGGGACCGTCGGCGACAGCTTTGATAACGCGATGGCGGAGGCGGTGAACAACCTCTACAAGACCGAGCTGATCCGTCAGCGCGGCCCGTGGCGGACGGTCGAGCAGGTCGAGTTCGCGACCCTCGAGTGGGTTTGGTGGTGGAACAACCAGCGACTCCACGGCGAGCTCGACATGCGCACCCCGGTCGAGGTCGAGGACGCGTACTACGCTGACCTGGAATCAGCCCAGCCGGCACCTGCCGGACAAGGCTCCCGATAGGAACGAAAGTCAGGCCGATTCAACCTGATCCGAGACTAGGACCTGTACCTGTTACAGCCAGAGTCCTCAGGGAGAGGCAGGCAGGGTCGAAGGCTGACAGGGGGACCGTTCGATCTCGACGACACGACGAGGTCGCCTCAGCAGGAGGCGCCCCAGTTGATGACCGACGCTCAACGTGCCCAGATTTGCGATCTGTTTGCGAGGCGTCACCACCGCGCGGGAGCAGTTGGACATTGTGGCCGGGCCGACCGGCGTCCGGATCTTGTAGCGGGGCGGAAGGCCGACGCCCTGCCCGCCGAGAAAGTCAGACGGGTGTGCACTGGGTGACGATGAAGTTGTCGAACGGTGGCTCCCACTCTCCGTCGACCCAGTCGTCCTTGCAGTGATCGCAGAGGAGCATGTCGGCCTCGCCCTCCTTCGGGTACGGGCCGGGGAACCAGAGCACGACGTTCCAGCGGATAGGGCCGTGCTCGGCGCCTTCCGGGAGGTCGCAGACCATGCATTCACAGGACGGCTCATCGCCGAGGGTGAGCCGCCGGAGCGCTACGAGCTCGGCTCGTGATCTCATCTTCGAGGTGTTCATCGCACCTGCCTCCGTCCTCAGTGGGCACGTTCACCCGTGGTGACTATCCGACTGTTGGCCCGATGATCGCACGCACTCATGACATGGGCACCTACAGTTTTCGTAGGACACGACGATGTGATCCGGCGAGGAGTGAGCATGAGCGAGGTCGGCCGCCTTCCGAGTTCGTGCGAATCCGTCGCGCAGTTCAACGCGGCGCTGCTGGAGTGGCTGGCGCGGGCTGAACCGGGAGCGACGCTTGGAAGCGCTCACAGCAAGACGATGACGACGGTCCAGCTCGGCGACGAGCGCTGCGAACTCCGGGGAGGTAGCACGCGAGAGGGAGTGTGGGCGTATCTGGCCCGGGCGTTGGGGCGCCGAGGCGACTTCGCGGTCGTGAAGAGCACGAAGGGAGTTGTCCATCGCGTATCGCTGGGGGACTCTCTAGAGCGGATCCCCGGGTTCTACCTCTATACATCGACCGCTCATGACCACGCCAAGGTGATCGCGTCAAGAGATGGTGACCCGTTTGACATGATCGATCTGCATCTCAAGTTCAATCAGGCCCTCGCTCACCTCCATGCAACTGGCCACCAACGCCTGCGCGTGTACCCAGCCGCGGCCGACCTGGGATTGCGGTTCAACGTCCTCCTCGCAGAAGACATGGTGCGTGAGGACGAAGCGTGGCGTGCGCGGCCTGTCTGGCGGTGGAACGGCGGGGACCGGGTCGGCGACCTCCCAATCCGTCCGTCCACACCGGTCAGCGAGATCGCCCGCGCGATGATCGCCGATGCTGAGGACACGGGCATCGGAACCGACTGGTCCTACGGCGGCTGGTACGCCGAAGTGGTCGCAACCGCCGTCTCTCTCAGATCGGTTCCGCGTTTCGAAGGCGGTTGGCGCCTCGTGCCGGTAGGTATCCACCTGCCGTCGCCACCGCCACCGACAACCGGCTTGCCCGAGCAACGATGATCGCGATGAGCACCCGCTCCATCGATCTGTTCGATGATGTGCAGTACAGCGGCGGCCTCCCGAGCCAGGCGCACCCCTTCCAGGTGCGCGCGAGGCCGCATTCAGAGGCTCTCGCGGGACCGGAGACCCCCGTGCAACGCCGGAAACTCCCAGAGCTGCCTAGAACCTTCAGTCCGAACTGGCGCTGGAAAGTCTCATCTAGCTCTGGACTCGACACTTGGAGGGGATGACGGGAATCGAACCCGCGCTCTCAGCTTGGGAAGCTGATGTTCTGCCATTGAACTACATCCCCGGGCAGTGCTCGGCCAGCATAACAGGCGACCACGATCGGCCTCGATCCGCGAGCGGAGGACATATCCCGAAACGAGGATGCGGCGGCGGCATCCGTCCTCGTCTCGCGACATCTCCTCCGCTCGCGGTACCGCACGCCGGCAACCGACACGGCCCACCCACCGCGACACGGCGAAGCGGATGCCGCGGCATCCGTTCTAGTCTGGTCAACGTGCTGCTCAGCGACCGTGACATCCGCCTCGAGATCGGCGCCGGCCGCATCGGGCTGGACCCCTGGAACCCCGAGATGGTGCAGCCGTCGAGCGTCGACGTGCGCCTCGACCGGTACTTCCGGCTGTTCGACAACCACAAGTACCCGTTCATCGACCCCGCGCTCGATCAGCCCGACCTCACGCACCTCATCGAGGTGGATCCGAGCGAGCCGTTCATCCTGCATCCGGGGGAGTTCGCGCTCGGGTCGACGTTCGAGCAGGTGACGCTGCCCGATGACATCGCGGCCCGCCTCGAGGGCAAGTCGTCGCTCGGGCGACTCGGTCTGCTCACGCACTCGACCGCGGGATTCATCGACCCGGGGTTCTCGGGGCACGTGACGCTCGAGCTGTCGAACGTCGCAACACTGCCGATCAAGCTGTGGCCGGGCATGAAGATCGGGCAGCTGTGCTTCTTCCGACTGTCGTCGCCGACCGAGTCGCCGTACGGCTCGGGCCCGTACGGCAACCGCTACCAGGGACAACGGGGTCCGACGGCGTCGCGCTCGTTCCAGAACTTCCACGTGACCGACGTCGGCGTCAGCGATTCCGGTTCGCGCGGCGCCTGAGACACGGCGACCTCAGAAGCTCGTCACCAGGTCACCCAGCACCGACTTCAGCTTCGACGGGTCGGATGCGTCGTAGTAGTGCGCGCCGGTCGCACGCGAGATCGACTGCAGGGTCTGGGCGTCGGCATCCGCTCCGTACCCGAGCGTGAACACGAGCACCGGTGTCGAGCGGCGCAGCTCGCCGAGGTTCGCGAGCATCTCGTCGAGACCGATCGTCCGAGCATTCGGCGTGTCGTTCTCGCCGTCGCTCAGCAGCACGACCGCGTTGATGCGGTCGCGTGACCACGATTCGGCGTGCTGCGCGGTGAACCTGTCGACCGCTTGATACAGGGGCGTGTCGCCCAACGAGCGCACCTCGCCGAGTGCCGCGACCAACGCGTCGCGCGACGCCGCGATGTCGGCCGCCGCCACCAGCATCCCGGGCACCAGCGACCCGTTGGGCGCCTGCGCGAACGCGGCGAACCCGACGTCGTCGCCGGCGGTGAAGTGGTCGAGCGCCGCCTCGATGGCCGCGGCCGCCTGCGCGAGCTCTGTGTCGGCGTCTGAGGTCGGGTCGTCCATCGAGCCCGACACGTCGAGCAGAAACAGCACGTTCGCGCGCTTTCGCACCTCGGGAAACGCGGTTTGCACGGCGGTCACGACATCGGCCTCGGGGAGGGTGAGCACTCCGTCGCGGTCGACGGCCAGGTTCCCGACGCGAGCCACCTCGGGCGCGAGGGTGTGGTTGAGGTCCCGGTGCCCCGAGGCGCGCACCGCCTCCTGACCCTGCTTCGTGAGCGTGAAGCGGATGAAGTCCGCCGCCGCCTCAGCCTCGACCGGATCGATCCAGGTCCCGGCCAGGCGGATCGCCGGGTTGTCGGCGGTGTAATACCCGTCGCGCGGGTAGATCGCGGTGAGCTGCAGCTGTTCTGCGGGGGCTTCCCCCTGCACGGTGGTCACGCCGTCGCGGCTCGTGACGCCTCGGTTGTGGTCCCACACCGCCTTCTCGTCGACGACCATGGCCGACAGGAAGTCGCCGGCCGTACCGGATGCCTCCGCCTCTCGCGCGTGCCACAGGAAGTGCGCCGGCGTGGCCAGGTAGTGGCTCGTGGCGAGCTCGTTCTCGTGCGCGGCTGCCTTGATCGCGGCATCCGCGACCTGCGCCGCGGTGAACGCGTCGAGGGAGCCCGCCGCGGTCCCGAACGATGCGAACATCGCGACCTCGCCGGACGTAGCCACCAGCGGACTCGTCTTGCCGAGCGTGAACGTGCCCCATTCGGCGTGGCCGAGAGCGCTCCACAGGTCGGGGTCGCCCGCCGCCTGAAACACCTCGGTCCACGTCGGGGCGTCCTCGTCCCACCCGATGGCCTCGGCGAGCGGTTGCGGCATCGCGAGCACGATGTGCGAGTACGCGATGCTCGTGCCCTCGGCGTGCAGCACGGTCGCACCCTTCGCGAGTGCGACATCGACCCACGTCGACGAGTCGGGCAGCCACACGGTGGGCTTCCGGTCGTCGGCGAGCGAGGCGAAGCCGGATGCCACGGCATCCGAGGCTCGACCCGACATGTCGCTGCTCGCGTCGACGGTGACACACGACCCGGCCACGTTGCGGGGCAGCCTGTTGTAGGCGTCGGCGAGGTGCTCGATCAGCTGCGCGTTCTCCAACGACGAGAGCACCCGAACGACCGAGCACGGCTCGGAGCCCGCCGTCACGGCCGGCTCATCGTCGGGGAAGACGATCGACTCGCGCGTGGGCGTCGGCGTCGGTGTGGGCTCGGGCGTCGTCGCCGATTCCTCCATGGGAACGGCGATCGCCGAGACGATCATCGTCGAGACGGCTCCGACGGCCGCCAGGAGCACGACCATGCCGGCCACCGTCGACGACACCACGAGCAGGCGGCGACGACGGCGGCGCCGCATGCGCCGCTCCTCGATCGCCGAGGGGATCCGGCCGCTCACCGCGCCGGCTCCGCGGCTGTCGACCCATGCGCGCTCCGGGAGAGGGGATGCGCGGCACGGAGGCCGCCGCGGATGTCTCCGGGCATGTGCGGAACACCTCAGGTCGGGGGGCACCTGAGCCGGTCGGGGCCGGCGTTGCGGCAAGCCTAGCGCCGGGGGTTCGCCGCGAGAAGAAGGGGCACCGGACCATGCCGGTGCCCCTGATGCGCTGGAACGCGGTGACGGATGCTCAGGCGGTCCGCTCCTCGCGGCCGCGCGCGTACCCGGCGTCGAAGCCGCGCTCGTACGCGTGCTCGGCGTCGTGCGAGCCGTGCTGGTGGCCGAAGCCGTGGGCGGCGCCGTGCTCATGGGCGTGAGCGCCGTGCGTGTGGGCGCCGTGCATGTGGGTGCCGTGGCATCCGTGCTCGTGCCACCCGTGTGGGTGACCGGGGCCGAACGCCGGGGGGAACCCGTGCCGGAACCCGGGGTCGAATCCGCGGCCGTAGCCGGGCCCGAACCCGCCGAAGCGTCCGCGGCGCCCGCGGCCGAAGTTGCGGCCTCGCTCGGCCCAGGTCTGGTCGTCCCAGCCGAGCTCACGGGCGATCGCCTCGAGCGAGGCCATCGTCGTGGCGAAGTCCTCGGGAGAGACGGCGCCCGAGACGCGTGCGCGGAGCTCGTCGGCGATCGCGCCGAGACGCTCCTTGGCGGCGCGGCCCTCGTCGGTGAGAGCCCACGTGCCGTCGCCCTGCTCCTCGATCCAGCCGCGCTCCTCGAGGCGGCGGAGGTGCTTGCCCTTGCGGGCGAGGCGATCGGCCAGGCCGGGCGCCTCGACGTCGCCGGACAGCGCGTTGAGCGTCATCCAGTCGCGCCGCGTGATGCCTTCCTTCTCGAAGGCCTCGGCGAACTGCCGGGTGAGCAGGTCGTCGACGACGGGCAGCCAGTAGCCGAACGGTCGTCGCTGGGTGGGGATGTCGTTCGCCTCGTCGTGCGAGTCGGCGTGGTCGTGGGTTTCGAAGTCATCGGAGTGCATGTGTGCGGTCCTTTCGCGTGCCGCGAGAGCGGCGATGGATTCCGGCGCGGACCCGGCCGGAGGGGATGTATGTCGAATGACATGTACTTGTAGTGTGACATGCATCACAAGTACATGTCAAGGTGCATGTAAATTGAGAGCGTGCCGAATCCCGCTCAAGACCCCGTCGACGCGATCGCCGCCGCCCTGGCGACCCTGAGGGGAAGACGGATGCCGCGCCCCGACGCGCGCGACCATGACGCGCACCACGGGCACCGCGGTCGCCACGGCCCTCCGTGGATGCACGGCGGCCCGCACGGGCGCGGCGGCCCTGACGGTGGGCCCCACGGGTTCGGCGGACCGCCGTGGGCGTGGGGCGCCCGCGTCGGCGGCCCCGCGCGGCTGCGCCTGCTCGAGGCGCTGGATGCGGCATCCGACACACTCTCCGTCAGCGAGATCGCGGACGCGATCGGCGTGGACCAGCCACGCGCCTCACGGCTCGTGCAGCAGGGCGTCGAGCTCGGCGTCGTGCGTCGCGAGGCCGACCCCGACGACGCGCGGCGCACGCGCGTTGCTCTCACGGATGCGGGGCGTCAGCTCGTGCGAGGCTTCCGCGGCGAGCGGCGCGAGGCGATCGACGCCGCGCTCGCGGACTTCACCGAGTCCGAGCGCCTCGAGCTCGCGCGCCTGCTGACGAAGCTGGCCGACGCGTGGCCGCGCTGACTTAGCCGGCTGCGCGGTCGCGCTGCGGCGACGCGTGCGACGGGAACCGCACGAGCAGCAGCAGCACGAGGCCGATCGCCAGCACGATCGCGATGCCCAGCACGCCCCAGATCGTCGCACCGAACGCCGCGATGAACAGGGTCCACATCGCCGGTGCGAGGAAGCTCGCGACTCGACCGGTCGTCGCGTAGAGGCCGAAGATCTCGCCCTGCATGCCCTCGGGCGTGACGCGCGCGAGCAGCGACCGGCTCGCCGCCTGCGCGGGTCCGACGAAGGCCGACAGCACGAGCCCTCCGATCCAGAACACGAGCTTGCCGGTGTCGTGGAGCAGGAACAGGAGGATCGCCATCGCGATGAGCCCGGTGAGCGCGAACACGATCACGTTGCGGGCGCCGAAGCGGTCGTCGGCGCGTCCCGCGAAGATCGTCGACACGCCGGCCACGACGTTCGCGGCGATCGCGAAGATGAGCACCTCGTTGCTCGTGAAGCGGAACGAGATCGCCGCGAGGATGCCGCCGAATGCGAAGACTCCCGCGAGGCCGTCGCGGTACACCGCGCTCGCGAGGAGGAACCAGAACGTCGGCCGGTGCACGCGGAACAGCGCCGCGATGTCCTTCACGAGCACGACGTACGACCGGAAGAAGCCGACCTTGGGCCCCCGGCTCGCGGGCGGAGCCTCGGGGACGTTGAAGAAGAGGGGCAGCGCGAACACGATCGTCCACACGGCGCATCCGACCGCGATGACGCGATAGGCCATGCCGTTCGAGGTGTCCATGCCGAACCACTCGAGCTGGGTGAGCACGACGACGAGCGTCAACGCGACGATGCCGCCGATGTAGCCGAGACCCCAGCCCAGGCCGCTCACGCGCCCGATCGTCTTCGGCGTCGAGACCTGCACGAGCATCGCGTTGTAGTTGACCCCCGCGATCTCGGACACGACGGCGCCCAGTGCGAGCACGATCGCGCCGTACCAGAAGTACGCGGGATCGGCCTGCGCGAAGAAGAGCGCGAACTGCACCAGCGCGAGCAGCACCGTGAACACGATGAGCCAGCGCTTCTTGCGCCCCGACCGATCGGCGGTCTGACCGAGCACGGGCGCGAGCAGGAGGATCACGACGCCGGCGAGCGTCGTCACGAGTCCGTAGCCGCTCGACAGGTCGGCGAGCGCCCGCTCCTTCGCGGGGTCGTCATCGGCGAGGGCGGCGAGGGCGGGGGGCAGGAAGTTCGCTGAGACGAGGTACAGCGACGCGAACACGAACGTCAGCAGCACCGAGTTGAAGGGCTGCGCCGCCCAGTCCCACAGTGCCCACGAGATGACCTGCTTGCGCGGCACCGCCTTCTCGGACCCCGCGTTCTCGAAGACCTCGCCGTACGCGGGGAGCGCGAGCGTGTTCGCGGTCGCCGGAAGGTCGGCGGAGCGCCTCGATTCGGGCTGGGCGGCGGGCGGGTCGGGTTCCATGTGCGTCACGCTATGGTCCTTCGGTGAACGGCGGGTGCACCGACTCGGCGGGTGGGCGAGACGGATGCCGCGGGCGCGTCGTTGCGCCGCTCGCTCAGGCTACGGGGTGACCGTGCTCTGGAGCCACGAGAGGCCTGCCACGCGGCGTTCCGGAGCAAACTTGAGCCGTGCCGACTCAACTTTCTTGACAGCGAGTTTCGCAGGGGTTACGCTTGAGTCAGGTCGGCTCAAGATCCGATATGACGCGGGATCGGGCATCCGACCCCACAAGACTTTCACGCAGAACCAACCCGGGTCCGCCTTCTTCGACGGGCCCGCCATGAAAGAGAGAAGAAACACATGGCACGTGCTGTTGGAATCGACCTCGGAACGACGAACTCCGTCGTCGCCGTACTCGAAGGCGGTGAGCCCAAGGTCATCACGAACGCCGAGGGCTTCCGCACGACCCCGTCCGTCGTCGCGTTCACGAAGGACGGCGAGGTGCTCGTCGGCGAGACCGCGAAGCGCCAGGCCGTCACGAACGTCGACCGCACCGTCTCGTCGGTCAAGCGCCACATGGGCACCGACTGGACCTTCACCGTCGACGGCAAGAAGTGGACGCCGCAGGAGATCTCTGCCCGCATCCTCCAGAAGCTCAAGCGCGACGCCGAGCAGTACCTCGGCGACGCGGTGACGGATGCTGTCATCACCGTCCCCGCGTACTTCAACGACGCCGAGCGCCAGGCCACGAAGGAGGCCGGCGAGATCGCGGGCCTGAACGTCCTGCGCATCATCAACGAGCCCACGGCCGCCGCGCTCGCGTACGGCCTCGACAAGGGCAAGGAGGACGAGCTCATCCTCGTCTTCGACCTCGGTGGCGGCACCTTCGACGTCTCGCTGCTCGAGGTGGGCAAGGACGACGACTTCTCCACGATCCAGGTGCGCGCGACGGCCGGCGACAACCGCCTCGGCGGCGACGACTGGGACCAGCGCCTCGTCGACTACCTCATCAAGCAGTTCAAGGACACGACCGGCGTCGACGTCTCGAACGACCGCATCGCGCTGCAGCGCCTCAAGGAGGCCGCCGAGCAGGCGAAGAAGGAGCTGTCGAGCTCGACCTCGACGAGCATCAACCTGCCGTACCTGTCGCTGACCGAGTCGGGCCCCGTGTCGCTCAGCGAGACGATCACGCGCGCGAAGTTCGAGGACCTCACGAAGGATCTCCTCGACCGCACCAAGAAGCCGTTCGAGGACGTCATCCGCGAGGCCGGCATCAAGGTGTCCGACATCGACCACGTCGTGCTCGTGGGCGGTTCGACGCGTATGCCCGCCGTGAGCGAGCTCGTGAAGCAGGAGACCGGCGGCAAGGAGCCCAACAAGGGCGTCAACCCCGATGAGGTCGTCGCCGTGGGCGCCGCCCTGCAGGCCGGTGTCCTCAAGGGCGAGCGCAAGGACGTGCTGCTGATCGACGTCACCCCGCTGAGCCTGGGCATCGAGACCAAGGGCGGCATCATGACGAAGCTCATCGAGCGCAACACCGCCATCCCGACAAAGCGCAGCGAGACCTTCACGACGGCCGACGACAACCAGCCGTCCGTCGCGATCCAGGTCTTCCAGGGGGAGCGCGAGTTCACTCGCGACAACAAGCCGCTCGGCACGTTCGAGCTGACCGGCATCGCGCCGGCGCCGCGTGGCATCCCGCAGATCGAGGTCACGTTCGACATCGACGCGAACGGCATCGTGCACGTGTCCGCGAAGGACAAGGGCACGGGCAAGGAGCAGTCGATGACGATCACCGGCGGCTCGTCGCTGCCCAAGGAGGACATCGACCGGATGATCCGCGAGGCGGAGGAGCACGCGGCCGAGGACAAGAAGCGCCGCGAGTCCGCCGAGACGCGCAACCAGGCCGAGACCCTCACCTACTCGATCGAGAAGCTGATCAAGGAGAACGAGGACAAGCTCCCCGAGGAGGTCAAGAACTCGGTGCAGGGCGACGTCGACGCGCTCAAGACGGCGCTCGCCGGCGACGACGACGACGCGGTGAAGGCCGCGTACGACAAGCTGTCGCAGTCCCAGTCGCAGCTCGGCGAGGCGATCTACCAGGCCGGCCAGGCGGCCGGCCAGAACCCCGACCCGGCGGCGAACGAGCCCGGTGGCGGCAACGTGCCGAACCCCGAGGAGGACGTGATCGACGCTGAGGTCGTCGACGACGAGGACGAGAAGAAGTAACGATGGCTGACAAGGACCGAAACGCGAATCCTGGGCCCGAGGGGCCCGAAGGCGAAGAGGTCCGTCCGGACGAGGAGGGGTCGGAGGCTCAGGCCTCCGGCCCCGTCCCGCAGGACGGAACGGAAGCCGAGGCAGCGGCCGAAGGCGAAGACGAGCTCACGGTCGACGACATCCTGGGTGCGCCCCAGAACGCGGATGCCGCGGCTGAGGACGCCGTGATCGCCGACCTCGAGTCGCAGCTGCTCGACGATCTCAAGCGCCTGCAGGCGGAGTACGCCAACTACCGGCGCCGCACCGAGGAGCAGCGCGAGATCGAGATCGAGCGCGCGAAGGGCTCCGTCGCGAAGGGGCTGCTGCCCGTGCTCGACGACCTCGACCGCGCCGAGAAGCACGGCGACCTCGAAGAGGGCTCCGCCTTCGCCGTGATCGCAGAGAAGGTGCGCGGCGTGGCCGAGCGTCTGGGCATGGTCGCCTACGGCGAGGCGGGCGAGCCGTTCGACCCGCAGCACCACGAGGCGATCCTTCAGGCGCCGACGCCCGGAACGACCGAGCCCACCGTTCTCGAGGTCGTCGAGGTGGGGTACCGCCTCGGTGAGGTCGAGTTGCGACCGGCGAAGGTCGTCGTCGCGGTGCCGGCGGAACCTGAGGCGGGCTCGGGGGGCCAGGCGTAGCCCATGGCCAGCCAGGACTGGTTCGACAAGGACTTCTACAAGATCCTCGGCGTATCCAAGGATGTGTCCGACGCGGATCTGAAGAAGACCTATCGCAAGCTCGCGCGCAAGTACCACCCCGACAGCAATCAGGGTGACGCCGCCGCCGAGACGAAGTTCAAGGAGATCAGCGAGGCGTACTCGGTGCTCTCCGATCCCGAGCAGCGCGCGGAGTACGACCAGATCCGCGCGATGGGCTCGGGCGCGCGGTTCACGGCGAGCGGCCAGGGCGCCGGCGGGTTCGAGGACGTCTTCTCGGTGTTCACGCAGGGCCGTGGTGCGCGCTACCAGGGCGCGGACTTCGACGACATCTTCTCGATGTTCAACCAGCAGCCCACCGGCGGCTTCGGCTCGGGGCGCTTCGGCCAGCCGAGCGGCGGCTTCCGCGGATACGGCGGACCGACGCGCGGCGCCGACGTCACGGCGCGCACGACGATCGACTTCGTCACCGCGACCAAGGGCGAGACGATCACGCTCCAAGGCGAGGACGGCAAGCCGTTCAAGGTGAAGATCCCGGCGGGCGTCGCCGACGGTCAGCGCATCCGCCTGCGCGGGCGCGGTCGCCCATCCCCCGACGGGGGCGAGAACGGCGACATCGTCGTGCTCGTGAACGTGCGGCCGCATCCGGTGTTCACGCGCGACGGCCTCAACCTGCGCGTGACCGTGCCGGTCACGTTCACCGAAGCCGCGCTCGGCGCGACGATCGAGGTGCCGACGCTCGGCGGCGACCCCGTGAAGCTCCGCGTCGCACCCGGCACGCCGTCAGGTCGCGTGCTGCGCGTGAAGGGCCGTGGGGTGAAGACGCAGAAGGGCACGGGCGATCTCCTCGCCGAGGTGCAGGTGGTCGTGCCGTCCCACCTCGACGAGAGGGCGCGCGAAGCGCTCGAGCGCTTCCGCGAGCTCGAGCCGAAGGAGAACCCGCGCGCCGACCTGTTGGCGAAAGCGCGGAGTTGACGTTGTGCGAAGGGCGGTGAGGAGCGATGGGCCAGAACGACGAGATCGATGAAGAGGCGCCGATCCTCTCCATCGCCGTCGCCGCTGAGCTGTCGGGGCTGCATCCGCAGACCCTCCGGCAGTACGACCGGCTGGGCCTCGTCGTTCCCGCTCGCACGCAGGGCGGCTCCCGCCGATACTCGCTGCGTCACGTCGAGCAGCTCCGCCAGGTGGCGCGCCTGTCGAGCGACGGCATGAGCCTGCCGGCGATCGCGCGCATCCTCGAGCTCGAGGAGCGCGTTCGCGTGCTCCACCGCCAGGTGAGCGAGCTCGAGCAGCGCGTGCGCGCCGAGCTCGAGAACCGCCCGGGCGCACGTGTGTTCGCCGCGGGACCGACGGGCTCGGTCGTGCGGCTGCGCCACGGGACCCGCGTGCGCCGCGCGACCGACATCGTGCTGTGGCGTCCGCGCCCCGACATCGCGGCGCCCGAAGGGGACTGACTAGTCCGCCGAGAGTCGGATCGCGAGTGCACGATCTGTCGTCGAGCGCACGACTTCGCGACGCATCCGGGTCGTGCACTCGGCGCGAAGCCGTGCACTCGGCGATCCGGGGCCCGATACCCGTGCGCGACGACAGCGCCTTCCGGCACACTGGGGGCACGCTCAGCGAGGTCGTCGAAGGGGGCGAGCATGAGCCAGTCGAGCGTGTCCACCGAGTCGCTCACCCTGCGCAATCTGATCCTGCTGTCGATCCCCGCACTCGTGATCGGCGTCGCCTCCGCAGTCGTGCTGTGGGTGCTCGACATCGCGGCGGACTGGCTGTCGGTGCTCCTCTGGGACAGCCTGCCGCAGGTCTTCGGCGCGACCGGCGCCACGCCGTGGTGGATCATCGCGGTGCTCACGCTCGTCGGCCTCAGCGTCGGGCTCGTCGTGCAGTTCGTGCCCGGACACGCCGGTGCGGACTCCGCGATGACGGAGCTGGCGGGACCGCCGCCGAAGATCATCGCAGTGCCGTCGATCCTTCTCGTCGTGCTGATCGGTCTCGCGGGTGGTGTGAGCCTCGGCCCCGAGAACCCCGTCATCGCCATCAACGCCGCGCTCGCGGTGACGATCATCGGACGACTGACGTCGAAGATCCCCCCGCGGCTCGTGGCGCTCCTCGCGACCGCCGCGACGATCGGGGCGCTGTTCGGCACGCCCGTCGCGGGCGCACTCGTGCTTCCCGGCATGGTGGCAGCCGTCGTCGGAGGCGGCAGCCTGTGGGACAAGCTGTTTCTCCCGCTCGTCGCCGGCGGAACAGGCGCGGTGACGATGCTGCTGCTCGGCGGCAACCCCATCGCGTTCGAGCTCGAGCCGATGGGCGACATCGCCCCCGTCTTCCTGCTGTGGAGCGCCGTCGTTGCGGTCGTCGCCGCCGTCGTGATCGTCGTCGCATCCGTGTTGCTCCACGTCGTGCATCGCGCGTTCCACGCGTTGCGGCATCCGGTCATCTTCACGACCCTCGGCGGCCTCGTGCTCGGCGTCCTGGGCGCGATCGGCACTCCCATGACGATGTTCAAGGGCCTCGATCAGGCGGCCGAGCTGCTGTCCGATCCCGGCGACTACTCTCCGCAGCAGCTCTCGCTGTTCGTGGCGATCAAGGTCGTGGCGCTCGTCGTCGCCGCCGCGGCCGGGTTCCGAGGCGGCCGCATCTTCCCCGTCATCTTCATCTCCGTCGCATTCGGACTCCTCGTGAACGCGCTCTTCCCGGCGGTGCCGATCGCGCTCGCGGTCGCGAGCGCGGCGATGGGCATGGCCCTGGCGGCGACACGCGACGGCTGGATCGCGATGTTCGTGGCTGTCGCGATCGTAGGCGACGTGCACGTGCTGCCGATCCTGTGCCTCACGATCCTCCCCACCTGGCTCGTCGTCACGCGGGCGCCGAAGCTGCTCGTCACCCGCCGGGCGGGTGATCCGCGACCCGAATGGGCGTGACGGCGCCCAGGGCGTCGGAGGCGTGCGGCACACTGAGGGCATGGCGACGCTGCGAGACGTCCGCGAGATCGCACTCGCCCTTCCCGGCACGTTCGAGAAGGTCGACGGGCACCGGGGCGGGGCCGGCTGGCGCACCGACAGGGGACTCTTCGCATGGGAGCGCGGCCCGAGCAAGGCGGATCTCGCCAAGCTCGAGCAGCTCGGGCGCGAGTGGCCGCCGGGTCCGGTGATCGGGGTCCGCACCGACGGCCTCGATGCGAAGGAGGCGCTCCTCGCGAGCTTGCCCGACATCTTCTTCACGATCCCGCACTTCGACGGGTACCCCGCTGTGCTCGTCCGCCTCGACTCGATCGACGTCGGCCACCTGCGCGAGATCGTGGCGGATGCGTGGCTCGTGAAGGTCTCCCGCACGGTCGCGAAGCAGTGGCTCGCCGAGCAGGGCCTCGACGCCGACTGACCGGCTCGACAAGCCGGTGCGTCTAGATGGCGGTGTCGACGAAGAGCTCGTAGTCGCGGCGCGACAGCTCCGCGTACGCGTACGCCCACTCGAGGATCGCCTCGCCCACGACCCGGCCGTTTCCGATGTAGCCGGCGACCGCGGGCGCGACGACGGCCTGCGCGTGGGCACGCGCGAGCACCGCCGCGCACGCATCCGCGTAATGCCGGAACGGCACGTCGTCGAGCAGCTCGGTGTCGATGCCGCCCTTCATGTCCCGGAACTGGCGGACGTAGAAGTCGATGCCCCGCACCGCCCGCAGGTGCCCCAGCATCGGATCGGAGAGCGCCTGCAGGATGCGCTGCAGCGCGACGACCCGACCGCCCTCGCCGTGCTGCTCGATATACGCCGAAACCTCGGCGGGCTGCTCGATCCTGCCGTGTTCGATGAGCACGCTCCGGCCGGCCTCTTTCGCCTGGAGCAACAGCGCGTTGCCGTCGCCGTCCTGCAGCAGCACCAGCGCGCATTGCGTGCCGACGCTGCCGACGCCCACGACGCGCCGAACGATGTCGGTCATGACGTAATGCCGCATGAGCAGGCGGATGTCGACGTGGACCGACTCCGTGTACCGCCGGATCGCCTCGAGGATGTTCTCCTCGACGACCTCGTCGACGTGCGTCATCGTCGGCGGCGCCTCGACGAACCGCAGGCGGCCGTCCTCGCCGCGCTCGGTGAGCTTGCGCGCGGCGCGCTCGCCCGTGCGGTGCTTCGCCTCACGCATCGCCTTGCGCATCGTGCTGCGCGTCTCGGCGTCGAGCTCGCCGAAGACGGCCTTCGGGTCGAAGTGCAGGTAGTAGCGATCCGTGGGGCTGGTCGCCGCGACCGCCGCCAGCTGGCGCGCATACGTGCGCACTGCCGACAGCGCCGCCTCCTCGACCACGCGCTGATTGCGGTTCACCGCCTGGCCCGAGATGACGATGCTCGTGACGAGCCGCTTCACGTCCCACTCCCACGGCGCCCATGCGCCCTCGTCGAAGTCGTTGAGGTCGAACACGAGCGTGCGCTGGGGCGACGCGTAGAACCCGAAGTTCGCGACGTGCGCGTCGCCGCACGACGGGACGAGGATGCCCGTGCTCGGACCGGCCGCGAGGTCCGCCGCCATGATCGCGGCCGTCCCGCGGTAGAACGCGAACGGGCCCGCCGCCATGCGCTCGACGCGCAGCGACACGAGGTCGGGCACACGCGTCGCGTTCTGCGCCTGGATGATGCCGATCGGGTCGCGCCGGCCGTCGCCCAGCCGCGAGAGCCGGCTGCGCGGCACATCGCGTCGGCGATCGCGGCCCTCGGCCTCGCGCGCACCGTGGTCGGGAAGAAGCGGGGTCGGCGACATCGCATGCTCCTCACGCGTCCGCAGCGCACGTGGCTGATCTGCGATCACTGTATTGCCGCGGCCCCGCGGCGGCGAGGCGGTCGCGTGGCGGACGCCGCGCGCCGTGCACGCGGCGGGGAGGGTGCGGCCTAGCCTGGGCCTCGTGAAGCGCAGCGATCCGGCCGCCGCGGCATCCGCCCCCGTCCTCTCTCCGACGCTGCGGGTGCTCATCGGACTCGCAGCCGCGGTCATCGCGCTCGCGGGGCTCTTCTTCGCACGCGAGGTGGTGGGGCCGCTCGTGCTCGGGGCGGTGCTCGTGATCATCTGCCACCCGGTGCGGCATCCGCTCGAGCGGTGGGGGTGGCCGAGGTGGGCGGCGACGACCGCGGTCATCGTCGTCGCGTACCTCGTGGTGGCGGCGCTCGCGCTCATGCTCTTCTGGTCGGGCGTCGAGTTCACGCGCCTCGTGATCGACTTCCAGGACGAGTTGCAGGATTTCGCCGCATCCGTCGTCGAGTGGCTGCATTCGGTCGGCCTCGACGAACAGGCGGCGGATGCCACGGCATCCGTCCTCCGTCCCTCCAACGTCATCGCGTTCGTGACGTCGCTCAGCGGCACGGTCGTCGGTGTGCTCACGGCGCTGTTCTTCGTGCTGGCGTACGTGATCTTCATGGCCGCGGATGCCGCGCGGTACTCGCGCGCCGAGTCGTCGTTCGGGGCGACCGCGCGGCCCGCGCTGACGCGCTTCAAGAGGTACAGCTCGGGCGTGCGCCGGTACTACGTCGTGAACGCGTCGTTCGGCGCGATCGTCGCGATCATCGACGGCCTCGCGCTCTGGGCGGTCGGCGTACCGGCGCCGGTGGTGTGGGCGATCCTCGCGTTCGTGACGAACTTCATCCCGAACATCGGCTTCGTGCTGGGGCTCATTCCGCCCGCGGTGCTCGCCTTGGTCGTGGGCGGGTGGCCGCTCATGCTCGTCGTGGTCGCGATCTACATCGTCGTGAACGTCGTCCTGCAGGTGCTCGTGCAGCCGAAGTTCGTGAGCGACGCGGTGAGTCTGAGCCTCACGCTGAGCTTCTTCTCGGTGATCTTCTGGACCTTCGTGATCGGACCCCTCGGCGCGATCCTCTCGATCCCGCTCACACTCCTCGTGCGCGCGCTCGTGCTCGAGGGCGATCCCGACGCGCGCTGGCTGCGCTGGCTGTCGGGCGATGCGGATGCCGCGCGCCCGCAGCGATCCGCCGCGACGTGACGCCGCGGTGGTCCGGCCGGGGCCGGTTCAGCTCAGCAGCTTCGCCTTCGCGGCCGCGAACTCCTCGTCGCTGAGCACGCCCGCTTCCTTGAGCGATGCGAGCTTCTGCAGCTCGGCGACGACGTCGACGCCGCCGGCCGGCGCCGCGGGCGGTGCGGTCGCGGCGGGCGGGGCTGCGGCCTGGGCCGCGGCCTGCTGCTGCTGCGCGGCCTGCGCCTGCTGCTGCGCGGCCTCGTACTGCTGCTGCTGCTCCTGCGCCTTCTTCTGCTGCTTCGCCTGCATGCTTCCGCTCACGGCGGTCGCGGTGCCCGCGACGACGGCGGTGCGTGCGGCGAGGCCCACGAGCCCGGGTCGTCCCACTCTGCGTACGAGCATCTCTCTCCTCCTCAGTCCTCGGCGTCGGCTTCTGCCACGACCGCCTCGAGCTCCGCTTCGAGTTCCGCGTCGGCCAGGTCGGCGACGGCATTCACCACGGGTGCCGGGATGCGCTCCGACGTGAGCACGACTCCGCCGGACGCGGCGAGCCGGCTCGCGAGCTCGCGCACGAACGCGAGCTCGATCGCGACGACCGCGGCCGAGCTGCCGGGCGGCACGTGCTCCGCGAAGCCGACGATGTCCTCCTCGCCCGTGATGCCGAGGGCCGCGAGCTCGTAGTCTCCCAGCCCGTACTCGTCGAGTTCCTCCTCGATCTCGATGACGTCGACGTCGCCGCTCTCGGACTTGCTCACGATGACGAAGTCGAGGAGCCGCACGAGTCCGCTCTCGACGAGGTCGAACAGCCCGGACATCACACTCGGATCCGGGCGCTCGCCCTCGAACCCGATGAGGAAAAGCTCCACGGGTCCGTACCTGAACTCGGCCATACTCGTCCCTTCCTCGCCAGCCCGACGACATCGTCGGCGCTTGCCGGGGCACCATCCTCGGCGCCCCGTCGCCGTTGGAGTTCAGTATCGCGGCGCGGAAACGAGTGCGCCAGAGCGCCTGTGCGTGGGATGCGAGAGTCCGGACCTCAGCCCGCGACGCTCTCGTTCACGCGATCGCGCCACTCGAGCAGGGGCTTCAGCTGAGCGAGGTCGTAGTCGGGACCGTCGAGGGCCGGGATGAGGAACCGGAACCCGAGCTCGTGCAGCCGGTCGAGCCGGCCGTCGAGCAGCGCGCCGAAGCCGCGCACGGTGTAGCCCGTCGACAGCTCGATCTGCGCAGGGTCGCGGCCCTCGCGCGCGCACCAGTCGTGCAGCACGCCGATCTTGCGCGGCAGGTCGTCGAGCCGCGTGAAGGTGTGCCAGATGTCGGCGTACCGCGCCACGAGCCGCAGCGTCTTGCGCTCGCCCTGCCCGCCGATGAGCACGGGGATCTTCCGGGTGGGCGGCGGTTTGAGCACATCCCACCGACGCAGGATGCGGGGCAGATCCGCGGCGAGGTCGTCGAGGCGCGAGCCGACCGTGCCGAACTCGTACCCGTACTCGTCGTAGTCGCGCTGTGCCCAGCCCGACCCTGTGCCGAAGATGAGGCGGCCGGTGCCCGTGGCCCGTGCGCTCAGGTGGTCGACAGTCCGCGCCATGTCGGCTTGCAGGTCAGGGTTGCGGTACGAGCTGCAGTTCACGAGTGGGCCGAATTCCACGCGCTCGGTCATCTCGGCCATCGCCGCGAGCAGGGTCCACGCCTCGAAGTGCTCGCCGTCGTACGGCGGCGTCAGCGGGAAGAAGTGGTCCCAGTTGAACACCGCGTCCACTCCGATGTCCTCCGCGCGCAGCACCGCATCGCGGAACTGACCGATCGTCGCGTGCTGGGGTGACAGCTGCACGCCGATGCGGACGGGGCGACCGGATGCCGGATGCACCGTGGCGGCGGCAGAGTCGGCGGTCGGGGGAACGTCGGTGTTCGTGCTGGTGGGGGTCATGGCATCCGTCTCTGTCAGGGTTCGATGCGCAGCACGGTCGGCGCCTCGCCGATCGTGAGGTCGTCGACGACGCGCAGCGTCCGGGCGAGGTCGTCGACCGCGTCGATCACCGTGCCGAAGCGCTCGCGGTCGCTGCACACGGCGGTCAGCGTCACGAAGTGGGTGCCCGTGTCCCACGTGTACGTCGCGAAGGGGGGCGTGCGGCCGTCGCTCGGCAACGGCATCACGAGACGCTCGCCCATGCCGAGGTGAGGGTTGCGGAAGTCCTCGGTGTCGTCGTACTCGATGGGCATCATCGCGCGCGCGGCGCGCAGCTGCGGTGTCGCCTCCTGCACCTGGGCCATCGCGACGAGCAGGTCGGGGTCGCTGCGCCACACCCACACGAGCACGCGTCCACCCGCACGGCGGATGAGGAACGGTGCAGCCTGGCTCATGACCCACGCCATCGCGCCGCTGGCCGGCCGCTCGGCGGCGCCCATCGCGCGATTGGCCTGCGTGAGCAGCATCCGTATCGCCGCCTTGCGGTGCCGTCTGCCCCGCAGACCCAGCGATCCGGTCACGGGAACCCAGCGGTCGGCGGGTGCGTCGGCCTGCAGTCGGGGCATTCATCCAGGGTAGATGGCCTGGCGCACCCGGGGTCCGGATGGCCCCTCGGGTACAGTTGATTGGCCGCAGTGCCCCCGACGGCCTCAGCAGATTGGCAGCCCTCACCCGTGACCGATCCCGCGACGCCCGACGACTCCCGCGCCGACGCCGTGCCCCCTCGATCCGACCGAGAGGCGGCCACGAAGCGTCCGCTCACAGTCCTCATCGGCGCCGACACGTTCCTCCCGCACGTGAACGGTGCCGCGCGCTTCGCCGAGCGCCTGGCGGCGGGGCTCGTCGCGCGCGGGCACAACGTGCACGTCTCGGCGCCGAGCGCCGGCCACCGCAACCACGGCACATTCGTCGAGACGATCGAGGGGCAGCAGATGACCGTGCACCGGCTGCCGTCGTGGCGCTGGTACCCGCACGATTGGCTCACGTTCGTGCTGCCGTGGATGTCGAAGCACTACGCGCGCAAGGTGCTCGACGAGGTCGAGCCCGACGTCGTGCACATCCAGTCGCACATCGTGATCGGGCGTGGGCTCGCCCGAGAGGCGCGCAAGCGGGGCATCCCGATCATCGCGACCAACCACGTGATGGCCGAGAACATCGTCGACTTCACGACCCTGCCGCCCGTCCTCGACAATCTCGTCGTGAGGCTCGCATGGCAGGACGCTGAGCGCACCTTCAAGATGACGCGCGCGGTGACCACGCCGACGCGCAGGGCCGCCGACTTCCTCGAGGCGACCATCGACATCAAGGGTGTGATCCCGGTCAGCTGCGGCATCGAGGCGTCCAACTACCAGGCCGACCTCACGCCGCGTGACGCGAACCGCCTCATCTTCGTCGGGCGCCTCACGACCGAGAAGCAGATCGACGTGATCCTGCACGCGATGGCGAAGCTC
Organism: Microbacterium sp.; assembly: GCF_035687345.1. Taxonomy (GTDB): domain Bacteria; phylum Actinomycetota; class Actinomycetes; order Actinomycetales; family Microbacteriaceae; genus Microbacterium. The sequence goes on from NZ_DASRXZ010000061.1 coordinate 22,211, forward strand.
GACCCCGCGCTCGACGTGACGTTCGACGTCGTCGGCAACGGCGACCAGCGCCGCAACCTCGAGCACCTCACCGCGAAGCTCGGGCTCGCCGAGCGTGTGACGTTCCACGGCTACACGAGCGACGAGGAGCTGCGTGCGCTCCTCACGCGCGCGAGCGCGTTCGTCATCGCGTCGATCGCGGAGCTGCAGTCGATCGCGACGATGGAGGCGATGGCCTCAGGGCTGCCGGTGATCGCCGCGAACGCGGTCGCACTGCCTCACCTCGTGCACGACGGCGAGAACGGCTACCTCTTCGAGCCGGGGAACGTCGACCAGCTCGCCGAGCTCATCACGAAGGTGCTCACGCAGACGCCCGAAGAGCGGCTGCGCATGCAGAAGGCCTCGCTCGAGGGCGTCAAGGTGCACGACATGACCCGCACGCTCGAGACGTTCGAGGCGCTGTACCGCGGCGAGCCGCTGCCGGAGTGACGACGTGCACGTCGTGATGTTCGGCGACCAGCACCTCGCGACGATGGGTGGGGCGCAGGTCTCGATGCGGCTGCAGCAGCGCTTCCTCGAGAAGGCCGGGCACACCGTGACCGTGGTGGCGCCGGCGCTTCACGGTCGCGCAAGACAGCGACTGATCGGCGGCGACGACGCGTTCGTGGACCTGCCGTCGATTCCCATCACCCCCGATCGGGAGTACGCGTTCACGTGGCCGGGCCGGCGCGCCGACCGGTTCGTCGACACTGCGCTCGCGAAGCGCCCGCCGGTCCACCTCGTGCACGTTCAGGGCGACTTCTGGGGGGCGTTCATCGGCCACCGGTTCGCCGCCCGCCACGGTCTGCCGGTCGTCCACACGATGCACAATCGCGTCGATGTCGGGATCGAGGCGACGACGCCCTTCCCCAAGCTCGTGCTCGGTGTGCTCAACGCGTGGCAGCAGCGCGTGGCCGCCGGACCTCTGCGCATGCCGGGTCGCGACGGATGGACGTACCTGCGTCGATTCGCCGAACTGGCGGATGCTGTCACCGCACCGTCCTCGCACTTCGCGCGGCGCCTCGAGGAGAACGGCGTTCTCCCCGGAGGCAAGCGCGCCGCGAGGCGGAGCGTCGACGTGGTGTGGAACGGCATCGACGACGACGTGCTCGACGAGGTGCTCGGGACCGCGGGGGATCAACGCGAGCCGGGGCCGCCGCGCTTCGTGTGGCTGGGTCGCATGAGCCCCGAGAAGCGGCTGCTGCCGTTCCTGGAGGCGGTCGCGGAGTCGGGTGTCGTCGCCGACGTGATCGTCGTCGGGGGAGGACAGCAGCTGCGCGCGGCGCAGCGCATCGTCGAGGAGCGGAAGCCCGCGGCATCCGTCTCGTTCGTCGGCCGGTTGAGCTACCCCGAGACGCTTCGCATGATCCAGCGCGCCGACGCGGTCGTGCAGACCTCGATCGGCTTCGAGACGCAGGGCATGACCATCTTCGAGGCAGCGTCCCTGGGGACGCCGTCGCTCGTGAGCGACCCCGATCTGGCGCGTGAGCTGGGGTCGGGGCTGTGGCAGGTGGCGGACGACGCGGATGCCGCGGCAGAAGTGGCCGCGCTGGCGGAGGCCCTGCGTCGGGCGGCCGCCGACATCGAGGCGGGTGAGGCGCCCGAGCCGGATCCGGAGATCCGCGAACGGTTCCGCCAGTCGTCGCGCACGGCGGCGATGGTGGACGTCTACGACCGCGTGCGGTCCTGACGCACCGCCGTCGCCGCGCGCGAGCGGATCAGGCCAGGCGGGTCCGGTCGAAGGGGACCCGGTGGAAGTCGTCGCTCGAGAGCCGCGCGAAGGTCGCGACGAGTCCGGCGACGGCGAGGGCACCGAATGCGATGAGGATCAACATGGCAGAAACGCTACGCTTGCAATGATCCTGCCACGAGTGGCAGGATGGACACCGTTCGCACGAATCCTGCCACGTCAGCACCGGAGGTACTCATGAAGACGGTCGCCTGCATCGTCACCGAGGGTTTCGCGCCGTTCGAGTTCGGCGTCGCGTGCGAGGCCTTCGGTC
>NZ_DASRXZ010000062.1:0-11785 GCF_035687345.1 Microbacterium sp.
TGCTCGAGCAGTTCGGCGTCGACGCGCGTGTGACCGGTTTCTCGCGCGGTCCGACGGTGACGCAGTACGAGATCGAGCTCGGCCCGGGCGTCAAGGTCGAGCGCATCACGGCGCTCACGAACAACATCGCGTACGCCGTCGCGTCGAACGAGGTGCGCATCCTCGCGCCGATCCCCGGCAAGAGCGCGATCGGCGTCGAGATCCCGAACACCGACCGCGAGATCGTGACGCTCGGCGACGTGCTGCGATCGGATGCGGCGCAGCGGTCGACGCATCCGATGACCATCGGCGTGGGGAAGGACGTCGGCGGCGGCTACGTCGTGGCGAACCTCGCGAAGATGCCCCACCTGCTCGTCGCGGGCTCCACCGGCTCCGGCAAGTCGAGCTTCGTGAACTCGATGATCACGAGCCTGCTCATGCGCGCGAAGCCGTCCGAGGTGCGCATGGTGCTCATCGACCCCAAGCGCGTCGAGCTCACGAACTACGCGGGTGTGCCGCATCTCATCACGCCGATCATCACGAACCCCAAGAAGGCGGCCGAGGCGCTGCAGTGGGTCGTGAAGGAGATGGACATGCGGTACGACGACCTCGCGTCGTTCGGATTCCGCCACATCGACGACTTCAACCGCGCGGTGCGCGCGGGCGAGGTGAAGGTGCCTGCCGGCAGCGAGCGGGTGCTCAAGCCGTATCCGTACCTCCTCGTCGTCGTCGACGAGCTCGCCGACCTCATGATGGTCGCGCCGCGCGACGTCGAGGAGTCGATCGTCCGCATCACGCAGCTCGCGCGTGCGAGCGGCATCCACCTCGTGCTCGCGACGCAGCGCCCGAGCGTCGATGTCGTGACGGGCCTCATCAAGGCGAACGTGCCGTCGCGCCTCGCGTTCGCGGTCACGAGCGTCACCGACTCGCGCGTCATCCTCGACCAGCCGGGCGCAGACCGGCTCATCGGGCAGGGCGACGGCCTGTTCCTGCCGATGGGCTCGTCGAAGGCGCTCCGTGTGCAGGGCGCGTGGGTGAGCGAGGCCGAGATCGAGAAGGTCGTCGCGCACGTGAAGGGCCAGGCTCTGCCCGAGTACCGGCCCGACGTGCAGATGGTCGCCGCCAAGAAGGAGGTCGACGCCGACATCGGAGACGACCTCGACCTGCTGCTCGCGGCCGCGGAACTCGTCGTCTCGTCGCAGTTCGGCTCGACGTCGATGCTGCAGCGCAAGCTGCGCGTCGGGTTCGCGAAGGCCGGGCGGCTCATGGACCTCCTCGAGTCCCGTGAGATCGTCGGCCCCTCGGAGGGCTCGAAGGCGCGCGACGTGCTCGTGACCGTCGAGCAGCTTCCGACGGTGCTCGCGCGCCTGCGCGGCGAGGATGTGCCCGACGAGCCCGCCGCGCCCGGAGGAGCGGATGCCGCAGCCGACGACCGATACGACGGCGACGCCGTCGACCGCCAGTTCGACGGGTATCCCACCGAGGAGGCCGGCGGCGACGAAGACGCGTGGGGGCTCACGGGGCGCGACTGACGCCTCCGTCCGGCGCCGCACGGGCGTCGCCGGGCATCCGTGTGAACCTCGATAGGCTCGGGCCATGGCGATCCCGCGACAGCTTCCGAACGCGATCACGATCGTGCGGATCCTGCTCGCACCGCTCTTCCTGTGGATGCTCCTCGTCGACGGCGGCGCCGACGGGCCGCTGCGCTGGTGGGCGGCGGCGCTGTTCATCGTCGCGATCGCGACGGACGGCGTCGACGGATACCTCGCCCGCAAGCACGAGATCGTCACCGACCTCGGCAAGCTGCTCGATCCGATCGCCGACAAGGTGCTCACGGGGTTCGCGTTCATCGGGCTGTCGATCCTCGGCGAGCTGCCGTGGTGGGTCACGATCGTCGTGCTCGTACGCGAGGTGAGCATCACGATCTACCGCTTCATCGTCGTGAGCGATCACGTGCTGGCGGCGGCGTGGATGGGCAAGCTCAAGACGGTCGCCCAGGCCGTCGCCCTCTCGCTCGCGCTGCTGCCGCTGTGGACGCTCGTCGGGGAGTGGATCATCTGGGTCAACATCGTCACGATGTGGATCGCCGTCATGCTCACGATCGCGAGCGGCATCGACTACGTGATGAGCGAGGTGCGCGGCGCCCGCAGGAACAAGGCGTCGTCGTGAGCGAGCCCGACGAGGCCGCCCGCGCGCTCCTGGCCGCGCTCGGGGCGAGAGGGTGGTCGCTCGCGGTCGCGGAATCGCTCACGGGTGGGCTCGTCGTCGCGACGATCGTCTCCGTTCCGGGCGCCTCCGCCGTGCTCCGCGGGGGAGTCGTCGCGTACGCCACCGACCTCAAGCATTCGCTCCTCGGCGTCGACGCCGACCTCCTCGCGCGGTACGGCGCGGTGCATCCGGATGTCGCGCGACAGATGGCGGAGGGCGTGCGCGCGACCGCCGGACGCGACGGCGTCCCGGCCCACGTGGGCATCGCCACGACCGGGGTCGCGGGCCCGGATCCGCAGGACGGGCAGGCGGTCGGCACTGTGTTCATCGCGGTCGCGACGCCCGTCGAGACGCGCGTCGAAAGGCTCGCTCTCGACGGTGACCGCGCCGAGATCCGGGCGGCTGCGGTGCGCGAAGCCCTGCGACTGGCACGCGAGTGCGTCGAGGTCGCGGATGCCGCGGAAGAGGCATCCGTGTGATTGCACAATGCGGGAACAACTCGTGTTGCGTGTCGGTTACATTCGGCGATTCCCACCCATTCCACAGCGCGCGGGATTAGATTGAGTCCAGTCGCTGTTGTACTGTTGTCCACCCGGACACGGTGGGATCCGAAGTGAGGAGGGGCCGGACATGATCCTTGTACGTCACGAGATCGGCGAAGTCCTGCGTGATTTCCGCCAGCAGAAGGGCCGTACCCTCCGTCAGGTCGCGAGCCGCGCAAGCGTCGCGCTCGGATACCTCAGCGAAGTCGAGCGGGGTCAGAAGGAGGCGTCGAGCGAGATCCTCGCGTCGGTCGCCGAAGCACTCGATGTTCCCATCTCGACGATCATGCGCGAAGTCGGCGATCGCATCTCGGTCCTCGAGGGCCTGCAGACCTTCCCCGACGTGGTGCCCGACGACCTGATGGCCGAGGTCGGTCCCGAGCTGTCGCTGCGCTGAGACTTTCATCGAGCGGGCTCACGATCAACCGGGGAGTGTCATGCGCTTGAGTGAGTTCGAGCGCGCCGTCCAGCACGAATTCGGTCCCCGGGCCGGAGCGATCCTCACCGACCTCGTCCTGACCGGTGTGGGCAACCGCACCGCGAATCAGGCACTCGAGGCAGGCGTTCCGGCGCGCGACGTGTGGCTCGCCGTCTGCGAGGAGATGGACGTCCCGCCCGAGCGCCGCTACGGCGTCGGGCGGCTCGAGCCCAAGCGTCGCTGATCTCGAACACTCTCGACCGCCCACCGGTTTCCGCCGGTGGGCGGTTCGCATTTCGCGGCATCGGCGCGGCGTGTCGGATCGAAGATCCGTTCGATGTGAGCGTAGGCTCCTGCACAGCTGGTGTCGATCGGGCGTCTGTCCACGGATCGGGAGGAGCGTGAGCCGTATGTCGGAGGCCCTCCCTAGCGTGGAACCCGTCCACGACACCACACGCCTTGTCGCAGCGTCGAGTCCGCCCCGGGCAGAGCGCGACAGCCTACAGGCGACGGACCGCGACCAGAAGGAGCATGCGATGCCATCACCCGCCGACCGCGAGAAGGCCCTCGAATCGGCCCTCGCACAGATCGATCGGCAGTTCGGAAAGGGCTCGGTCATGCGACTGGGCAGCGACGAACGTGCTCCGGTCGAGGTCATCCCCACCGGCTCGATCGCCCTCGACGTCGCCCTCGGCGTCGGCGGGCTCCCGCGAGGCCGGATCATCGAGATCTACGGACCTGAGTCGTCCGGTAAGACGACGCTCACGCTCCACGCGATCGCCAACGTCCAGCGTGCCGGCGGCATCGCGGCGTTCATCGACGCGGAGCACGCGCTCGACCCCGACTACGCGCAGAAGCTGGGCGTCGACATCGACCAGCTCCTCGTGTCGCAGCCCGACACCGGCGAGCAGGCGCTCGAGATCGCCGACATGCTCGTGCGATCGGGTGCGATCGACCTCGTCGTGATCGACTCGGTCGCCGCGCTCGTGCCGAAGGCCGAGATCGAGGGCGAGATGGGCGATTCCCACGTCGGCCTGCAGGCGCGACTCATGTCGCAGGCGCTGCGCAAGCTGACCGGTGGGCTCAACCAGACCAAGACGACGGCGATCTTCATCAACCAGCTGCGCGAGAAGATCGGCGTGTTCTTCGGCTCGCCCGAGACGACCGCGGGCGGCAAGGCGCTCAAGTTCTACGCGTCGGTGCGACTCGACATCCGCCGCATCGAGACGCTGAAGGACGGGTCCGACGCCGTCGGAAACCGCACGCGCGTCAAGGTCGTCAAGAACAAGATGGCCCCGCCGTTCAAGCAGGCCGAGTTCGACATCCTGTTCGGATCCGGCATCTCGCGCGAGGGCAGCCTCATCGACTTCGGCGTCGAGCACGGCATCGTCAAGAAGTCGGGCGCGTGGTACACGTACGACGGTGAGCAGCTCGGGCAGGGCAAGGAGAACGCCCGCAACTTCCTGCTCAAGAACGAAGACGTCGCGGCCGAGATCGAGACGAAGATCAAGGCGAAGCTGGGCATCGGCGCCGTCAAGGACGCCGTCGAGGCACCCGTCGACGACCTGGCGGCTCGTCGCCCGGCCTGATGGTCCGATTCGCAGACGACGGGGGCGAGCAGGGCTCGGCTGAGGCCGACCGCGGACTCGCCCCCGTCATCCCCCTGTTCGGCGGACGCATCGCCGCACCTGAGCCTGCGCTCGAGCCCGAGCCCGAAGTCCTCGATGTCGAAACGGATGCCGCGTGGCACCCGACCTGGGTGAGCGGTCGCGCCGACGACCAACCACCCCCGCTCGATGACGGCGGCTCCGACGAGAACCGTGTCGGGGCATCCGACCTCGCCGAGAAGATGCTGCTGAAGAGGCTGCGCACGCGGTCGCTCTCGGTCTCGGAAGCCCGGGCGTTCCTGCGCGACCACGAGCTCGACGCCGCGTCGACAGACCTCATCCTGAGCAGGATGACGGAGTTCGGCTACCTCGACGACACCGCCCTCGCCGAGCAGCTCGTCCATACGGCGGTCGATCGCAAGGGGCAGGGGAGGCAGGTCATCGCGCAGACTCTCGCGAAGCGGGGCATCCCGCGCGAGGTCGCCGACGAGGTGCTCTCGACGCTGCCCGACGACGACCTCGACCGCGCACTCGAGTACGCGCGCACGAAGGCGCGCAGCATGAGCGCGCTCGACCGCGACACCGCGCTGCGCAGGCTTGCGGGTCAGCTCGCCCGGCGCGGCTACCCCGCGAACGTCGCGCTCACCGCGGCGAAGCAGGCGCTCGACGAGAGCGGTGGGTCGTGGGGCGTGCGGTTCCGGTGACGATCGCCGGGGCATCCGACGGGCCGACCTCTCAGCGCCGGCTCGTAGAATGACGCCATCATGACCTCCCCTTCTTCCACGCCGACGCTCATCGCGCCGTCGCCTGCGGCGGTCGGCGCCGACGGGCGCGTGCGCACGTACGAAGTCCGGACGTTCGGCTGTCAGATGAACGTGCACGACTCCGAGCGCCTCTCGGGTTCGCTCGAGAGCGCGGGATACGTCCGCGCCGGCGCCGGCGAAGAGGCCGACATCGTCGTGATCAACACGTGCGCGGTGCGCGACAACGCCGCGGGCAAGCTCTACGGCACGCTCGGGCACCTGAAGTCCCGCAAGGACCGACACGAGGGCATGCAGATCGCCGTCGGCGGCTGCCTCGCGCAGATGGACAAGCAGGCCGTGCTCGAGAAGGCCCCGTGGGTCGACGTCGTGTTCGGCACGCACAACATGGGCTCCCTCCCGACGCTTCTCGAGCGTGCGCGCCACAACGGAGAGGCCGAACTCGAGATCCTCGAGTCGCTCGAGGTGTTCCCGTCGACGCTCCCCACCAAGCGCGACAGCATCTACAGCGGCTGGGTGTCCATCTCGGTCGGCTGCAACAACACGTGCACGTTCTGCATCGTCCCGAGCCTGCGCGGCAAAGAGAAGGACCGTCGCCCGGGCGACATCCTGAACGAGATCCGCCTGCTCGTCGAGGACGGCGCGATCGAGGTCACGCTCCTCGGCCAGAACGTCAACTCGTACGGCGTGGAGTTCGGCGACCGCCAGGCGTTCGGCAAGCTCCTCCGTGCGGCGGGCGAGATCGAGCGCCTCGAGCGCATCCGCTTCACGAGCCCGCACCCCGCGGCCTTCACCGACGACGTGATCGACGCGATGGCCGAGACGCCCGCCGTCATGCCGCAGCTGCACATGCCGCTCCAATCGGGCAGCGACCGCATCCTGCGGGCCATGCGTCGCTCGTATCGCAGCGACCGGTTCCTCGGCATCCTCGATCGGGTGCGGGCGAAGATGCCGGATGCCGCGATCTCGACCGACATCATCGTCGGCTTCCCCGGCGAGACCGACGAGGACTTCGAAGACACGATGCGCGTCGTCGAGCAGGCGCGGTTCGCGAGCGCGTTCACCTTCCAGTACTCGATCCGCGAAGGAACGCCCGCGGCCACGATGCCCGACCAAGTGCCGAAGGCCGTCGTGCAGGAGCGCTACGACCGACTCATCGCGCTTCAGGAGCGCATCTCGCTCGAAGAGAACCAGAAGCAGCTCGGCCGCACGCTCGAGGTGCTCGTGTCGACCGGCGAAGGCAAGAAGGACGCCGAGACGCACCGCCTCACGGGCCGAGCCGAAGACAACCGACTCGTGCACTTCGAGGTTCCTGAGGGTTCGCCGACACCGCGTCCCGGTGACGTCGTGAGCGTCACCGTCACGCACGCCGCGCCGTTCCACCTGCTCGCCGATGCGCCCGACGGCGCGCCGCTCCGAATCCGCCGCACGCGCGCGGGCGACGCATGGGACCGTTCGCAGGCGGAGTCCTGCGCCGTGCCCGCGCCGGCGGGCGAGCCCGGAGCACCGCGACCCGTGTCGCTCGGCCTCCCGACGCTCCGCATCGGCGTCTGAGCCCGTCCCACCCTCGCGCGACGGCGTTCGCGCTACCGTTTCGTGCGAGCGCGCCCGATCGCACGGGCACGCATGAAGGAATCGACAGCGCGAATGTCCCCGAGCAGCGAACCCGTCCTGTGGGCGGTCGTCGGCGCGACCGGCACCGGCAAGACCGCGCTGTCGCTCGATCTCGCACAGGCGCTCGCTGACCGCGGCCGCCCGGCCGAGATCGTCAACGCCGACGCGATGCAGCTGTACCGCGGCATGGACATCGGGACGGCGAAGCTTCCGGAAGGGGAGAGGCGAGGCATCCGCCATCACCTCCTCGACGTTCTCGACATCACCGACGAAGCCGCCGTCGCCTGGTACCAGGAGGCGGCGCGCGCCGCGATCCGCGACATCCACGAGCGCGGCGCGGACGCGATCCTCGTGGGCGGGTCGGGGCTGTACGTGTCGAGCGTGCTGTTCGACTTCCGCTTCCCGCCGCACGACGACGAGCTGCGCGCGAGGCTCGAGGCGGAGCTCGCCGAGCACGGCCCGGGAGTCCTCTTCGTCCGGTTGCGCGAGCTCGATCCGCGCACGGCCGAACGCATCGACCCGCGCAACGGCCGCCGCATCGTGCGCGCGCTCGAAGTGCTCGCGCAGGGCGAGGCGACGCACGGCGCCGCGCTTCCCGACGAACCCGTGCGGTGGCATCCGTCGACCCGCATCATCGGGGTGCAGGCTCCGCGTGACGAGCTCGTCGTTCGTCTCGACGCCCGTGTCGAGCGCATGTGGGCGGACGGCCTGGTCGACGAGGTCGCGCGACTGCGCGAGCAGGGACTCGAGCGAGGCGTCACCGCGCGTCGCGCGATCGGTTACGCGCAAGCGCTCGCTCAGCTGAAAGGCGAGGCCACCGAGGCCGAGGCGATCGCCGAGACGCAGGCCCTCACGCGGCGCTACGCGCGCCGGCAGGTGTCGTGGTTCCGCAGGTACGCGGGCGTCGTGTGGACAGACGCCGGGGCGGATGCCGCGACCCTGGCAGAGTGGGCGGAGTGAGCTTCCGCATCCGTCCGTTCCAGCGTCCCGACACCGAGTCCGTCATCGCCCTATGGCACGCCGCGGGGCTCACGCGCCCGTGGAACGACCCTCGCCAAGACATCGAGCGCAAGCTCCGGGTGCAACCCGAGCTCTTCCTCGTCGCGGTCGACGACGCCGAGGTGGTGGGGTCGGTCATGGCGGGTTACGACGGACACCGCGGCTGGCTGTACTACCTCGCGAGCGATCCCGCTCGTCGCGGCGAGGGCATCGGACGCGCGCTCGTCGGAGAGGCGGAGCGGCGACTGGAAGCCATGGGATGCCCCAAGGTGCAGCTCATGGTGCGACCCGACAACGTCGCGGCTCGAGGCTTCTACGACGCGCTCGGCTACGAGCCGTTCGACATCTGGGCGACGGGCAAGCGCCTCATCGCCGACGCCTGACGGCGCGACCCTAGGATTGAGGGATGCCGCTCATCCCGTTCACGAAGGGCCACGGCACCGGCAACGACTTCGTCATCGTCGCCGACCGCGACGGCGACCTCGACCTCAGCGACGACCAGGTGGCGGCGCTGTGCGATCGCCGGTTCGGCATCGGTGCCGACGGCATCCTGCGTGTCGTGCGCTCGTCGGCGATCGAGGAGGGCGCGGCGACGCCCGACGCCGAGTGGTTCATGGACTACCGCAACGCCGACGGTTCGAAAGCCGAGATGTGCGGCAACGGCGTGCGTGTGTTCGCTCGCTACCTGCTGCAGGCGGGCTTCGCGTCGCTGCCCGGTGGCGGAACGCTGCCGATCGGCACACGGGCCGGCGTCAAGACGGTGACGACGGCGCCCAACGGCTTCGAGGTCGACCTGGGCGTGTGGCGGACGGATGTCGACGCGCTCGTGCGCGCTCGCGGGCTCGATGTCGCCCGCCCCGGGCAGGGCATCGACGTGGGCAACCCGCACATCGTCGTCGCGCTCGGCTCGTCGCGCGAGCTCGACGGACTCGACCTCACCGTGCAGCCGGTGCTCGACCCGCCGCCGCCGCACGGCGCGAACATCGAGTTCGTCGTCCCGAGCGACCCGCTCGTGCGCGACGGGGTCGGATCGATCCGGATGCGCGTCTTCGAGCGCGGGGTCGGCGAGACGCTGAGCTGCGGAACCGGGGTCGCTGCGGCGGCACTCGCGGTTCGTCACTGGGCGGGAGAGGCCGCGCCCGACCGCTGGACGGTGGATGTGCCCGGTGGAACACTCGGCGTGCGGGTTCGCCGTGACGCCGACGGTGAGCACGTGCTGCTCTCGGGACCCGCCACGCTCGTGTTCTCGGGCGAGGTGTCGCTGGCCTGAGGCATCCGGGATGTCGCGGGGCGCGCGCTTCGTCTCGGTCGCTTCGTGTCCTCGCTCAGCGATCGGGGCTGGGGGAGGCGGAGGGTCAGGCGAGGTCGACCGGCTCCGTCGGCGGGGTGCCGTGGCGCCGCACGCGGATGACGCGGAATCCGCGGCCGGTGGCGGCGCGCTGCACGCTGTACCCCGTGTCGAACGTCGCGGCGAGCCACCGCTGCAGCGAATCCGACCCGAGGTTGCGCTGCACGACGAGCCACGCGTCGCTGCGTTCGGCCAGCCGCGGGATCCAGCGCTCGAGCAGCCCGTGCAGCTGGTTCTTGCCGACGCGGATCGGTGGGTTCGATCGGATCGTGCGGAACGCGATGTCGTCGGGAACATCGTCGGGCAGCACGGCGTTGACATTCTCGAGTCCCAGCGACTCCGCGTTGCGCCGCACGAGGTCGAGAGCCCGCTCGTTGACATCGACGGCCCACACAGTGGCGTGAGGCGACTGCAGGGCGAGGCTCAACGCGATCGGGCCCCATCCGCAGCCCAAGTCCAGAAAGGCGCCGCCCGGCGGCGCCGGCGGTGTGTTCGCGAGGAGCACGCCCGTCCCGGAGTCGATGTGATCGGGACTGAACACGCCTGCGGCGGTCGTGACCTCGACGTCACGACCGGCGAGCGTGACCCGGATGCGTCGCAGATTCTCGGCGCTCGCCGGCGACGCACTGAAGTAGTGATCGCTCGACATGGGAGCGAGCGTACCGGGTAGGCCGCGACAGCGGCTGAGCGTAGAGTTTACGGATGCCTCGGCCGAGGCTCCACGAGAGGAACGAATGACCGACACCACGACACCCCGAAGCACCGAAGAGACCCTCGTCGACCCCGTCGACAGGGTGCTCTCGCGCGCCGATGGGCGGTCCGGGGTTCGTGTCTTCGGCGCCGCGCAGGCGCTGCAGGACGAGACCACGGTCGCGCAGGTCGACACCGACGGCGACCAGTGGGATCGCGAGGAGCGCGCCGCGCTGCGTCGCGTGCCGGGGCTCTCCACCGAGCTCGAAGACGTCACCGAGGTCGAGTACCGGCAGCTGCGCCTCGAGAACGTCGTCCTCGTCGGCGTGCACCCGCAGGGCGCGCAGGAGGACGCCGAGAATTCGCTGCGCGAGCTCGCGGCCCTCGCCGAGACGGCGGGCGCTGTCGTGCTCGACGGCGTGCTGCAGCGGCGGCCGCATCCGGATCCTGCCACCTACGTCGGGCGCGGCAAGGCCCACGAGCTGCACGACATCGTCGCCGCCGTCGGAGCCGACACCGTGATCGCCGACACCGAGCTCGCGCCCAGCCAGCGCCGTGCGCTGGAGGATGTCGTGAAGGTCAAGGTCATCGACCGCACGACCGTCATCCTCGACATCTTCAGCCAGCACGCGAAGAGCCGCGAGGGCAAGGCTCAGGTCGAACTCGCGCAGCTCGAGTACCTCCTGCCGCGACTGCGCGGTTGGGGTGAGTCGATGAGCCGCCAGGCCGGTGGCCAGGTCGGTGCGGGCGGTGCGGGCATGGGCTCGCGCGGACCCGGTGAGACGAAGATCGAGCTCGATCGCCGCCGCATCCGGACCCGCATGGCGCAGCTGCGCCGCCAGATCCGCGACTTCGCGCCCGCCCGCGAGGCGAAGCGCGCCGAGCGCAAGCGCAACACCGTGCCGTCGGTCGCGATAGCCGGTTACACGAACGCCGGCAAGTCGTCGCTGCTGAACCGGCTCACGAGCGCAGGCGTGCTCGTCGAGAACGCTCTGTTCGCCACCCTCGACGCGACCGTGCGGCGCTCCGAGACCTCGGACGGCCGCGTGTACACGCTGACCGACACGGTCGGCTTCGTGCGCAACCTGCCGCACCAGCTCGTCGAGGCGTTCCGGTCGACCCTCGAGGAGGTCGGCGACGCAGACGTCATCCTCCATGTCGTCGACGGCTCGCACCCCGACCCTGCTGCCCAGCTCGCGACCGTGCGGGACGTCATCGGCGATGTGGGCGCGCGAGATCTCCCCGAGCTCGTCGTGTTCAACAAGGCCGACCTCGTCGACGACGGCACGCGCATGGTGCTGCGCGGCCTCGAGCCGAAGGCGCACTTCGTCTCGTCCCGCACGGGCGAGGGCGTCGACGAGCTGCGCACGGCCATCGAGGCGGCCCTCCCGCTGCCCGAGGTGGAGGTGGATGTCCTCGTGCCCTACGACCGCGGTGATCTCGTCTCCGCGGTCCACGAGCACGGCCTCATCCTCGCCCAGGAGCACGGTGAGGAGGGGACCCGTCTGCACGCCCGCGTGCCGGCCGTCCTCTCCGGCCGCCTGGCCCCGTATGCGCTCGGCGAGGCCCGCGCGTCCTGATCCGGCGCGCGACGCCGCGGCGGAGGCTCACTCCGTCGT
>NZ_DASRXZ010000063.1:0-12926 GCF_035687345.1 Microbacterium sp.
CGCGGCGCAAGGCGGCGGACGTGGCGGCGCGCCTCGCCGACGACGATCCGCATTTCGACGGCATCGTCATCGGCGGCGACTCGATGTTCCTCTTCGACGGCGCCGTGCTCGGCAAGCCGTATACGCCCGAGGCCGCGCGCCAGCGCTGGCATGCGATACGGGGGCGCTCGGGGGTTCTGCATTCGGGGCACGCCGTCGTGCGCGTGCGGCCGGGCGAGTCGCCTCGCGAGGCGCACGGGGTGGCCGAGGCATCCGTCTTCTTCGCCGGTGATCTGACGGATGCCGAGATCGACGCCTACATCGCATCGGAGGAACCCCTCCACGTCGCCGGCGCCTTCACCATCGACAGTCTCGGCGGACCGTTCATCGATCGCGTCGAGGGCGATCCGTCGACGGTGGTCGGCATGTCGCTGTCGACGCTGCGGCGGCTCGTGCGCGAGCTCGGAGTCGCATGGACGGATCTCTGGGTGCGCAGCTCACCGTCGGGGGGCTCGCACGAAGGGTGACGGAGGGGCGAAACGCCTTGTAGTTGGACGCCCACGTTCTTCGTGCGTTCTTGTGCGATGCACCCAAATCGCGCGGGTGGCCGCTCGGTAGGCTGGCATCCATGCCTCGAATCGCCAAGGTTCTCATTGCCAACCGCGGCGAGATCGCCGTACGCGTCATCCGCGCCGCACGCGACGCAGGCAAGTCATCCGTCGCCGTCTACGCCGACCAGGACCGCGACGCGCTCCACGCCCGCCTCGCCGACGAGGCGTACTCCCTCGAAGGCTCCACGAGCGCCGACACGTACCTGTCGATCGAGAAGATCCTGTCGGTCGCGCGCCGCTCCGGCGCCGACGCCATCCACCCCGGCTACGGCTTCCTCGCCGAGAACGCCGAGTTCGCGCGCGCCGTCATGGCGGCGGGCCTCACGTGGATCGGGCCGTCGCCCGAGGCGATCGAGGCCCTCGGCGACAAGGTCACCGCGCGTCACGTCGCCGAGAAGGTCGGCGCCCCCCTCGCCCCCGGCACGCCCGGACCGGTCGCCGACGCGAGCGAGGTCGTGGCCTTCGCCGAGCAGCACGGGCTGCCGATCGCGATCAAGGCCGCGTACGGCGGCGGCGGGCGCGGTCTGAAGGTCGCCCGCACGCTCGACGAGGTCCCCGAGCTGTTCGAGTCCGCGACGCGCGAGGCCATCACGGCGTTCGGGCGCGGCGAGTGCTTCGTCGAGAAGTACCTCGACAAGCCCCGCCACGTCGAGACGCAGTGCCTGGCGGATGCGGCGGGCAACGTCGTCGTCGTCTCGACACGCGACTGCTCGCTGCAGCGCCGCCACCAGAAGCTCGTCGAGGAGGCGCCCGCGCCGTTCCTGACCGATGAGCAGAACCGCATCCTCTACGAGTCGTCGAAGGCGATCCTGCGCGAGGTCGGCTACGTCGGCGCGGGAACGTGCGAGTTCCTCATCGGCGCCGACGGCACGATCTCGTTCCTCGAGGTGAACACGCGTCTCCAGGTCGAGCACCCCGTGTCGGAGGAGGTCACCGGCATCGACCTCGTGCGCGAGCAGTTCCGCCTCGCCGAAGGCGAGGAGCTCGGCTACGACGATCCTGCGACCGAGGGCCACTCGATCGAGTTCCGCATCAACGGCGAGGACCCCGGGCGCAACTTCCTCCCGCAGCCCGGACCGATCCACGTGTTCAAGACGTTCGGCGGCCCCGGCATCCGCCTCGACTCCGGCGTGACGGCGGGCGACTCGGTGAGCGGCGCATTCGACTCGCTGCTCGCGAAGATCATCGTGACCGGCCGCGACCGCGCCGAGGCGCTCGAACGCGCCCGCCGCGCACTCGACGAGTTCGAGGTCGCGGGACTCCCGACCGTGCTCCCCTTCCACCGCCGCGTCGTGCGCGACCCCGCATTCACCGCCGAGGACGGTCGATTCGGCGTGTACACGCGCTGGATCGAGACCGAGTTCGAGAACGACATCCCGCCGTGGGACGGCGAGCTCGAGGCACCCAAGCCCACCGAGCACCGCCACACGGTCGTGGTCGAGGTCGCCGGCAAGCGGCTCGAGGTGAGCCTTCCCGACCGCATCGTGACGACGCCGACCGCGGCCGGCCGCCCCGCAGCGGTTCCGCCCTCGCGCCGCTCGCACGCGCCGACCGTGGTCGCGGGAGCATCCGGCGACGCCGTCAAGGCGCCGATGCAGGCGACGATCGTGAAGGTCGCCGTCGAGGAGGGCCAGCAGGTCGTGAAGGGCGACCTGGTCGTCGTGCTCGAGGCCATGAAGATGGAGCAGCCGATCCAGGCGCACAAGGACGGCGTGATCGGCTCGATCAACGCCGATCCCGGCGCGACGGTGTCGGCCGGTCACCAGCTGCTCACGATCACCTGACGCGCCGCGCCTCGCCCGGCATCCGCTTCGCCGGATCCGACCCCGGTCCCCGGGTCGGGACCCCTCGAGATTGCGCGAACACCGATCGCGACGGCGCGGGGGCGGTCGTCCGCGCAATCTCGGCGCGCCGCGGGCGGTCCGGTGCGCGGGGGAACCGATAGGTTGCGTGCATGACCCCCCGTCGCCTGCCGTTCGTCGTGGCATCCGCCATGGTCCTCGTCGGATGCTCCGCCGCCACCCCCGAGAGCCTGCCGACGCCCGTGTTCGCCGCAACACCGCCTGCGTCCGACGCGCCCTACGAGCGACCCGCGGACGACTGGGTGACCCACTTCGCCGAGTTCGCCGCGCGAGACGAAGCGGCCGCGACAACGCGATTCTGGGGTTCGTTCGGCGACCCGGGGACGGTCGCCGCGTCCGACACGCGCGACGCCACCCTCCCCGCCGGCGAACACCTGGTCATCGTCGACTGCGGCGGCCCCCAGCAGGTGACCATCACGCTCTCCGGACTGGACGACGAGGGGTCCGAGCCCGCCGAGCCCTCCGAGACCTACGAGCTCGAGTGCCCGGGAGGGGTCGCCCTCGACCTGACGACCGCACGCCCCGGGATCGCGGTCCTGGTCGACCCGCACGGCGAGGCGGGGGCCTACATGGTGCGCATCGACCCTGAGCCGAACCTCACGCTGCCGTAGTCCCGGCTCCTCGCCCACACGCGCCGAGATTGCGCAAATGACGATCGTGCGCACCGGGCGGGCGTCATTCGCGCGATCTCGACGGCCGCGGCGAACGATCGGCGAGACGGCCGCACAGGTCCGAACCTCGACGAGACGGATGCCGCGGCATCCGCACCCCGCGTCAGCCGGTGACCGCGCCCGTCTGGTCGACGATGTGCATCGCGCGCGTGGCATCCGTGATGCTGCCCGACAGCGACGGATACACCGCGAACACGCGCGACACCTGGTCGACGGTGAGGCGACGCTCGACGGCGATCGCGATCGGGTAGATGAGCTCCGACGCGCGCGGGCCGACGATGACACCGCCGACCACCGTGCCGCTGCCGGAGTGGGCGATGATCTTCACGAACCCGTCTTTGATGCCCATCATCTTCGCGCGCGCGTTCGCGGCGAGCGGGAGCTTGTGGACCACGCCGTTGATGAGGCCCTCGTCGACGTCCTTCTCCTGCCAGCCGACGGTCGCGATCTCGGGTGCGGTGAAGATGTTCGACGTGATGCGACGCGGCTCGAGCGGGATCACGGCGTCACCGAGAGCGTGGAAGATCGCGGTGCGGCCCTGCATCGAGGCGACCGACGCGAGCGGGATGAACGTCGTGCAGTCGCCGGCGGCGTAGATGTTCGGCACCGACGTCCGCGCGACGCGGTTGACCTGGATGTGGCCCGACTCGGTCATCTGCACGCCCGCCTCCTCGAGGCCGATCCCCTGCGTGTTGGGGATCGAGCCGACGGCCATGAGGCAGTGGCTGCCCTCGACGGTGCGACCGTCCGACAGCGTCACGACGACGGTGTCGCCGTGCCGCTCGACGCTCTGCGCGCGGCACTTGCCGAGCACGGTCATGCCTCCGCGCTTGAAGACCTTCTCGAGCACGGCCGCCGCGTCGCGGTCCTCGCCGGGGAGGACGTGCTCGCGGCTCGACACGAGCGTGACCTTCGCGCCGAGGTTCATGTAGGCGCCCGCGAACTCGGCTCCCGTGACGCCCGAGCCGACCACGATGAGGTGCTCGGGCAGCGCCGTCATGTCATAGAGCTGGGTCCACGTGAGGATGCGCTCACCGTCGGGCACCGCGCTGGGCAGGATGCGCGGCGACGAGCCCGTCGACACGACGAGCGTGTCGGCCTCGATGCGGTCGAAGTCGGTGCCGCCCGGGCCGGTCGACACGACGACCGCGTGCGGGCCCTCGAGGCGTCCGTGGCCCGAGACGATGCGGACGCCCGCCTCGACGAGCGACGCGCGCATGTCGTCGGACTGCTGCCGCGCGAGCGAGAGGAGCCGCCGGTTGACCGCGCCCAGGTTGATCGCGATCTCGGGCTTGAGCGGCTTTCCGTCCTTGCCCTTGGCGAACAGCTGCACGCCGAGGTCGCTCGCTCCCGCGATCGCGACGGCGGCGTCGGCGGTGGCGATGAGCGACTTCGAGGGCACGACGTCGGTGATGACCGCCGAGCCTCCGACACCGGCCCGTTCGACGACGGTGACCTCCGCTCCGAGCTGGGCTGCGGCGAGAGCCGCTTCGTAGCCGCCGGGGCCGCCGCCGATGATCGCGACGCTCTGGGTGCGCTCGAAGCTCACAGACATGACGACCATTCTTTCAGTCGCGACGCGTCGCCACGACCGCGGGGGCGGCATCCGTGGCCCGGGGCGGTCCGCGGCGCTACCGTAAGGGCATGCCGAACACCATCGACAATCCGCTCGACGATCCCGCCGCCGATCCGTTCGCCGTGGCCGAGCAGGCCGCAGGAGACATCGCGCGACTCACCCGGGTCGAGCGCCACGACATCGCCGTCACCCTCGGCAGCGGATGGGGCAAGGCGGCGGACCTCATCGGCGAGACGACCGTCGAGATCCCTGCCACCGAGGTGACCGGCTTCGTGAAGTCCGCGGTCGTCGGTCACGCCGGCACGCTCCGCAGCATCGTCACACCGCGCGGCAAGCGCGTGCTGGTGATCGGATCGCGCACGCATTTCTACGAGGGCCACGGGGTGCGGCGCGTCGTGCACAGCGTGCGCACGGCCGCCGCGACGGGCGCACGCATCATGGTGCTCACCAACGGCGCCGGTGGTGTGAAGAGCACGTGGCGTCCCGGCCAGCCCGTGCTCATCAGCGACCACATCAACCTGACCGCCGCGAGCCCGCTCGAGGGCGCGACCTTCGTCGACCTCACCGATCTGTACTCGATCCGTCTGCGCGACCTCGCGCGCACGATCGACCCGACCCTCGACGAGGGCGTGTACTGCCAGTTCCGCGGCCCGCAGTACGAGACCCCCGCCGAGGTGCGCATGGCGAAGACCATGGGCGGTCACATCGTCGGGATGTCGACCGCGCTGGAGGCCATCGCGGCGCGAGAGGCGGGCATGGAGGTGCTCGGCATGTCGCTCATCACGAACATGGCCGCCGGCATCCAGACCACTCCCCTGAGCCACCAGGAGGTGATCGAGGCGGGCCGCCAGGCGGAGCCGGTCATCTCCAAGCTCCTGGCCGGAATCGTCGGGGCGCTGTGAACGAGTCGGTGCTCGAGAAGGCGCGGGCGTGGCTCGCGCAGGATCCGGACGGCGAGACCCGCGCCGAGCTCCGGGAGATCATCGAGCGCGCGGAGTCGGGCGACTCCGACGCGATCGCCGACCTCGAGGACCGCTTCGGAACTCGCCTGCAATTCGGCACGGCGGGGCTGCGCGGGGCGCTCGGCGCCGGCAGCAACCGCATGAATCGCGTGCTGGTCGCGCAGGCGGCGGCGGGCCTTGCCGCCTATGTGCTCGAGAAGGCGGATCCGGATGCCGCAGACCCCCCGCTCGTCGTCATCGGCTACGACGGGCGGCGGAACTCCGACGTGTTCGCACGCGATTCGGCCGAGCTGTTCACGGGTGCGGGGCTGCGCGCCGTGATACTGCCGCGCAAGCTCCCGACGCCGGTGCTCGCGTTCGCCGTGCGCGAGCTCGGAGCCGCGGCGGGCGTCATGGTCACGGCGAGCCACAACCCGCCCGACGACAACGGCTACAAGGTGTACCTCGGAGGCGAGGACGACGGCGCGCAGATCGTCCCGCCCGCCGACGCCGAGATCTCCGCGCACATCGAGCGCGTCGCAGCCGAGGGCGACATCACATCCCTCCCGCGCTCGGTCGCATTCGAGACGGCGCCCGAGTCGCTCGTCGACGCGTACGTCGAGGCGACCGCCGCGGTCGCGCCCGCGCCCGCGGGGGCGGACGGACTCACGTGGGTCTACACCGCGATGCACGGCGTGGGGTGGGAGACCTTCTCGCGCATCGTCGACGCAGCAGGCTACCCGCAGCCGACGACCGTCCCGGAGCAGCTCGAGCCGGACGGCACGTTCCCTACCGTCGCGTTCCCCAATCCGGAGGAGCCGGGTGCGATGGACCTCGCGTACAAGACGGCCCGCGAAGCGGACGCCGAGCTCATCATCGCGAACGACCCCGACGCCGACCGGCTCGCCGTCGCCGTCCCCGACGAGTCCGCCGAAGGCGGCTGGCGGCGCCTCACGGGCAACCAGGTCGGACTGCTGCTCGGCTGGCGCGCGGCGCGCCTCGCGGCCGAGTCCGGCCACATCGACGGTGCCTCACTCGCATGCTCGCTCGTGTCGTCGCCGGGGCTCGAGGTGGTCGCGCGCCATTACGGGCTGGATTTCCACGCGACGCTGACGGGGTTCAAATGGATCTCGCGCGCGCCCGGTCTCGTGTTCGGCTACGAAGAGGCGCTCGGATACCTCGTGAACCCTGAGACCGTGCGCGACAAGGACGGCATCTCGGCCGCGGTCGCGCTCCTCGGCATGGTGGCGGAAGCGCGCGAGCGGGGGAAGACCCTCTCCGACCTCCTCGACGAGTTCGACGAGACGTTCGGCTTCTTCGCGAGCGACCAGGTGTCGGTGCGCGTGGACGACCTGTCGGTGATCGGTCGCATCATGGGGGCGCTGCGGACGCAGCATCCGTCGTCCATCGGCGATGTCGAAGTTGACAGCGTGGACGACCTGCTCGAAGGGTCGGACGGCGTGCCGCCCGCGGACGTGCTGCGGTACACGCTCGCCGACGGCTCGCGGCTCGTCGTGCGGCCGAGCGGCACGGAGCCGAAGCTCAAGCTGTACCTCGATGCGCGCGGTGACTCCGCCGACGACGCGAAGGCCCGGATCGCGGCGCTCGCGGCGGGGGTCAAGAGCCTGCTCGACGAGCTCTCCTGAGGTGGCGCGCCGGTTGTTGCGCGAAGGGCGAGACGCGATATATCGTGAGTGGCCTCGGATAGTCCTGGAGAGAGCGGATCGATGGTCACGCAACGAGATGACGACACGGATGCTGCATCCGCTCCCCCTCCGCCCGACCGCCCGCCCGCCGCGCCGGAGTCCCCGCTGACGGCGCCGGCGCTCGCGGGCGCACCCGACGTCCTGGCCGCCGAGACCGGCGCGACGCCCACCGTCGGCTCGGAGCACTCCGAGCAGCCCGAGCAGCCGGACCCCCCGCACTGGCTGCGGCGCACCGTCATGTTCCTGAGCGGCCAGACGGTCAGCCTGTTCGGGTCGATGCTGGTGCAGTACGCGGTGTTCTGGTACCTCACGATCACGTACCAGTCGGGGCTCGTCATGATGCTCGCGGCCGTGTTCGGGTTTCTCCCGCAGGCGGTCGTGTCGATCTTCGCGGGAGTGTGGGCCGACCGGCACAACCGCAAGCTCATCATCATGGGGGCGGATGCCGCGATCGCCGCGTCCACCCTCGCCCTCGCGCTCATCATGATGACGGGCTACGACGCCGTGTGGCTGATCTTCCTGACGCTCGCGATCCGATCGGTGGGTCAGGGCATTCAGCTGCCCGCCGTGTCGGCGCTCGTCCCGCAGATCGTGCCGACGCGCAACCTCATCCGCGTCAACGGCATCAACGGGTCGATCCAGTCGGCGCTCGCCCTCCTCGCTCCGGCCGCGGCGGGCGGCATCTACGCGTGGGCGTCCGCCGCGACGGGTGGCGCTGCCGCGTCACTCGTGCCGATCTTCTTCATCGACGTCGTGACGGCGGTCATCGGCATCGGCATCCTCGCCTTCATCCCGGTGCCGACGATCCGCCGGGCGGCCGACGCGCACGTGGGCTACTTCGCCGACCTCGTCGACGGCGTGCGCTACATCGTCCACCACGCGTTCGTGCGGTGGCTGCTCGTGCTGTTCGCGATCATCTTCCTGCTGATGGTCGCGCCCTCGAACCTCACGCCGCTCATGATCGTGCGCTCGTTCCCCGCGGGCGAGACGCAGGATGTCGTGAACCTCGCGATCCTCGAGGTCGCGTTCAGCGTCGGCATGATGCTCGGCGGCGTCCTCGTCGCGTCGTTCTTCGCGAAGCGCAGCCGCATCGGGCTCATCGTGGTCTCGTCGCTCGTGTTCGGCGTGCTGTCGGTGGGGCTCGGGCTGTCGCCGACCGTGTGGGTGTTCTTCGGCTTCATGTTCCTCGTGGGCCTCGCCGTGCCGTTCTTCTCGACGCCGTCGATGACGCTCCTGCAGGAGACCGTCGAGCCCGAGCGGCAGGGACGAGTGTTCGGGTTCGTCGGCATCGTCATGGCCGTCGCGATGCCGATCGGCATGCTCGTGTTCGGGCCGCTCGCCGATGTCGTCTCGATCGAGGCGCTGCTGGTCGCGGCGGGCCTCCTGACGTTCGTCGCCGTCGGCGCGGCGGTGGGCCTGCCCGCGGGCCGGCGGGCGCTCGCCGCCGCGCGCGTGGCGGCCGCGTCCGGCGACCCGGCGAAGGGGGCCGCGGCCGCCGAGGCGGCGATGCGTTCCGATCCGTGATGCGGCTGGGTGCGGCATCCGTCGGCTCTAGGCTCGATTCGTGCTGTTGAACACCCCGATCGCGCTCGAGAACGACTTCGTGCGCCTGGAGCCCCTCTCGCACGACCATGCGGCCGATCTCGCCGTCGCCGCGGAAGGCCTCGACCGCGCCTGGTACACCTCGGTCCCCGCGCCGAGCGAGGTCCACGCCGAGATCGATCAGCGGCTCGCGTGGCACGCCGAGGGGCACATGAACCCGTGGGCGATCCGGCGGCTCGAGACGGGCCGGGTCGTGGGCATGACCACGTACTGCCACATCGACCAGCCCAACCGTCACGTCGAGATCGGCTCCACGTGGATCGCGCTCTCGGCGCAGCGCACCGCCGTCAACACGGCCGCGAAGCTGCTCCTGCTCGGCCACGCGTTCGACGAGTGCGACGCGATCGCGGTCGAGTTCCGCACGCATTGGCACAACCGTCAGTCCCGCGAGGCGATCGCGCGGCTCGGCGCGAAGCAGGACGGCGTGCTGCGCAACCACCGCTTCGGCCCGGACGGAACGCTGCGCGACACGGTCGTCTTCTCGATCCTCCCGCACGAGTGGCCGACGGTCCGGCGCGGTCTCCAGGAGCGGCTCCGTCGCGGGTAGCCCCTTCGTGATTCCGCCGTTCGGGGCGGATATCCGACTTCGGGGCGGATATCCTGCGCCCCGAAGCCGGGAACGCGCCCCGAACAACACGAGTCCGGATGCGGCGGCTCAGCCGTCGATCACGGCGACGAGCTCGTCGAGGAAGCCGCCGAAGTCGGTCGCACGCCGGACGATCCGCTGCACGCTGTCGCGTTCGCTGAACACCTCGACGAACTGCTCGAAAACGGTCTGGAACGCCTCGCGGTCGGCTTCCGAGAAGGCGACGAGCGCCACGACCTGCACACGCCCCTCGCCCCACGGCATCGACGGCTCGGCGATCCCGATCGCGATCGACGTGCGCGCCGCCGTCATCGCGAGCGCGTGCGGCACCGCGAGCGCGTCAGTGAAGGCTGTGGACGACAGCCGCTCGCGCTCGATCGAGCGCTCGATGTACTCGTCGTCGATGACCCCGAGGGTGACGAGGCGTGCGCCGAGCGCGCGGATCACATCCTCTTCGCGCGGGCCGCGCTCGGCGGCATCCGGGTCGAGGTCGTCGGGCAGCCGAAGGAACGCCGAAGGCTCGAAGTACCGCTCGAGCTCCGCGCGGAGGCGCCGCAGGCGTCGGGAACGGCGGATGCGGCTCGCCACCGTCTGCACGCGCTCGATGTCGGCCTCCGTGAGGAACGGCTTGATCCGCACGAACCGCTCCCCGTGGCCCGGGGGCGGATCGATCGTCGTGAGGACGATGTCCGAGTCGATGCGGTCCCAGTCGGGGTCGACGCGCGTCTCTACCCCCACGACCTCCACCGCGCGGCCGAGCGAACGGTCGACGCTCGAGCGCAGCAGCTCGTGCAGCTCGTAGTACCCGGGGCACACGATCGTGGCCGTCAGCAGCTCTTCGGCGCGGCGGTTGCGCTCGAGCTGCCCGCCGATGTGCATCGCGATGTACGCGATCTCATCGTCGGGCAGCGGGATGCCCAGGCGCTCCTGCAGGCCGACCGCGATGAACACCGCGACCTCGAAGATCATCGGGTACGTCGACTTGAGCGACCTGGTGAGCGGGTTGCGCGACCACGCGCGCTCGCGGGCGCGCTGCGCGAGATTCTGCACGTGCAGCGCGAGCCGCAGCACGAAGTCGGGGTGGACGATGTCGACGAGGAACTCCGCGGCCGCCCGCTCCACGACCTCGCGCACGGCCGCCTCGATCTCGGCATCGACCCGCGCGCGGGCGCGCTCTCCAGGTGCCGAGCCGGATGCCCCGGGCGCCACGACCCGCGTGAGCACGAGCGTCGAGAGGTGCTGGAGGTCGCCCCGGCCCAGCCGCACGCCGAGGTGCTTCTCGGCGAGGGCGCCGATGATGTCGGCGACCTCGCCCTGCGGCGCGCTGTCGGCGGCGCCCGCGTTCTCGAGCGGGCGCCCGTGGGCGACGCGGTCTGCCGCGATGGCGATGTGCATCACGACATCGGCGATGCCGATCTCGTTGACGAACCACCCGAGCCCGCCGAGCCTCTCGACCAGCTCGGTCTTGAACGGGCCGAACGCGCGCGCCCCGACCGAGTCCTCGCCCAGCGAGCGGCGCAGCGCGGCGAGGTCGAACGAGCCGGCGTCCATCTCGTCGTGCGCGAGACGACTCAGCAGCCGCCTCTGCGCGACCTCGGTGCCGACCAGCCGCGCGCGCGACTGCGAGCGCTCGAGGGTGAGCTCCGTCCCGCCGAGCAGTCCGCGTACGCGAGCGAGGTCGGCGTCGAGGGTCGCGGGGCTCACGAACAGCGAGTCGGCGGTCTCGAACACGTCGATGCCGTCGGGGTCGTCGAGCAGGCGGCGCACGAGCGTGTGGAGGCGGTCACGCGGGGTGCCCTCGTCGGCGGGACCCGCGCGCAGCGCGGCTGCGGCATCCGTCGTCGCCCGATAGCCGCGCGGCCCGGACTCGACCGCGACGGAGGGCGCCACCCGCGCGTTGATCGCGGTGACGTACGAGCGCACGCTTCGCGGGGTGACCCCAAGGGAGTCGGCCAGCGCGGCGGCCGTGACCCAGTCTCCGTCGCGCACGAGAAGGCCCAGCAGCCGGTCCTGTCTCGCTCGCGTCACGCCGTCCCCTCCGAAACCGGCGCAGCGTCGCGCCGCCCTTCGAATCAGTCAACCACGAGCCGCGACGGGCGGGGCCGCCCCGTTGCGCCCGACGGGAGCGCCTGTCGCGGATTTCCTCCCCCGCGGAAGAAGGGGTGGTTGTCGCCTCTCAGCGTTTTCACAAGAATGGCGAAGACGAGGAGGCGGGTCGATGAGGATCCTGGTGGTCTGCGGAGCTGGCGCATCGAGCACGTTCGTCGCTCAGCGCGTGCGGCACGCCGCGCACGACCAGGGTCTTCCGTACACCGCGTTCGCCGGCACCGAGCAGTCGCTGCCCATCGACCTCGACGCCGCCGACGTCGTACTGGTCGGCCCGCACCTCTCCGACTCGGTCGCGCGCATCAAGCGCGACGCCGCCCTGCGCGGCACCGCCGTCGTTCTGCTGCCGCCCGACGTCTTCTCGGACCTGGACGGCACGCGGACCCTCGCACTGGTCCGCGACGCGGTCGGAGATTCCGGGGGGACTTCTCCGGCCGCGGGGGCTCCCCCGCACACGACGACCCCCGTCGAGAGGCAGGGTTCCGCAGACGTCGACACGTGAGTCCGATCGACATCGAGAAAGGTCAAGACATGCCCCAGGTCTCCAGGACGGTCCGCATCGGATCGTCGCACGGTCTGCACGCACGACCCGCCAAGATCTTCGCCCAGGCGGCGAAGGACGCCGGCATCCCGATCACGATCGCGAAGGACTCGGGCTCGCCCGTGAACGCCGCGAGCATCCTCGGGGTCATCGCGCTGGGCGTCGAGCAGGGCGACTACGTCACGCTCACGGCCGACGGCGACGACGCCGAAGCGGCGCTCGACAAGCTGAGCGAACTGCTCACGACCGACCACGACGCGGAGTGAGGATGCCTGAGCTGAGAGGAGTCGGCATCGGCCTCGGCGTCGCGCAGGGCCCCGTTGCCCGCATGGCCGAGCCCCTGCCCCCGCCGCCCGACGAGCAGAGCACGCGCAGCGTCGAGGAGGAGACGGCCCGCGTGCGCGAAGCGGTCTCGGCCGTCGCGCGCGAGCTGGAGGAGCGGGGCGAGAAAGCCGGCGGCAAGGCGCGGGACGTGCTCGAGGCGCAGGCCATGATGGCCGAGGATCCGACGCTCGAGCAAGAGGTCGACGACCGCATCGCGAAGGGCAAGACGGGAGAGTTCGCCGTCTACGACGCGTTCGCCTCGTTCCGCGAGCAGCTCACGGCGCTGGGCGGATACCTCGGCGAGCGCGCGGCCGACCTCGACGACGTCGCGCAGCGGGTGATCGCACGGCTGCGCGGGCTCCCGGCTCCGGGCGTGCCCGACCCGGGCCATCCGTTCGTGCTCGTCGCGAAGGATCTCGCG